>DASRJM010000252.1:0-29081 GCA_035649475.1 Acidimicrobiales bacterium
GAGGATGTTGCCCACCGCGATCTGGTGCGGCAGCTTCGGTTCGTTCACGACCAGGCGCCCTTCGACGAGCCAGTACTTGAAAGGCGCCTCTCCCAGCGCGAGGAACTCGTCGACGGTCATCGTCTGGCCGGTTCTAGCCACGGGCGCCAGGCTACTGGTGCCCTGTGACAGGGACGGCTCAGTCCCCCGAGGGCGGCAGGTTCTCCGGCGGCACCGTGGCCGGCGGGATGTCGAGGCCGTAGCCGCCGGCCTCGGCGGTCATGCGGTACTCGTTGATCTCGCCCGCCTGGTTGCGCTCCATGCGCCGGGCCAGGGCGGCCACGTCGTCGTCGGACACCCGGTCGGCGGCTTCCTGGGCCATGTGCAGCCCGCCGCGGTGGTGCTCGGCCATCTTCTCCAGGAACAGGCTGTCGAGCTCGCGCCCCCGGGCCGCCTCGATCTGGGCCATCTCGTCCTCGGTGAGCAGGCCCGGCATCGCCGACACCGGCACGCCCATGTCCATCCAGGCCATGGCCTCGTCCGACCGGTCGTCGCGGGTGAAGCCCCAGTCGGCCAGCTTCTGGGTCATCACCCCGGTCTCGTACGACTGGAACGTCAGGACGTCGGCTGCGTAGCTGCGCACGATCGGGTCCTCGCCGTAGGCGATGGTCAGGCGGGCGATGCCGAGCGCCTGGTCGTGGTGGGTGAGCATGTCCTGGAGGAAGCCGACGTCGGCGGAGTCGGCGGCCGGCGCCCGGTTGCGGGTGAGCACGAACCCGATGGCGAAGCCGAGGAACGCCAGCGCCACCCCCAGCGCCACCACCTGGAGCCAGGACAGCCCGCCCCGGGCCGGTGCCTCCTCGCCGGCCGCGCCGTCGCCACGGTCGCCGGCGTCGCCGCCGTCGCGCGCCGCCGGCTCCGCAGGCGCGGCGGGAGCCGGGGTGTCGACGTCGGCGTCCATGGCTCCATGCTCGGCACCCGCGGCTCCGATCGCAACCCGCGCGCTCACCGGGACCGCTCGTAGCGCCAGCCGTCCGGGTCCATCACCAGCCGGTGACGGGCGCCCGGGGCGTCGGCGTCGCCGGACGCGTAGCCGGCGTCGCCCTGCCACAGCGTGACCAGCGAGTCGCCCTGGCGCGCCATCCGCGTGAAGTAGCGGTCGACCTCGGCGGCCGCGGCCGCGTCGACCGTGCCGGCCGCCGTGCCGGACCGGGTGAGGTCGGCGACCCGCTGGAGCGTCACCCAGGTAGGCGGGATGATCTCGATCTCGCCGGACGCGTGGCGGGCGATGGCCCCGGCCGGCGTGGTCCACACGTGGTCGCCGATCTCGCCGCCGTCGACCTCGACGTCGGCCGCACCCTCCGGCAGCGCGGCCACGAAGAACCAGGTGGCGTAGCGGCGGGGCGCGCTGGTCGGCGGGGTCCAGTGGGACAGCGGCACGAGCGCCTTCGCGTCGAGGACCAGCCCGGTCTCCTCGGCGGCCTCGCGGACCGCACCCCGGCGGGCGCCCTCGAACCCGGCGCCGTCGGCGTTCTCGACCCGGCCGCCGGGGAACACCCACAGCCCGCCGAACGCCTGGCCGGAGGTCTTGCGGACCATCAGGCACTCGACCCCGGCGGAGCCGTCCCGCAACAGCACCACCGTGGCCGCGTCGATCAGCGGCGTCTCGCCCGTGCCGCCGGTGATGTGGTGCTCCGCCATCCGGGCAGGATACGGCGCCGCCACCGGCCCGCACGGTAGGCGACCGGCGTGCGACACTTGGATCACCCCAGACGACAACCCCCGAGGAGGTGGGTGCGGTGCTGATCGAGCACATCCTCCACCGGAAGGGTCGGGTGGTCGAGACCATCCCGACCGGGGCGACCGTGGCCGAGGCCGTGGCGCGCCTCCACGAGCGCAACATCGGTGCGCTGGTGGTGACCGGCGACGAGGCGGGCGAGGGCACCGCAACCGTGGCCGGCATCCTGTCCGAGCGCGACGTCGTGCGCGCCCTGGGCGGCCCCGGTGCCGACACCGCCGCCCTCCTCGGCCGCCCGGTCGACGAGCTGATGTCGACCGACGTGGCCACGTGCGGTCCGCGGGCCACGGTCGACGAGCTCATGCGGCTCATGACCGACCGGCGCATCCGGCACGTGCCCGTGCTCGACGAGGGTGGGCTGGTGGGGATCGTCAGCATCGGCGACGTGGTGAAGTCCCGCATCGACGAGCTGCAGGCCGAGACCGACACCCTCCACGAGTACCTCTCCTCGGGGCGCTGATAGGGTTCCGGCCCGAACCACGGTTCCGGGAAGTCGGTGCGAGTCCGACGCGGTCCCGCCACTGTGACCGGGGAGCGGACCCCACGATGCCACTGGGCCTCGGCCCGGGAAGGCGGGGCGAGCGGTGATCCGGGAGCCAGGAGACCGACCGTGGGGGTTTCCACGAGGATGGAGGGAGAGGCACATGGCAAGCAGCACCCCGACGGCGACGGTGGCCGCGCTCGAGCCCGGCGTCGTCGTCGCCCCGATCCGCGGCTGGGCCCTGGTGGCCCTGCTGGTGGCCGCCGCGTTGGCGCTGTGGCTGGTCACGTTCGACAACGGGCAGCTGACCAGCGTCCTGTCGCGGGGCGACCTGTTCTTCCACGAGTTCTTCCACGACGGGCGCCACATCGTCGGCGTTCCGTGCCACTGAGCCCGTCGTAGAACCCGAGGACGAACATGCTCGCCCGGTTCGACTTCACGCGCCCGCGCACGATCCTCGTGGCCGCGGTGCTCATCGGCGTCGCCGCAGGACTCGTCGGCGCCGTGTTCCACGCGGTCGTCACCGAGCCCCGGGTCGACGACGCCATCGCCCTGGAGGAGGCGGCCGCGGCCCACGCCGGGGAGGAGCCGGCCGGCGACGGCGAGACCGAGGTCACCGTCGACCGCAGCGACCAGCAGGGCCCCGGCCTGTTCCTGGCCTACGCGCTGACGGGCGCGGCGTTCGGCGTGCTGCTCGGCGTCGCGTCGCTGTCGCTGCGCACGACCACCGGCGGCCCGTTCCACCGGGTGCTGGTGTCCGGCGTCGTGCTGGCCGGGGCCGTGACCGTGGTCCCGTGGCTCAAGTACCCGCCCAACCCGCCGGCCGTCGGCGACCCGGCCACGGTCGGCGACCGGGAGCGGCTGTACGTGCTGGCCATCGTGCTCGGGGCCCTGATCCTGGCGGGAGCGGCCCACCTGTCGGCCCGTCTGCGGCGGGCCGGCTGGCCCGACGACCGGCGCACCGCGGCGGTGGCCGTGGCCGCGATCGCGGCGTTCGCCGTGACGTTCGTGGCCCTGCCGTCGTCGCCGGACCCGGTGGGGGCGCCCGCCAACCTCGTGTGGCAGTTCCGGCTCAACTCGCTGACCGGCAACCTGCTCGTGTGGACCGTGCTGGTCCTCGGGCTCGGCGTGCTGTGGACCGAGGCCGCCCGGGCCGCAGCCCGGGCCCCGGCTCAGAACTCGATGCCCTTGAGCGCCGAGATCCCCGCGTCGTAGGCGTGCTTGACCTTGCGCATCTCTGTCACGGTGTCGGCCACCTCCACCAGCTCGTCGGGGGCGTCGCGCCCGGTGGCGACGACGCTGGTGCGGGGGGCCCGGTCCCGGATGGCGGCGGCGACGTCGCCGGCGTCGACCCAGCCGTACTTCACCGGGTAGGTCACCTCGTCGAGGACCAGCAGGTCGTAGTCGCCGGACGCCAGCTTCTCGGCGGCCAGCGCCCACGCCGCCCGGCCCAGCTCGGCGGTGCGCTCCATGTCCGTGGACTCCCACGTGAAGCCGTCGCCCAGCGTGTGCCACTCGATGCCGAGCTCGTCGGCCAGCTTGCGCTCGCCGGTCTTCCACTTGCCGCCCTTGACGAACTGGATGACGCCGACCCGCCAGCCGCGGGCCCAGCCCCGCACCATCACGCCGAAGGCGGCCGAGGACTTGCCCTTGCCGTGACCGGTGTTGACCAGGACGATCGACTGCGCTCGCGCCATGGCCGGGAGGGTAGGCGGTGAACGGCGGGCAGCTCGCCGGCCTGCGGGGCGGGCTGGTCGTGTGCGGGACGACCAGCGACGCCGGCAAGTCGTTCGTGGTCGCCGGACTGTGCCGCCTGCTCGCCCGGCGGGGTGTGCGGGTAGCGCCGTTCAAGGCCCAGAACATGGCGCTCAACGCCGCGGTCACGCCCGGCGGGGCCGAGATCGGGCACGCCCAGTGGGTCCAGGCGGTGGCGGCCGGCGTCCCGCCCGAGGCGGCGATGAACCCGATCCTCCTCAAGCCGACGACCGACCGGGCGAGCCAGGTGGTGGTCATGGGGCGGCCGACCGGGGTCATGACCGCGGCCGGGTACCACGAGGCCAAGGCGGGGCTGTGGCCGGTGGTGCTGGGCGCGCTGGCCGACCTGCGGTCCCGGTTCGACGTCGTGCTGTGCGAGGGGGCGGGCAGCCCGGCGGAGATCAACCTGCTGGACGGCGACCTGGTCAACCTGCCCCTCGCCCGGCGGGCGGGGCTGCCGGCCATCGTCGTGGGCGACATCGACCGCGGCGGGGTGTTCGCCTCGCTGTTCGGGACGGTCACGCTGCTGCCCGACGACCTGCGGGCCACGGTCCGGGGGTTCGTGGTCAACCGGCTGCGGGGCGACCCGGCGCTGCTCGGCGACGCGTGCGCCGACCTGGAGCGGCGGTGCGGGGTGCCCACGCTGGGCGTGCTCCCGCACCTGGGCGTCGTGGACATCGACAACGAGGACTCGCTCGCGCTCGACCGCCCGGCCGCGGAGATCGCGGCCGACGGCGACGTCCTCGACGTCGCCGCGCTGCGCTGGCCCCGGGTGTCGAACGCGGGCGACGTCGACCCGCTGCGGCTGGAAGGGGGCGTGCGCGTGCGGTGGGTGCGGTCGGTGGCGGAGCTGGGCCGGCCGGACCTGGTGGTGCTGCCGGGGTCCAAGGACACCCGGGGCGACCTGGCGTGGTTCCGGCGCACCGGCCTGGCGGCGGCGGTCGAGCGGTCGGACGCCGCGATCGTGGCGGTCTGCGCCGGACTGCAGATGGCCGGCGACCGGATCGACGACCCGGACGGCGTCGAGGGCCCACCCGGCACGGATAAGGGGCTGGGCTGGCTGCCGGTGGCGACGGAGTTCCGGGGCGACAAGGTGCTCGACCGCCCCGCGGGCACGGTCCCGTCCGGCCCCGGGGCGGGCGAGGACGTGGCCGGCTACCGGATCCACCACGGCCGGGTGCGGGCCGAGGGCGGGGCGGGCGCGTGGATGATCGGCGCGGGCGGCGAAGTGTTGGGGTGGTTCGACGGCGGTCGAGTGGCCGGGACGTCGTTGCACGGGTTGTTCGAGCGCGACGGGTTCCGGGCGGAGGTGCTGCGGTGGGTGGCCGGGCGGTGCGGGAAGGGGTGGGCGCCCACGGGCGTCGACTTCGCGTCCGCCCGCCTGGCCCGCCTCGACCGCATCGCCGACGCGTTGGAGGCGCACCTGGATCTGCCCCGCGTGCTCGACCTCGTCGCCGAGGGGGCCCCGTGACCACGGTCGTCGAGGCGCTGGGCCGGCTCACCGGCGTCGCCGACTGGATGCGGTGGCGGCTGGTGGAATCCGGCGACCGGCTCGCGGCCGGGGAGGTGGCCAGCTCCGACCTCACGGACCCCGATGTCGTCGGGCACCAGATCGCCACCTCGGCCGACGTCCGGGGGACCGACGACCCCGTCGTGCTGGCCTCGCTGTGGTGGCAGGGGTACGCCTACCGGACGGCCGGGGTGGCGCTGGCATGCTGGCTCCTGTCGGGGGTGGCTCCCGATTGCCGGGTGGACCTCATGGGCGTCGGGGTGGCCCGGGGGCGGCCGTCTTCCACGATTTGGCGGCGTCTACGCCGAGATCCCGGCGTATTCGCCGCCACATCGCTGGGGGACCACCTGTTCGCCGGCCACCTCGATCTCGTGGCCCCGGCGCTGCCCCGGATGGGGGCCCAGCTGGTGTGGGGGAACGCCGCCGCGGCCTGCGCCTCCGGGGCCGGGGCCGTCCGGGAGGCCTGCGGGCCGGCGTGGCACGACCGGGTGGCCGAGTTCCTGGCGGCCGCGCCCCACGGGCTGGCCGACCTCGGCCGCTGGGAGCCCACGCCCGCCGGCGACGCCTGGGCGTTCCACCGGCGGACCTGCTGCCTGTGGTGGAAGACCACGACCTCGGGCGGTGCGCTGTGCGCCGACTGCTCGCTGCACCGCTCCCCCGCCGACGAGAGGCCCACATGATCCTGTTCCTGAGCAACGCCGACACCGAGCTGCTGGCGCTCGGCTCGATCGTGCACCGGCTGCCCGCCGGCTTCCCCGCGGTGCGGGGCGGGCACCCGGGCTCGCTCGACGAGGCGCCCGACCTGGACGGCGTCGCCGCCGTCCTCGTCCGCCTGCTCGGAGGCCGCAGCGCCTGGGAGCGGCCGTTCGACGGCCTCCGGGCCGCCTGCCGGGACCGGGGCGTGCCGCTGATCGCCGTCGGCGGCGAGGCCACGCCGGACGGCGAGCTCACCCGCCTGTCGACCGTCCCGGCCGGCATCGCGGCCGAGGCCCACCGGTACCTGGCCGCCGGCGGACCCGCCAACGTCGAGCAGCTGCTGTTGTTCGTGGCCGACACGGTGCTGCTCGGTGGGTACGGGTTCGAGCCGCCCGCCGCCGTCCCCCGGGCAGGGGTCTGGTACGCGACGGAGCGCAGCGGCGACCGCTCCCTGGTCGGCGTCGTGTTCTACCGGGCCCACCTCGTGGCCGGGAACACCCAGTTCGTCGCCGACCTGTGCCGAGCGATCGAGGCCGCGGGCGCCGACGCCCTCGCGGTCTACACCTACTCGCTCCGCCCCGAGCCGGACGGCACGGTCGAGGCCCTCGACGTGTGCCGGGACGCCGGGGTCGACGCCGTGGTCACCACGGTCCTGGCCATGGGCCGGGCCGGCGCCGAGGCCGAGGACGACTGGGAGGTCCCCGAGCTGGCCGCCCTGGGCGTGCCGGTGATCCAGGCGCCGTCGTGCAACCGGTCCCGGGACGACTGGCTGGCCGACGAGGCCGGGCTCACGCCGCTCGACGTGGCCCGGGGCGTCGCCATCCCGGAGTTCGACGGCCGCATCGTCGCCCCCGCGTTCGCCTTCCGGGAGGAGGTCGACGAGGGCACCCACCTCGGCACCCCGCTGGTCGCGCACCGCACCGATCCCGACCGGGTGGCCCGGGTCGCCGGCATCGCCGCCCGCCACGCCGGCCTGCGCGGCACGCCCGGCGACGCCGAGCGCATCGCCGTCGTCCTCTCCGCCTACCCGACCAGGCGCAGCCGGCTGGGTAACGCCGTGGGGCTCGACACGCCCGCGTCGGTGATCGGCCTGCTCCACGCCCTGCGGGACGCCGGCTACCGGGTCGACGACATCCCGCCCGACGGCGACACGCTCATGGCCGCGCTGGCCGACCGCCTGACCTACGACAGCCGCACGCTCACGGCGGCCCAGGCCGCCCTCGGCGCCGGCCGCCTCCCCCAGGATGAGTACGAGGCCTGGTTCGCCACCCTCCCCGAGGAGGCGCGGGACCAGGTCACGGCGATGTGGGGCCCGCCGCCCGGCGACGTCTACGTCCACGGCGGCGCCCTCGTGTTCCCGGGCCTCGACCTCGGCGGTGTGCTCGTCACCATCCAGCCGCCCCGCGGCTTCGGGCCCGACCCGATCGGCGCCTACCACGCCCCCGACGTCCCCCCGCCCCATCACTACCTGGCCTTCTACCGCTGGCTGGCCGGCGGCTGGGGCGCCGACGCGGTCGTCCACGTCGGCAAGCACGGGACGCTGGAGTGGCTACCGGGCAAGGCCAACGCCCTGTCCGCCGCCTGCTTCCCCGACGCCGCGCTGGGCGACGTACCGCTCGTCTACCCGTTCGTGGTCAATGACCCCGGCGAGGGGACCCAGGCCAAGCGCCGGGCCCACGCCGTCGTGATCGACCACCTGGTGCCGCCCATGACCCGGGCCGAGTCCACCGACGACCTGGCCCGCATCGAGGCCCTGCTCGACGCCTACACCAGCGCCCAGGCCATGGACCCGGGCAAGCTGCCCGCGCTCCGCCGCCAGGTGTGGGACGTGCTGGTCGACGCCGAGATCCACCGGGACCTGGGCCTGGCCACCGACGGGGTGGCCGACGACGAGTTCGACGCCGTCGTGCTGCACGTCGACGGCTACCTGTGCGCGCTGAAGGACGCCCAGATCCGGGGCGGGCTCCACGTCCTCGGCGTGCCGCCCGAGGGCGAGGCGCTGGTCGACCTCGTACTGGCGATCACCCGCCTGCCCCAGGGACCGATCCCGGCGCTGCGGGCGGTGGTCGCCCACGGGCTCGGCTTCGACCCCCGGACCGAGCGCCGCCACGAGGTCGACAAGATCGAGGCCGAGTGCCGCAACCGGGTCGAGTACCTCGCCGCCGCCGGCTGGACGCGGGCCCTCGACCCGCAGGACCCGGCGACCGTGGTCGAGCACTGGATCTGCGACCGGCTGGTTCCCGCCCTGGCCGCCACGCCCGACGAGCTGGGCAACACGCTGCGCGCGTTGGCGGGCGGCTACGTCCCTGCCGGCCCCAGCGGGGCGCCGACCCGCGGGGCGGCGCACGTCCTGCCCACCGGCCGCAACTTCTACTCGGTCGACCCCAAGGCCCTGCCCTCGCCGCTGTCGTGGGACGTGGGCAAGGCCCTCGCCGGCGAGCTGGTGGCCCGGCACGTGGCCGAGACCGGCGCCCCGCCCACCACGGTCGGCCTGGTGCTGTGGGGCACGGCCGCGATGCGCACCGGGGGCGACGACGCGGCCGAGGCCCTGGCGCTGCTGGGCGTGCGGCCCACCTGGGACGGCGACTCTGGGCGGATCACCGGGTTGGAGCCGGTGCCGCTGGCCGAGCTGGGCCGCCCCCGGGTCGACGTCACGCTGCGCATCTCCGGGTTCTTCCGTGACGCGTTCCCCCACCTGGTGGCGCTGCTCGACGACGCGGTGCGCCTGGTGGCCGGCCTCGACGAGGCGCCCGACGACAACCCCGTGGCGGCCGCGGGCGCCGGGGACGCCCGGCTGTGGGGCCCGCCGCCGGGCGGGTTCGGCTCCGGGATCCTGCCGGTGATCGAGAAGGGGTCGTGGCGGACCGACGCCGACCTGGCCGAGGTGTACCTGGCCTGGTCCGGCTTCGCCTACGGCCGGGATCGGGCCGGCGAGCCCGCGCCCGAGGCGATGCGCCGGCGGTTCGCCGCCATCGAGGTGGCGGTCAAGAACCAGGACAACCGCGAGCACGACATCTTCGACAGCGACGACTACCTCCAGGACCACGGCGGGATGGTGGCCGCGGTCCGGGCCCTGTCGGGCCGCGAGCCGCGGGCCTGGTTCGGCGACACGTCGAACCCGGCCACCCCCCGGGTGCGGGCCCTGTCGGAGGAGGCCGCCCGCGTCGTGCGCAGCCGGGTCCTCAACCCCCGCTGGATCGGCGCGATGCGACGGCACGGCTACAAGGGCGCCTTCGAGCTGGCCGCGACGGTCGACTACCTCTTCGGCTACGACGCCACGGCCCGCGTGGTGGAAGACTGGATGTACGAGCGGGTGACGGAGTCGTACGTGACCGACCCGGAGATCCGGGAGTTCTTCCGGAACGCCAATCCCTGGGCATTGCGCGCGATAGCCGAACGCCTGCTAGAAGCACACTCACGCGGTATGTGGCAAGCCAGCGACGCGGCCCGCAAGAGCCTCGTCGACGCCGTGCTCGAGGCGGAAGGCTGGGAGGAGCAGCGCACATGACAGGGCGACACAAGCAGCCGGGCGGGTCGTCGTGACCAGCCTGGCCCGCTTCCCCTTCAGCGCGGTCGTCGGGCAGGACGAGGCCCGCATGGCGCTGCTCCTGGCCGCCGTCGACCCGGGCATCGGTGGGGTGCTGCTGCGGGGCGACAAGGGCTCGGCGAAGTCCACCCTGGCCCGCGGCCTCGCGGGCATGCTGCCCGGCGGCGCCCCGTTCGTGGAGCTGCCGCTCGGCGCCACCGAGGACCGGGTCCTCGGCACGATCGACCTCAAGGCCGCACTGACCGAGGGCGACACCGTGTTCCGGCCGGGCCTGCTGTCGGCGGCCCACGGCGGCGTGCTCTACGTCGACGAGGTCAACCTGCTGCCCGACCACCTGGTCGACGTGCTCCTGGACGTCGCCGGGTCGGGGGTCAACCGGGTGGAGCGCGACGGCGTCTCGCACTCGCACCCCGCCCGGTTCGTGCTGGTGGGGTCGATGAACCCCGAGGAGGGCGAGCTGCGCCCCCAGCTGCTCGACCGCTTCGGCCTGTCGGTGGAGATCAAGGCGCCGCCCGATCCCCGCGACCGGGCCGAGGTCGTGCGGCGGCGGCTCACCCACGACGCCGGCGGCCGCGTCGACGGTGGCGAGGGCGACATCGTGCTGCGGGCCCGGCTGGCGGCCTCGATGCCGGCCGACCTGCCGGACACGGTCGTCGACTTCGCCTGCCGGCTGGCGGTGAGCGTGGGGGCCGAGGGCCTGCGCGCCGACCTGGTGCTGTGCCGCGCCGCGGCCGCGTTCGCCGGCTGGGAGGGCCGCTCGGTGGCGACGTCGTCCGACGTCGAGCGGGTGGCCGGCGTCGCCCTGGGCCACCGGCGCCGGCGCCGGCCGTTCGACCCGCCGACGCTGAACGCCGCCGAGCTGGAACGGGCGCTGGCGGCGGCCCGCCAGTCCTTCGCCGACGCCCACCGGGCGCCCGTGCCCGAGCCGCCGCCGGAGCCGGTGGACGAGTCGCTGCTGGCCGGCCTGCTCGACGAGCCGGAGGCGCCGGAGCCCGGGCCCGCCGAGGCCGAGGCGCCGCCGGAACCGGCGGAGGCCGTGACGGCGGCCGAGGCCGTCGAGGAGGAGCCGCCCGAGGTCGAAGCGGCCATCGAGGACGAGCTTGCAGGCGAGGATGATGCGCTGGCCGAGGACGCGCCCGCCCCCGAGGTGCCGGTCGACCCGTTCGCCGAGGCGGAGGCCCGGGCCGATGTTGACGAGCCGGCCGGGCCGCCGCCGGTGGATCCGGACGCGGTCACCGGCACCGACGCCGAGGGGATGCCGGGTGACCCGCCGCCCCCGCCACCTCCCCCGTCGGGCTGGATCCCGGCCGGCACGCCGCCGACGCCGCCGCCCGGCAGCAGCCCGTGGGAGTCGCTGGCCGGCAAGGCGTTCAACGCACCGCCACCCCCGGCGCCCGTGCTCGACGAGGGCGCGCCGGGCGTTCCGCCCCCGCCACCGCCGCCCCCCGGCGGCAGTGAGGCCCGGGTCGGCCGGGCCGCGACGGGCGCGGCCGAGCCGCGGGGCCGGGTGGTCGGCGACCAGGCGCCGTCGGGCGGGTCGATGGCCGGCGTGGCGGTGGCCGCCACGGTCCGGGCCGCGGCCCAGCGCCGCCAGGCGGACCCGGGCGGTCCGGTGCTGGCGGTCGAGGACCTGCGGGAGCCGGTCCGGTCCCGCACGGTCGGCCGCACCGTGGTGGTGGCGGTCGACGCCAGCGGGTCGATGGGCACCCACCAGCGGGTCGAGGCCGCGACCGGGGCCGTGCTGGGCCTGCTGGCCGACGCCTACCTGCGGCGGGACCGGGTCTCGATGGTCACGTTCCGGGCGGACAGCGCGGAGGTCGTGCTGCCGCCGACCGCCAGCGTCGAGCTGGCCCGCACCCGGTTGGCAGAGCTGCCGACGGGCGGCGTGACCCCGCTGGCCGAGGGCATCGACGCCGCCCTCACGATCGCCCGCCGGGCCGCCACCGACGGCTGGCCCCCGCTGCTGGTGCTGATCACCGACGGCCGGGCCACCGGCCACGAGCAGGCGGCCGGCCGGGCCCAGGCGGCCGCGGCCGAGGTCGCAGCCGCGGGGCTGGAGGTCGTGGTGGTCGACGCCGAGGGCGGCCCGACCAGGCTCGGGCTCGCCGAGCAGCTGGCCACCACCATGGGCGCCCGCCACCTGCGGCTGGAGGAGATGGCGTCGGGCCAGCTCGAGGGCGCCGTCCGCGATGCGCTGAAGCGCTGAGGGGCGGGATCAGCCCCGCGCGAGGTGCGGCAAACGGCATCCTGAACGACCGCTAAGCTCTGCCGACGTGTCGCGGCCGTACCGCTACGCTCCCGCCCGGCCAGGGCGGCCCCTGATCCGACGGAGCGCGCTGCTCCGGCGCCTGAACGGGCGGTGGGATCGTCAGGTAACGGTCATCGTCGCCGGTGCCGGGTTCGGCAAGTCGGCGCTGCTGGCCCAGGCACTGGACGAGAACGCGCTGGCGCCCCGGGGAGTCGATCGCTGGCTCGGCTGCGGGCCGGGCGACGACGACGCCCGCCGGCTCGCCGCCGGGCTGGCCGATGCGCTCGGCGCGGACCTCCCGCAGCTCCACCAGCCGGGCGAGCTGGACCCCTACACGCTGGGCACGGTGCTGGCCGGCGACCTCTGGCGGTGGTCGCCCCGCCAGGTGTGCCTGCTCCTCGACGACGTCCACGAGATCGGCGAGGAGTCGCCCGGCGCGGCGGTGCTGGCCGGGCTGGTGGACGACCTCCCGGCCAACGGGCACGTGGTGCTGAGCGGGCGCACCGACCCACCTCTGCCGCTCGCCCGGCTGGAGGCGCAGGGTCGGGTCGAGCGGCTCGGAGAGTGCGACATGGCGTTCGGTGAGGACGAGCTCACCTCGTTCGCCGCCCTGCGGGGCATACCCCGCGAGCGGCTCACCGACCTCGGCGGGTGGCCGGCGCTGGCCGAGTTGCGCACCGCCGGCGCCCGCACGACGGTCGACGACTTCCTGGCCGAGGAGGTCATGGCCGCGCTGACCCCCACCGACCGGCGGGTGGTGGCGACCGTGGCGGCGCTGGGCGGCGCCGACCAGGCGCTGGTCGACACGGTCCTCGACGAGCGGATCCACCTGGGGGCGCTGATGGCCCGCCTGCCGCTGGTGTCCTGCGACGACCACGGCTGGTACGCCATCCACCCGGTGTGGTCCGAGCCGCTGTCCCGCCACCTCGGCGACGGCGAGCGGCGGGAGGTGCAGCGCCAGGCCGGCCTCGCCCTCGCCACCCGGGACATCCGCCAGGCCGCCGACCTGCTGGTGGCGGCCGGCGCCGACGACGACCTGCGGGCCGTGCTGCGCACCGGCTGCCGCGCCCACGTGCTCTCGGCGTTCTCGGGCGTCACCCGGCTGTACGCCACGCTGCCGGAGTCGGTGCGGGCCGCGCCCGAGGGCCAGCTGGTGGCGGGCGTGGCTGCGTCCACGACCGACGTCGACCGGGCCATCGAGCTGCTGAGCACGGCCGCCCGGCGGTTCTCGGAGGACGGCGAGCGGGTCGGGCTGCTGACCGCCCTCGAGCAGCTCGCCATGTACGCGCACTGGCGGGAGGACGTCGACCTGCTCGAGACCCTGTGGGGCTACGCCGAGCAGGTCGACGGGCTGCCGGAGGCGCGGGGCGTCATCGCCCTCGGCCACGCGCTGATCGCCGACACGCTGGGCGACCCCCGGGGTGTGCTGGCCGCCCTCGACTGCCTCGACGTCGAGGACGTCGCGCCGTACTGGCGGGCCACCGTGACGTGGCTGCGGGCCACGTCCGAGATGGCGCTGGGCTTCGCCGATGCAGCCCGGCGGAACGCGGAGCTGGCGGTCGCCCAGGCCAGCCCGGCGCTGCGGGGCGCGCTGAGCATGCTGGAGGTCAACGCCCTGGAGGCCTGCGGCGAGCTCGACCGGGCCCGCGACGCCCTGCAGCGGATGCTCGTCGAGCTGGAGCGGTCGGGCAACGACCACACCCGGGGCGTCGGCTACGGCATCGCCGCCGCCCGGGCCGCGTTCGCCGGCGACGTCGACCGGGCCGACGAGATGATCCTGCTGGCCCGCCAGTGCGGCGGGACGAGCCCGATGCCCAGCCTCGTGGCCACGCTGCGGCTGTCGGAGGCCGGCATCGCCGTTGCCCGCGGCGACGAGGCCACCGCCGCCCGGCTGCTGGCCGAGGCCCTCGCCGGCCAGAAGGTGTCGGAGGGGCGCCAGTTCTTCAACCACCTGCGCCGGCTGCCACTGCTGTACGTGTTGGTCTCCGAGACCCGCGAGCAGTTCGAGGCGCTGGACGTCGGCCCGTGCTACCAGCCGGCGCTGCGGCTGGCCGAGGCGCTGGTCGCGCTGCGGGAGCGCGGCGACCTCGGCCCGGCCGCCGCGCTGCGGGGCCAGGATTGGGCGGTGGCCACGGCATGGGTGCCGTCCGTGTGGGCGGTCGAGCTGGCCACCGCGGCCGCGGCCGGCGGGCAGGCCGGCGCCGAGACCCGGGTGGCCGACGCCGGTCCCGCGGTGCGGTCCACGCTGCTCGCGCTGACCGTTCGGGCCGGAGCGCCCAAGGCGCTGCGGGCCTGGGCCCGCAGCCTGCTCGACGCCGTCCCACCCGAGCCGTCGGCGCCGCTGGAGCTGTCGGTGCTCGGCCCCACGACACTGCGGCGGGCCGGTCGGGTCGTCGACCACCCGCACTGGCGGCGGGAGCGGGTCCGGGCGCTGTTGCTCGTGCTGCTGGCCCGCGGCGGCGGCACCCGCGACGAGCTGGCCGGCGCCCTGTGGCCCGACCTCGACACACCGGCGGCGCTGCGCAACCTGCGGGTCACGCTGTCGTACCTGCTGGCGGTGCTGGAGCCCGACCGGCGGGACGGGTCGCCGTCGTTCTTCGTCCGCACCGACGGGGCCACGCTCCGGCTGACCACCCACGGCTGGCTGGCGGTCGACGCCCGGCGGCTGGAGGACCTCCTCGACCGGGCCGCCGAGTCCGAGCGGTCGGGCGAGCCGTCGGCCGCCCTCGACCTCTATCGGCGCGGGATCGACCTGTACCGGGGCCCGTACCTCACCGACGCCGGGTACGAGGAGTGGGCGCTGCCCCACCGCGACCGGCTGTCGGCCCGGTTCGTGGCCGCCGCGGTGCGGGCCGGCGAGCTGACGCTGGCGGCGGGCAACCCCGACGAGGCGCTGCAGATGGCGGCCCGGGCGCTGGAGACCGAGCCGTGGTCCGAGCCGGCCCACCGGCTGATGGTGGCGTCGCACCTGGCCCGGGGCGACCGGGCGGCGGCCCGGCGGGCGATGGAGACGTGCCTGGCCCAGTTGGCCGACCTGGGCGTCCCCCCGACGGAGGACACCGAGGTCGTCCTGCGGGCGATCGCCTGACGACTCGGGCGAGTGCCCTACACCGGGGCGCCGTCCGGGTCGACGGCGCACAGACCGCGCCAGGCCCGGGGGACCTTGCCCCGCTCGATGGCGCCGGCGTCGATGAGGGCGTCGAGCACCGGCCGGGTGGCGGCGGTGCGGACCTCGACCCGGCCCGGGTGGTTGCGGGCCGACTTCCAGGTCGCGACGCCCGGCAGGCCCACGGCCGCGAACACGCCGGCGTGGATCATGTTCTCGTACATCTCCCGGATCAGGCCGGGGGCGACGTGCCACACCATCGCTTTGTCGGCGGCGCTGGCCCGGTCCCACACCTCGGGCAGCAGCATCCTGGCGAAGGCCAGGTGCCGGGCCTCCTCCTGGCGGTGGTAGCGGTTGACCTCCCGCACGAAGGGGTCGGTGCCCGGGTGCTCGGCCGCCCGCTTCTGCAGCAGGTCGGGGATCTCCTCGCCGGCCAGCACCATCGTGAACAGCAGAGGCGGTCGCTGGATCACCTGGTTGACGACGCGCCGACCCACGGTCTCGACGAACCGGTTGTCCATCGGGTTGGGGGCCGGTGGGCCGAGCTGCTCGAGCAGGCGCACGAACAGCCGGGAGTGGCGGGTCTCCTCGCCCACCTCGTGCAGCAGGTAGGTGATGCGGGGATCGGTGTAGTCGTCGCACCGGGCGACGTACAGCCCGAACCCGGCCATCAGCCACGCCTCGAACTGGAGGCCGGCCTGGGTGATGGCGGCCAGGGCGAGGCGGCTGAACGTGGCGAACCGCTCGTCGTCGAGGGCGTCCTCGTCGAGGCCGGCGGTGGCCATGAGCAGGTCGCGGGGCAGCACGGCCCCGTCGCCGAGGCGCCCGGGCATGTCCTTGTCGGGATCGATGATCCGGGCCAGCGATGCCGTGTTGAGCTTCTGGACGCGGCGCCCGACGGCGTCGGTGGGCGCGGTCAGGGTGTCGGCCATGAGTCCTCCCCGTCGGTCGTTCCCGTCGGTCGTTCCCCAGCGGGCTTACCGGTAGTAGCTTTTGTAAACCGCTCCGAGCGCCTCGACAACGTGACAGTTGCCACCGCGAACGTCGGCGGGGCCGCTACCAGGACACTTCGTCGCAGCCGACGTGCGTGTCGGGCTCGACCTGGAGGGTGGCGTGGTCGATCCTGGCCTCCCGCATCACCACCCGGGCCCGGTCCAGCACTCCGTGGGTGTCGGTGCCGTCCCGCACCATGAGGTGGACCGAGGCCACGTCCATCTCGGACGTGAGCGTCCACACGTGCAGGTCGTGGACGTCGACCACGCCGTCGAGGCCCCGCAGGTCGGACTCCAGCGCTTCCAGGTCGAGGCCGGGCGGCGCCGCCTGGACCAGGATTCGCACGGCCTGGGCGCCCAGCCGCCAGGTCCGGGGCAGGATGAACAGCCCGATGGTCACGCCGACCACCGGGTCGACCCACGTCCAGTCGGTGACCGCGATCACCACCGCCGCCACGATCACCCCCACCGAGCCGATCAGGTCGGACATCACCTCGAGGTAGGCGCCCTCGACGTTCAGGCTCTCCGAGGACCCCTCGCGCAGCAGGACGAAGGCGATCACGTTGGCGATCAGGCCGAGGACGGCGACGGCGAACATCGGACCGGCCAGGACCTCGGGGGCGTCGCCCCAGCGCCGCACCGCCTCCCACACGACGTAGACGGCCACGCCGAACAGCAGCAGAGCGTTGACCAGCGCCGCCAGGATCTCCAGCCGGTAGAGCCCGTAGGTCCGTTGGTGCTCGCGCGGCGAGCGGTCGGCCACGTGGATGGCGGCCAGCGCCATGCCGAGCCCGCCGACGTCGGTCAGCATGTGGCCGGCGTCGGACAGCAATGCCAGCGAGTTGGTGACGAACCCCGCCACCACCTCGACCACGGTGATCACCGCCAGCACGAGGAGGGCCGCCAGCAGGCGGGGCTTGTGGCGCGCCCCGGCCCGCACGCTGCCGTGCGCGTGGTCGTGGGTCATCTCACCCGCGAGACTACGAGGATGCGCCGACAAGGCGCAGCCGTGGCCCGAGCGGCCCGCTGCGAAGCAGCAAGAGCGGGAAGCACAGACCACGGCGGCCGTGACGACTTGATCGGCCCACCCGCGAGACTAGGGCCGGAGGTGGACAGCGATGCATGTGAGCGAGCTGCACCAGCGGAGCGTCGAGGGCTTCATGGACCGGCTGGAGGCGTCTGACGGCGCCACCTGGAACGGTCCGACGCCCTGCACCGACTGGGACGTCCGGGCCCTGGTGAACCACGTCGTCTACGAGAACCTGTGGACGGTCCCGCTCATGGAGGGCGCCACGGTCGAGGAGGTGGGCGACCGCTACGAGGGCGACGTCCTGGGCGACGACCCGTTGGGCCGCGCCCGGGCCGCGGCCGACGCCGCGACGATGGCGGCGGCCAGCGGCATCGTCGCCGGGCGCACGGTCCACCTGTCCTTCGGCGACACGCCGGCCGAGGAGTACGCCTACCAGCTGGCGGCCGACCACATCATCCACGGCTGGGACCTGGCGGTCGCCACCGGCGGCGACCGGACGATCGACCCCGAGCTCGTCGAGGCGCTGGCCGCCTGGTTCGCCGACCGCGAGGAGGTGTACCGGACGTCGGGCGCCACCGGGCCGCCTCCGGCCGACCCTGCGTCGGCGACCGACCCGCAGTCCCGGCTGCTGCTGGCCTTCGGCCGCGATCCGGGCTGGTCGCCCACGGCGTAGCGGCCGCTTGGTGGGTCGCGCCCCGGCGCGGCCAGAATGGTGACGGTGCGGACACGTCTTCTCGTCTCCGTGCTCGCGGCGATCCTGCTCGTCCTGGTCCTCGGGCCCGGCGCGTCCCCCGCGGGCGCGCACGCAACTCTGACCGGCACGTCCCCGGCGGCCGAGGAGGTCGTGGACGCGGCCCCGGACACGGTCGAGCTGCGCTTCGACGAGCCGGTGGAGACGGTCGAGGGCGCCGTGCGGGTGTTCGGCCCCGACGGCGAACGGGTCGACGCGGGCACGGTCGAGACCGCCGACGGCGGCGCCACGCTGCGGGCCGCGGTCGACGGCGACGCCGAGGGCACCTACACGGTGGCGTGGCGGGTGACCAGCCAGGACAGCCACACCCTGTCCGGCTCGTTCGTGTACCACGTCGGCACCCGGACCGGGGCGGTCGACGTGGGTGGCGACGGCGGCGACGTCACCACCGCGTGGGTCGGCGGCGCCGGCCGCTGGCTCGGCTTCGCCGGCGCTCTGGCGGCGATCGGGGCTGCTGCGGTGGCGCTGCTGCTCGCCCCCCGCAGCCGCCGACCGATCCTCACCGACGCGGGGGCGATCGACACCCGAGCGGCCACGGATCGCCCCACCCCTGCGCGCGACGACGGCGACGCGCTCGACCGCCTGCGGGTGGTTGCGCTCGTGGGCGCGGTCGCCGGTGCCGTCGGGGCCGCCGTGGCGCTGGTCGCGATGGTGGCCGAGAGCTCGGGGCGGGGCGTGTACGACGCCATCGCCCTGGTCGGCGACATCGCCCCCGACACCCGCACCGGCCGGCTGGCGCTCGCCCGCATCGGGCTGGCGGCGGTGGCGGCCCTCCTCGCCGCGGTGCCGGCGCTGTGGCGGCGGTCGCCGCTCCCGGTGCTGGTGGCGACAGCCGCCTCGCTGGTCACGGTGACGCTGGCCGGGCACGCGTGGACAGCCCCGAACCGGTGGATCGCCGTCGTGTCCGACCTCGCCCACCTCGGCGCGGTGGCCGTGTGGACCGGCGGACTGCTCGCCCTGCTGGTCGCGTTGCCCGCCCTCCCCACGGGGGAGGGCCGCGCCCGTCTCGCCACCCGCTTCTCGGCCGTCGCCCTCGGCGCCGTGGTCGTCGTGGCCGTCAGCGGCACCGTGTCCGGCTGGCAGCAGGTCCGCACGCTCGACGCGCTCACCTCCACCGCCTACGGCCGCCTGCTGCTGGCGAAGGTCGCCGGGTTCGCCGTGCTCGTGGTGCTGGGCTGGCTCAACCGCAGCCGGCTGGTCCCGCTCGTCGAGCGGACGGTCGCACCGCTCACCCGGTCGCTGTGGATCGAGGTGGCGGTGGCCGCCGTGGTCCTCGGCCTGACCGCGGCGCTGATCCACCAACCGCCCGCCCGGGCCGAGGTCACCGAGCCCTACCAGACGACCGTGTCCGCCGACGGCGCCACGCTCGACCTGACCGTCGACCCCGCCACGGCGGGCCCCAACGACCTCCACCTCTACTTCCTCGACGCCGCCGGGACGGCGCCGCTGGCGGTCGACGCCGTGCAGGTCACGGCCTCGACCAGCGACGTGCCGGCCCGCAGCTTGCCTGTGACCCCCGTCAGCACCAACCATGTGACGGTGCCGGGGGCGTCGCTGCCATCCGCGGGCACCTGGACCATCGAGGTCACGGCGGTCCGAGCCGGCGTTCCCCTTGTCTTCACGAGCGAGGTACCGATCCGATGAGGCACCGCACTGCCCTCGTCCTGGCCACCGCCGTGGCCGCCCTCACGCTGCTCGCCGCCGGCGCGCCGGCCGGCGCCCACGAGGGCGATGCCATCATCCAGCTGCAGGCCGCCCACCCGGCGGGCAGCTCCGTGCACTTCATCGTGATGGTGACCTGGGAGAACGACGGCCACCCCGCGGTCGACGCCACCGTGACGGCCACCGCGCTGTCGGTGGCCGGCGAGCAGCTCACGCCGGTCGCGCTCGCCCCCGAGGGCGGCGAAGGCGTCTACGGGGGCGCCGTCGAGTTCCCCCGCGCGGGCCTGTGGACCGTGCGCTTCACGTCGATCGACCCCGACGGCACCCTGGAGCAGATCCAGGAGGTGAACGTCGCGCCGAGCACGGTGCCCACGACCGCGCCGGCCGAGGGCGACAGCGAGGTCACGGGGGGCACCGAGGCCGACCCCGGCTTCGCGCCCGAGGACGACGGCACGGGCCAGAGCGCCGAGGAGGGCGAGACCGCGGCGGCGGACGGCGGCGGCGACGACGGCATGCCCGTGTGGGTGATCGCGCTGGCCGCGGTCGTGGCCGTGGGCGGCGCCATCGCCGCGGTGCGGACGATCCGCCGCTACCGGCCAGAGCCCGGCGAGGGCCCCGCGGGCGACGCGACGCCCGAGTCCCGGCCGGAGCCGGACGAGGGCCCGGCGCCCGAGCGCGAGCCCACCGGCCCGACCGGCGGCGCCGGCCCGTGACGGCCGGGCGCTGCCGCCGCCTGGGCGCGGCGGTCCTCGCCGGCGCGGCCGCGCTGGCGTTCCACGCCGCACCGGCAGCCGCCGATCCACCGGCGCCGAGCGACTTCCGGTCGACGGTCACCGCCGTCGAGCCCCCGGCCGAGGGCGTGCGGGCCGAGGTGGTCGGGGGCGACGCCTTCCTCGAGCTGACCGTCGACGGCGGCCACGAGGTGGTCGTCGAGGGCTACGGCGACGAGCCCTACCTGCGGTTCCTCCCGGACGGCACGGTCGAGCGCAACCGCCGCTCCGAGGCCGCCTACCTCAACGAGGACCGCCAGGGCGCGGTCGAGCTGCCCGACGACGCCGACAACGACGCCGAGCCCGCCTGGGAGGAGGTCGCCGACGGCGGCACCTACGCCTGGCACGACCACCGCATCCACTGGATGGGCGACGACACGCCGCCCGGGTTCGGGGCCGGCGACGTCGTGCAGGAGTGGACCGTCGACATGAGCGTCGACGGCACTCCGACCGCGGTGCGGGGCGAGCTGGTCCTGGCCGAGGACGTGAGCCCGCTGCCGTGGTTCGCCCTCGCCGTGGTGGCGGCGGGGGCCACCGTCCTCGCCGGCCGCCGGCACCCGCGGGTGACGGCCGCCGTCGCGGTCGTGGTCGGGGCGCTGGGCGCCGCGGTCGCGGGCTACGGCGAGCTGGCGGCCGCACCGCCGGACTCGGGCGCCAGCCCGCTCGTTCTCGTCGTGCCCGGCCTCGGCCTGCTGTGCGGGCTCCTGGCCCTGGGCGCGGCGCTGCAGGTGCTCCCGATCGAGCGGGCGGCGCCGGCAATCACGTTGGCCGGCGGCGCCGCCCTCCTCGGGTGGGCGGTGCTGCGGGCAGAGGTGCTGTGGACCCCGGTCCTGCCGACGGAGCTGCCGGCCAACCTCGACCGGGCGTTCACCGCCCTGGCGCTCGGCCTGGGGGTGGCGGCCGCAGCGCTCGTAGTGTGGGCCGGCGGCCTGACCTCGCCCCGACGCGCAGTCGCCGCCACCGCTGGAGGGGGAGATCCGCAGTGACGGCGACCGCCGGGTCGGCTGACCGGTCGATGGGCTGAACCCACCGACCGGTCGCCCTATTCCCGCATCGCTGGATCTTCGCCGTCAGGCCGTCTTGCGACCCCGCACGACGGCGAAGATGGCGACCGCCAGCCCGAGCACGCCGACGACCAGGCCGACGGTGGCGAGCGTGTTGGCCGAGTCGACGTCGTCCTGGCTGGCGGCGTTGGTGACGCTGGCGGCCTGCTCGCCCTCGGCGGCCCCGTCGTCGGCTGGCGCGGCGGCGTCCTCGCCCTCCTCGGGCTCGGGATCGACCAGGGTCAGCAGGGGGGCCGGGTGCTCGGGCTCCTCGCCGCCATCGACCGGCTCGTCGATCCAGCGCACGACCTCACCGCTGGAGTAGGTCTGGATGGACGGGAACAGGAGGTAGTCGCCCTCCTCCGGCATCCGCCCGACCGACACGTCGAACTCCTCGAACTCGGTCGTGCCGATCGGGCCCCCGGTCCAGGTGATCTTCGACACCACCTCGGTGACCTGCTCGCCGTTGTTGTCGATCGGCGTGTCGAGGGTCCGCGTCTCCATCGTGTAGGTCCAGCCCTGCTTCGGCTTGACCCGGACGCTGGTGAACGGGGCTTCCTCCGGGAGGTTGACCTCGACCGTCGTGGTGGTGGCGTCGTCCCGTTCGTTCGGGACCCGGAAGGTGAGACGGGCGAAGCCCCCCTTCTCGGCCTCTCCTGGGTTGACCGTCACGTGGGCGGCCGCCATCGGCGCCAGGGCCACGAGGGCCACGGCCGCGACGACCAACGCTCGGGTCGGTGCTCGGTGTCTCACGGGTTCTCCTTGTGGTGTCTCGCTGGTGTCAGGTCACCGGGACCGTGACCCGGAGGACGTCCTGGTCGATGTCGCTCGTGCGCACGACCACCTCCAGCTCCCAGTCGCCGGCGAAGGGGATCTCGGTGCCGGGGGCCACGTACTCGCCGGGGGCGGCCCCGGGCTCGACCGGCAGGGTGATGGGGCCCAGGTCCTGCGCCGGCAGCGTCAGCGAGGCCCGGACCTCCTCGGGCGTCAGCGGGTTGAGGCCGTGGTCGGTGACCGTGAAGCGCAGGTCGGACACGCCGACCTCGGCGGGCTCGACGTCGATCGCCACCATCACGCTCTCGCCGTGCACCTCGGTGGCGAACGGCCCGCCGGCCGGCGCCGCCGCGGGCGAGGACGACTGGCCGGGCACCGCGTTGACGAGGGCGGCGGTCACCGCCAGGACGCCGACGGCCAGCGCCACCTCGGCGGCGACCGACCGGCGCAGCACGCCCAGCCGGGCGGGGCCGGACTCGGGCGACGCGGCCACCGCGCCCGGCCCGGGCGACAGCGCCAGCGCCCGGGACGTGGCATCGGCCCGCCGCCGGATCCACTGGCGGCTGAACGCCGCCGCCCCCAGCATCCCGCCGAACAGCGCCACCTTGGCGATCAGCAGCCGGCCGTAGTCGGTGTCCCACAGGGCGTCGAGGGTCTCGAGCTGGCGCCAGCCCTGGATGGCGCCGGTGGCGACGATCGCCACCACCGAGGCGAAGGCGACCGTCGAGAAGGCCTGCACCACCGGCTCGATCCCGTCGATCCCGTCGTCGCCGGCGTCCGGCCGGGGCCGCAGGACCGCCCCGACCAGCAGGGTCAGCCCGCCCAGCCACACGCTGACGGCGGCCAGGTGGATCACGTCGACCGTGAACGCCAGCGGCACCAGGCGGCCCGAGACCGCGTGCCCGGTGAGGCTGACCGTCACCAGGATCGCCAGCCCGAGCCCTGACACGAGCCACGGGTCGGGCCTACGGGCCCGCGCCACCACGGCGAGCACGACGAGGATCACGAGGCGGGCCAGCCACGACCGACCGGTCTGTGCGGAGAGCTGGTCGGAGACCCCGGACGGGTCGAGGGCGTCCGCCAGCGTGCCGCCCTGGGTGTACGCGGCCTGGAGCGGGATGCACAGCGCGGTGGCGCCGAAGATGGCCCACCAGGCCCCGCCCAGGATGCGGCGGGCCCGGCGGTCGTCCCGCCCCGCCGGCCACAGCCAGGCGACGAAGGCCACCCCACCGACCAGCACGGCGATGCCGGCGAAGGCGGCGAAGCGGACCACACCGAACGCCACGCCGACGGCCTGGTCGCCCCCCTGGTCGCTGCCGGCCAGCACGTCGTCGATGAGCGCCTGGTCGCCCGCGCCGGCGGCGCCGGCCTCGCCGACCCGGAACGTGAACGCTCCGCCGACGGGGTGGCTGTCGGACGAGACGACCCGGTAGGCGACGACGTAGGCGCCGTCCTCCAGGGGCGGCAGCGGCAGGGCCACCGACGACTGCTCGCCGGGGAGGTGCTCGGGCGTGCCGGTCTCGACCTCGTCGCCCGACGCGTCGAGGACCCGCACGAGGTCGTCGCGGATGCCGACCGCCTCGCTGAAGTGGAGGACGACCTGCTCGGGTGCGACGTCCAGCTGGGCGCCCGGCTCCGGCTCAGTGGACAGCAGCTCGGCGTGGGCGTCGGCGCGGGCCGGCGTCAGCATCAGGGACAGCGTCGCGACGAGCGCGCTGGCCGCGGTGGCACAGGCGGCGGCGACCGGGCCCCGGCTCCCGGTGCCCCGGTTCATGCCACGCGGACCTCCGCCGGCAGGCGATGCGACCGGCGGGCCACGACCCACAGGCAGCCGAGCCCGGCGAGCTCCAGCGCGTGCACCAGTTCGGTGCCGAGCAACGTGTGGCCGGACAGCGCGTCGAGCACCGAGGCGCCGACCATGCAGGCCACCAGCACGCAGGCCAGCGGGAGCATCCCCCATGCCCGGGCCGGGAACAGCGCCGCCACCAGGAACCCGGCGGCCAGGCCCATGTCCCAGGCGGTGAGCTGGTGGGCGATGTGGATGGAGGCGTGGCCCTCGTTCAGGAAGGCGCCGGGCCAGACCACCACGACCAGGGCGGCGGCGATGACCCCGAGCATGATGCGCCACTCGCGGGTCGTGAACAGGCCCCCCCGGGCGCCCTCGGGCGGGCCGACCAGGGCGGCGAGCAGCGCCGGATCCAGGCGCACGTCGGGCCGCGGGGCCCGGCTGACCACCAGGTCGAGCGCCCCGGCGGCGGCCGCCCAGCCCCGGCAGTCGGCGCAGTGGGCGAGGTGGGCGTCGACCGCTTCGTCCCGCAGGCCCGCCTCCTCCCCGTCGAGCCGGGCCGAGATGGCGTCACGGAAACTGCTGCAGTCCATGCGACAGAGTCGTCCCCCGGAGCGATCTGGTTCCCGTGGCCCTGGACGCGTTACCGAGAGTAGGTTTGGGGTTCTGGTGGATGAGGTGACCGAGCTCGCGTTCGCGGCGCGGGACGGCGACCGAGATGCGCTGTCGCTGTTCATACGCCGCACCTGGCCCGACGTGGCCCGGCTCGTGAGCGCCGTCGCCGGGCGCGACCTCGCCGAGGACGTCGCCCAGGACACCTACATCCGGGCCCTGCGGGCGCTGCCCCGCTACCGGGGCGAATCGTCCGCCCGCACGTGGCTGCTCTCGATCGCCCGCCGGGCCGCGGTCGACGCGGTGCGGGCCACCGGCCGCCGACGACGGCTGGCCCGGCTGCTCGCCGACCGGGCCGACCCGCCGGTGGCGCCGCCGGCCGACGGGGTCCTGACCGAGCAGGTCCTGGCCTGCCTGGCGCCGGACCGGCGGGTGGCGTTCATCCTCACGCAGCTGCTCGGCTTCGACTACGCGGCCGCGGCCGAGGTGTGCGACGTGCCGGTGGGCACCATCCGGTCCCGGGTGGCCCGGGCCCGGGAGCAACTCATCGCCGAGATGCGGCTGGAACCGCTTCACTAACCCGAGTGCTGCCCCTGCTCCCGGTCTCGGACCGGCTCGACGACCTCCGCGCCGCGCTGGCCGGGCGCGGGGCGGCGGTGCTCCAGGCGCCGCCCGGGGCCGGCAAGACCACCGTCGTCCCGCTGGCGCTGCTCGACCAGCCCTGGTTGGGCGGCGACCGCATCGTCATGCTCGAGCCCCGGCGGCTGGCGACCCGGGCCGCGGCCCGGCGCATGGCCGCGCTGCGGCGGGAGGCGGTCGGCGAGGTCGTCGGCTTCCGTACCCGTGACGACCGGGCCGTGAGCGCCGCCACCCGGGTCGAGGTGGTGACCGAGGGCATCCTGACCCGCCGGCTGCAGCGGGACCCCGGCCTCGACGGGGTCGGGCTGGTCATCTTCGACGAGTTCCACGAGCGCAGCCTCCAGGCCGACCTGGGCCTGGCACTGGCCCTGGACGCCCGGCGTCACCTACGCCCCGACCTGCGGATCCTGGTCATGTCAGCGACGCTCGACGGCGACAGGGTGGCCGCACTGCTGGGTGGCGACGGCGACCCGGCACCGGTGGTCACCAGCGAGAGCCGGGCCCACCCGGTGGAGGTCCGGTGGGCGCCCCGCCGGCCCCGCGACCACGTCGAGCCCGCAGCGGTGGCGGCCGTGCGCCGGGTCCTGCGCACCGACCCCGAGGGCGACGTGCTGGTGTTCCTGCCGGGCGCGGGCGAGATCGAGCGGGCCGCGGGCCAGCTGGCCGAGGCGCTGGGCGACGGCGCGCCGGTCGACGTCCACACGCTGTACGGGGCGCTCCCCGCCGGCGCCCAGGACGCCGCGCTTGTCCCCGGCCTGCCCGGGCGGCGCAAGGTCGTGCTGGCCACCGACATCGCCGAGACGAGCCTGACGGTGGAGGGCGTGTCGATCGTGGTCGACGCCGGGCTGGCCCGGCGGCCGGTGTTCGACGCCACCACCGGCCTCACCCGGCTGGAGACGGTGCCGGCGCCCCGGTCGTCGGCCGACCAGCGGGCCGGGCGGGCGGGGCGGACCGGGCCGGGGGTGGCGGTGCGGCTGTGGTCCAAGGTCGAGCACGCGGCGCGGCGGCCCTTCGGCGAGCCCGAGATCCGCCAGGCGGACCTGGCCGGGCTGGCCCTAGAGCTGGCGGTGTGGGGCACCGACGCCGCCGACCTGCCGTTCCTCGACCCGCCGCCGGCCCGGGCTCTCGACGAGGCCCGCCGCCTGCTGGTCGAGCTGGGCGCGCTCGACGGCGACGGCCGCCCGACCGCGGCGGGCCGGGAGATGGTGACGCTGCCGCTGCACCCCCGGCTGGCCCGCATGGTGCTGGTGGCGGCCGAGCGGGGGCAGGCGTGGCTGGGCTGCCTCTTGGCGGCGACCCTGGAGGACCGCGACGTGCTGCGGGGCCGGCCCGACGACCGCCCGACCGACGTCGGGCTGCGGCTGGCGCTGCTGGACGACCCGTCGGCCCGCCACCCCCTGGCCGACGGGCGGGCGCTGCGCCGGGCCCGGGACAGGGCCGGAGACCTGGCCCGCCGGGTCGGCACCACCGGCGGCGGGGGCGACGCGGCGGAGGCCGGGCTGCTGCTGGCCAACGCCTATCCCGACCGCATCGCCCAGGCCCGCGGCGGCCCGGGCCGGTTCGTGCTGCGGGCGGGGACCGAGGGTTGGGTGGCGGCCGACGATGCGCTGGCCCGCGAGCCGTTCCTGGCCGTGGCCGAGGTCGACGGCCGCCGCAGCCGCGGCCGCATCCGCCTGGCCGCGCCGCTGGCGCCGGACCGGCTCGACGAGTTGGCGGGCGACCAGGTCACCGAGCACGCCCGGCTGGTGTGGGACGCCGACCGGGACGACCTGGTGGCGCGGGTCGAGCGGGAGCTGGGCCGCCTGCGGCTCGGGTCCGTGGAGCGGCGGCCGTCGCCGGGCCTGGCGGCCACGACGGCACTGGTCGACCGGGTGCGCGCGACGCAGCTCGCGGCCCTGCCGTGGACCGACGCCGCCCGGTCGGTGCAGGCCCGGGTCGGGTTCCTGCGGGCGGTGGTCGGCGACCCGTGGCCGGACCTGTCCGACGCCGCGCTGCGCCGGTCGCTGGACGACTGGCTTGCCCCGCTGCTGGCCGACGCCACCGGCCGGGCCGACCTCGACCGGCTCGACCTGGCCCGGGTGCTGCGACGCCTGGTCCCGCCGCAGGTGGCCGGCGACCTCGACCGCCTGGCGCCCGAGGCGCTGGAGGTGCCGGCCGGCCGGCGGGTCCGGCTGGACTACGCGGCCGGCGAGGCCGGCGACCCGCCGGTGCTGGCCGTGCGGGTCCAGGACATGTTCGGCGCCCGCGAGACGCCGGCGGTGGCCGGCGGCCGGGTCCCGGTGGTGCTGCACCTGCTGTCGCCGGCCGGGCGGCCGGTCCAGGTCACCAGCGACCTGGCCGGGTTCTGGTCAGGGTCGTGGCAGGACGTCCGCAAGGAGATGGCCGGGCGCTACCCCAAGCACGCCTGGCCGGAGAACCCCTGAGGATTTGGCGGCGTATACGGCGAGATCTCGTCGTATACGCCGCCAAATCACCTCCCTAGGCCGCCGCCTTGGCCGCCGCCTCCGGGCCGATGTCGGCCCAGGCGACGAGGTCCCGGCCGACCGTGGCGGCGATGCCGTCGGTCCACGCCGCCCCGGGGGCGAGGTGGCGGCGGGCGTAGCGCAGGGCGACCAGGCCCTTGTGCGTGGCCGCAGGCCCGCCCTCGCCGGCCTGTTCGGCCAGCAGCGCGGCTGCGGTCACCCGCACCAGCAGGTCGCACAGCCGGCCCGACGCGGCCTCGGCCGCGTCGGGCTCCAGGCCGCCGAGGGCGCCGACGCGGGCCGCCAGCTCGTCGCGCCCGGCCGCCACCGCGTCGACCGCCGGCGCCAGCCAGCCGGGTCCGCCGCCGCGGGCGGCGGCCAGGGCCTCGTCGACGCGGGTCAGGACCGCGTCGTGGGCTGCGTCCCGGCGGATGGCCCGCAACACGTCGAGCACGCAGATGTTTTCGCTGCCCTCCCAGATCGGGTGGCACTGGGCGTCCCGCAGCTGGCGGGTCAGGCCCCAGTCCTCGCAGTAGCCGTTGCCGCCGTGCAGCTCGACGGCGAACGACGCGGCCTCCACGCCCAGCCGGCACAGCCGGACCTTGGCCGCGGGCACGAGGATCCGGCGCAGCCGGGTCCCGTCGGCGTGGCGGCGGGCCGCCGCGCACTCGAAGCCGAGCGCCGTGGCCGCCTCCAGCTCCGCCAGCAGGTCGACCAGCTGCTCGCGCGCCAGCGGCAGGTCGACCAGCGCCCGGCCCTTGGCCTGGCGGTGGTGGGCCCAGGCGGCGGCCTCGGCGAAGGACCGCCGGGCGATGCCGAGGCCCATCAGCGCCACCCCGAAGCGGCTGCCGTTCACCATCTCCATCATCCGGCCCAGGCCCCCGGCGTCGGACCCGCCGGCGCCGTTCCCGGCCGACGGGGCGGCCCGCAGCGCGTAGCCGAGCGCCCCGTGGAACTCGACCTCGCCGGTGGGGACGCTGCGGGTCCCCAGCTTCTGCTTCAGCCGGCGCACCGAGTAGCGGTTGGCGCTGCCGTCCTCCAGGACCCGGGGCACGAGGTAGAGGCCCAGGCCGGCGGGCCCGTCGGGGGCGCCCTCGGGCCGGGCCAGCAGCACGATGGCCGCCCCGTCGACGTTGGAGCAGAACCACTTCTCGCCGCTGATCTCCACCCGGCCGTCGCCCACGTCCCGGGCGGTGCAGTGCACGGTGCGGCCGAGGTCCGAGCCGCCGTCCCGCTCGGTCAGGAACATCGACCCGTCGACCGCGTCGGCCACGTTGGCGGCCCGCAGGCCGGCCAGCAGCACGTCCCGCACGTCGTCGGGCGCGTAGGCCTCGACCAGCCCGGCCACGCCCGAGGTCATGCCCAGGCTGCACACCATGCCGGTGTCGGCCTGCGACAGCAGGTAGCTGGACCCGGCCAGCACCACACCCGGCACCGGCC
>DASRJM010000253.1:0-15446 GCA_035649475.1 Acidimicrobiales bacterium
GGGCCGGCGTCGCCGGCCCACCGCCACTCCCGCCCGCCGCCGGCCCAGGACAGCGTGGCGACGACCTCGGCGTCGGCCAGTGGCCGGCGCAGGTCCGATACGACGTGCACGTCCAACGCCAGCTCCTGGCCGCCCATCACCGTCGCGGGGAGCTGGTCGGCCACCACGATCACCGGCCGGCACGCCGCGACGAGGGCGTCCCACGCCGGCTTCGGCCGTCGCTGCTCGTCGAGCAGGGAGGGCGTGATGCCGGGCTGGGCGTCGGCCAGCCGGGCCACCGCGAACCCGCCGGTCGGGCGGTACTTCAGCCGGCGGAGCTGCTCGACCTGCCGGCGGACCACGGCGGCCTGGTGGTCCTGCGTGGCGTCCCGCCAGGCGGCGAACGTCGCGAACTCGTGGCGGGGGAAGCGCTCGTCCAGCACGTCCCGGTCGGTCGGGTCGAGCGGGCGGGCGCCGCGTTCGTCGCCGGGCGGGACCGAGGCGGCGGACAGCCCGGTGACGAACCGCACCAGCCGGGGCAGCGTCGCAGCCAGGCCCGGGAGCTCCCGCTCGTCTCCGACATCCCAGCCGAGGGCGAGGTGGGTGTCCGTGCCCTCGATCTGGGGGACATGGGGCGCGACTCCCGAGTGGGCGATCACCGGCCGGGACCGGTCGGCGCGGCCGAGAGCCCGGCGCACCGAGGCGTCGAGCACCGTGCGGTTCCACGACGGGGCCTGCTGCGTGGCGATCTCCCGCAGCGGGCTCGCCCGGCGGTCCCGGGCAGCCGGCTCGTCGTGGCCGCACCACAGCGCCACCGACGGGTGGTGGCCGAGGAGGTCGACCATGGCCCGGGCCTGGCGCACGGCCTGGCGGCGTATCCCGCGGGCGTAGGGGCCGTGGAGCGGCAGGTCCTGCCACAGCAGCATCCCCGACGCGTCGGCGGCGTCGTACAGCTCGGGCCGGGCGACGTGGGCGTGGACCCGCAGCAGGTCGAGGCCGGCCCCGGCCGCCCGCTCGACGTCGGCCCGGACCTCGTCGGGCTCGGCGTCGCCCAGCGCGGCCCGGGTCGGCCCGTGGAGCGCGCCCTTGAGGAACAGCGGCTCGCCGTTGACCGACAGGACCCAGCGGCGGAGGCGCACGGACCGCAGGCCGGTCCGCAGCCGGCGCTCGTCGCTCGGCCGGGCGTCGGGGTCGACCGCGTCGGCGAGGATCGCCACCCGCACGTCGTGGAGCACCGGGTCGCCGAGCGCGCGGGGCCACCACAGCGCGGGCCGCTCGATGCGGACGGTCCAGTTGACCTCGTTGGTCCCCGTGGCCAGGGGCTGGTCGACCTCGTGGTCGAGGCCCCCGATCTCGGTCCGGAGCCGCACGCGCCGGGCGCCGTCGCTGTCGAGCACGGCCCGCAGGGCCAGGACCGCCCGCTCGGGGGAGGCGTCCTCGCACACGACCCGGAGGGCGACGATGCGGACGGGCCCGGTCTCGGTCACTCGGACCGGGCGCCAGATGCCGCCGGGGTTCCAGGACTCGTCGACGTAACCGCCGGCCTGGAGGACCCCGGTGATGTTGCGCTTGCCGTGGGGGTCCCGGCTGGCGTTGCAGGTCACCTCGACGGCCAGGGCGTGGCCGGACCGTGCCCGCAGCGCGTCGGTCACCTCGAAGGCGTGGGGGACGAAGTAGCCCTCGGTGTCGCCGAGGTAGCCGCCGTCCAGCCACACGTCGCCCTGGTAGAGCAGACCCTCGAAGCCGAGCCAGGCGCGGCGGCCCTCGGCGGGGGCGGGGGCGTCGAAGCGGCAGCGGTACAGCAGCGGGCCGTCGGCGTGGGCGAACGCGGGAACCGAGCGCCAGTGCCCCGGGACGGCCACGGGATGCCAGGCGGCGTCGTCGAAGTCGTGCTCGGTGTAGGAGCGCCGCAGGTGGTCGTCCGCGGCGGCCGCGCGCCACCCCTCGTCGAGCTGCATCGTGGCGGCGAGGGTACAGGGGAACCTGCAGGCCCCGAGCGGTGTAGGTGGGGCATGCGGATGCGTGCGATGGCAGTCCTGGGGCTCGTGGCCGCGGTCGTGGTCGGCGGTGCCGGCCCGGTTGCCGCCAAGGGCCCGACCGAGGCGACCGTGACGTGGCCGGGCGGCCAGGAGGCCGAGATCGAGCCGACCGAGGGCGAGGACATGGGCTTCGGGCCCCTGCTCGAGGACATGGCCGTGTGGTCGATGCTCGACCCGGGATCCGGCGCCCCGGACCTCGCCTCCGCGCCGCCGGACGGGCTGGCCGAGGACCAGCTCGGGCCCCGGTACACGATCACGTGGACGATGTACGACGCGTCGGAGGGCTTCGAGCTGTACCAGCACCTGTACCCGGAGGCGCCGGGCGGTCCGGTCGTCTACAGCCCCGGCGGCCTGCTCGCCGAGCCGTACTCGCCGGTGACGACCGGTGGCTGGCTGCGGTCGCCGGGCGACCCGGTGGCCACGCTGGCGTCCCTGGGCGTGGACCTGGACGCGCCGCCGGCCGCGGCGCCCGCTCCCGGCCCGGACCCCGCCCCCGCGGCCCGGACGCCGGCGGCGGCGCGGACGGCGACCGAGGGCGAGGGCGACGGCGACGGCCAGCCGTTGGGGGCCCTGGCCGGGCTCGTGGTGGTGGCGCTGGTCGTCGCAGGTGCCGCCGTCGGGCTCCGGCTGCGGGGACGCCGTGCGGCGCCCGCGGCCGGTTGACACCATCTGGGGGTGGCCACGCCGTCCGACGAGCACGACCTCGTCGACCGGGCGCGGGGTGGCGACGTCGACGCCTACGCCGCGCTGCTCGCGGCCCACCAGGGCGCAGCGAGGCGGCTGGCCGCGGCCCTGGGCGGGTCCGGCGACGCCGACGAGGTCACCCAGGACGCGTTCATCAAGGCCTGGTACGGCCTCGCCGGGTTCCGGGAGGGCGGCGCCTTCCGGCCCTGGCTGCTGCGGATCGTGGCCAACGAGGCCCGCAACCGGCGGCGGGCGGCGGGCCGCCGGGCCGGCTACGAGCTGCGCTTCGCCACCGACCGGGCCGCGGCGCAGCCGGGCACGGCGCCGTCGCCCGAGGCCGCGGTGCTGCTGACGGAGTCCCGCCGGTCGGTGGTCGACGCCCTGGCCGCCCTGCCGGAGGGCCTGCGGGACGTGGTGGCCTGCCGCCACCTGCTGGATCTCGACGAGCGGGAGACCGCCGCGGTGCTGAGCCTGCCTCGCGGCACGGTGAAGTCACGCACGTCCCGGGGCCTGCGGCGGATGGCTCGGACGCTGGAGGGCGAGGGCCGTGGATGACCTGATCCGCACCCTGGCCGACCTGGGCCGCCACCTGGAGCTGCCCGCGGACGGCGACCCCGCGGCCGCGGCCGCCGCCCGCATCCGGGCACACCGGCGTCCGTTCGTGTCGGCATCCGAGACGAACGAACGCCGGACGCGGACGCGGGTCCTCGCCGCGGCCGCCGTGGTCGTCGCCCTCGCCCTCGTGCTGGCCGCCCCCGGGCCCCGCGGCGCGGTCGCCCGGCTGCTGGGCGTCGACGGCATCGAGATCACCCGGGGCGAGGTCGACCCGACCCTGAGCCGTGCGCTCGACCTCGGCCGCCCGATCCCCGTCGTCACCGCGCTCGACGACGCGGGCGGCGTGACCGTCCCCGGGCTGGGGCCGCCCGACGGCGCCTACGCAGGCCGCCCCCGGGACGGCGTGAGCCTGGTGTGGGCGGCGACCGAGGACCTGCCCGCCATCGCCGGCACCGACACCGGGGCGGTCCTCACCGTCTTCCCGGCCGACGCCATCCGGATCGGCAAGGTGGCGGCCGGCCGCACCGGCGTCACCGAGGTGCGCGTCGGCGACCATCGCGGCTACTGGATCGGGGGCGAGCCCCACGAGGTCGTCTACGAGGCCCCCGACGGCCGGACCACGTCCGCCCGCCTGGCCGGCAACACGCTGATCTGGTCGGACGGCGAGCGGGCCTACCGGCTGGAGTCGGCGCTCGACCGGGCGGATGCGCTGGCGGCGGTCTCCGCGGGTGGATAGCCCTCGTCGCCGTCCCGCTCGGCCTCCCCCGAGCCGGACCACTGGTGCTGCCAGCCCGCGATCCGCCAGCCCAGCTCCAGCAGGGCCGCCGCTCCTGCCCCGATGGCGATCGCCTGGGCGGTGACAGCGGGCTCGGCCATGTTCAGGGCGAAGAACTCCCGCGTCCAGGGCAGCAGCAGCGCCAGCACGAACAGGCCGGCCATCGACGCCTCCAGCTCGAAGCGCCACAGGTTGGTCGGGCGGGCCAGGATCGCCAGCACCCACAGCGCGACGATGAACAGCGTGATCGTGGCGGTGGTCCGGGCCTCGACCTGGCTCACGTGCTCGGCCCGGGCCAGCCCGTAGGACGTCATCGTGGCCGTCGCCGCCAGGATCCCGGCCGGCACCGCGAACCGCAGCACCCGGCCCACGAAGCCCGGCCGGGCCCGCCGGTCGTTGCGGGCCAGGGCCAGGAAGAACGCCGGGATGCCGATCGTCAGGCTGGAGATGATCGTCAGGTGCCGGGGCAGGAACGGGAACGGCACCCGGGCCACGCCCACAGCCAGGGCCAGGAGCGTGGCGTACACGGTCTTGGTGACGAAGAGGTTGGCGACACGCTCGACGTTGGCGATCACCCGCCGGCCCTCGGACAGCACCGGCGGCAGCCCGGCGAAATCCGAGTCCAACAGCACGACGGGCGCCACCGCCCGGCTGACCGCGGCCCCCGACCCCATGGCCACGCCCAGGTCGGCCTCCTTGAGGGCCAGCACGTCGTTCACGCCGTCGCCGGTCATCGACACCGTGTGGCCCCGGGACTGCAGCGCCCGCACCATGGACTGCTTCTGCTGTGGGCCGGTGCGCCCGAACACCGTGGTGGCCTCGACCACGTCGGCCAGCTCGGTCGCGTCGTCGGGCAGGCCGCGGGCGTCGACCGGGGACTCGGCGCCCGGGATGCCGACCCGGGCCGCAACGGCCCCCACGGTGCGGGGGTCGTCGCCCGACATGACCTTCACGGCCACGTGCTGGCGGGCGAAGTAGTCGAGCGTGGCCCGGGCGTTGGCGCGGATGCGCTCCTCGATCGCCACCAGCGCCACCGGCCGCCCCGCGGGCGGCGCCCCCGGCGGGGGCTCGCCGTCGGTCCGCGCCACCAGCAGCACCCGCCGCCCCTGCCGGGACTGCGCATCCACCAGCTCGGCCGCCCGGGACGCCGGCGCCCCGTCGCCCGCCGCCTCCAGCAGCACGTTGGGGGCGCCCATGATCCAGTCGCCGTGCTCGCCGAAGCCCGCGCCCGAGTAGCGCCGGGCCGACGAGAACGCCGCCCGCCACGTCGGGGTCCAGGCCGGGGCGTCGAACGCCGCCGCCAGCGCCCGGCCGCTGGCGTTGGGGTCGGGGTCGGCGGCCGCCATGGCCCCCAGGGCCGCGGTGACCTCGCCCTCCCCGGCGCCGTCCAGCGTCACGACCTCGGCCACCTGGAGGTCGGGCTCGGTGATCGTCCCGGTCTTGTCCGTGCACACGACATCGACCCGGGCCAGGCCCTCGATGGCGGCCAGCTCCTGGACCAGCACGTTGCGGCGCCCGAGCCGCAGCACGCCGGCGGTGAAGGCCACGCTGGTCAGCAGGACCAGGCCCTCGGGGACCATGGCGCCCACGCCCGCGACGGTCCCCCGGACGGCGTCGGGGATCGACTCGTGGGACCGGACCTGGCTGGCGATCAGCAGGGCGGCCGTCGGCACGATCAGCCAGGTGACCAGGCGCAGGATGTCGTCCGTGCCGCGGCGCAGCTCGGAGCGCACCAGCGAGAACTGGCGGGCCTCGGACGCCACCCGGTTGGCGTAGCTGTCGGGGCCGACCTTCTCGGCCCGGTACCAGCCCTGCCCGGCGGTCACGAAGCTGCCCGACAGCACCTCGTCCCCCGGGCCCTTGAGCTGGGGCGCCGACTCGCCGGACAGCAAGGACTCGTCCACCTCCAGGGCGTCGGCGACCAGCACGGTGCCGTCGGCCACGATCTGGCCGCCCTGGGCCAGCTCGATCACGTCGCCGTCGACGACGTCCTCGACCGCGATCTCCCGGCGCTCGCCGCCGCGGGCCACGGTGACCGCCGGCGCGGTCAGCAGCGTGAGCCGGTCGAGGGTCCGCTTGGCCCGCCACTCCTGGTAGATGCCGATGCCGGCGTTGGTCACGAGCACGACGCCGAACAGCGCGTCCTGGATCGGCCCGACCACCAGGATCACGGCCAGCAGGGCGCCCAGGATGGCGTTGAACCTGGTCAGGACGTTGGCCCGGACGATCTGGGAGAGGGGCCGGCTGGTCCCACCCGGCGCCCGGTTGACCCGCCGGGCCGCCACGCGCTCAGCCACCTCGTGGTCGCTGAGCCCGGCCGCCAGCGGGTCCGCTGCGGGAGGGGGAGAGCCCACGGCCGGATGCTACGACACGCCGCGGTTCCGGAAGGTGGGGGTAGTTTGGCCTGCATGGCCGACATGACCCGCCCGACGACGCTGAGCGCCCTCCGGGCTTCGGGGTGGCGCTCCGTGCCGGTGAAGGACGAGATCCGCCGCAACGCGGTGGCCAAGATCGCCGCCGGCGAGCAGCTGATCGCCTCGGTGATCGGCTACGACGAGACGGTGCTCCCGCAGCTCGAGAACGCCGCTCTGGCGGGGCACGACGTGATCTTCCTGGGGGAGAGGGGGCAGGCGAAGACCCGCATCATCCGCTCGCTGGTCGACCTGCTCGACGAGTGGCTGCCGGTCGTCGCCGGCAGCGAGATCAACGACGACCCGTACCACCCGGTGTCCCGGTACGCCCGCGACCTCATCGACGCCCACGGCGACGAGACACCCATCGCCTGGGTCCACCGCGACCATCGTTTCGGCGAGAAGCTCGCCACGCCGGACACGTCGGTCGCCGACCTGATCGGCGAGGTCGACCCGATCAAGGTGGCCGAGGGCCGGTACCTGTCCGACGAGCTGACCATCCACTACGGCCTGGTGCCCCGCACCAACCGGGGCATCTTCGCCATCAACGAGCTGCCCGACCTGGCCGAGCGCATCCAGGTGGGCCTGCTCAACGTGCTCGAGGAGCGGGACGTCCAGGTCCGGGGCTACAAGATCCGGCTGCCGCTCGACCTGCTGCTGGTGGCGTCGGCCAACCCCGAGGACTACACGAACCGCGGCCGCATCATCACCCCGCTGAAGGACAGGTTCGGCAGCCAGATCCGCACGCACTACCCGCTGGACGTCGACACCGAGGTCGCCATCGCCCGCCAGGAGGCCCGGCCGTTCGAGGTCGAGGGCGTGCGGGTCACGGTGCCGCCGTACATGACCGATATCGTGGCGACCCTCAGTCACCTCGCCCGGGAGAGCTCCCACATCAACCAGCGCTCCGGCGTGTCGGTGCGGCTCACGGTGGCCAACAGCGAGGTGATGGTGGCCAACGCCACCCGCCGGGCCCTGCGCCACGGCGAGCGCGACGTGGCCCCCCGGGTCAGCGACCTCGACGCCCTGGCCGCGTCCACGATGGGCAAGGTCGAGATCGAGTCGCTGGACGAGGGTCGGGACGAGCAGATCGCCGAGCACTTGCTGAAGGCGGCCGTGCTGACCGTGTTCAAGCAGCAGGTCAACCCGGGCACGCTGCGGGACGTGGTGCTGGCGTTCGACGAGGGCGCGATCGTCCACACGGGCGAGGACGTGACCTCGGCCGATCTGGCCCGCTTGGTCGAGGACGTCCCGGCCCTGCGCGAGCCGGTGGCCGCCCTGTCCGGCGGCGACGAGAGCCCCGCGGTGGTCGCCAGCGCGGTGGAGCTGGTCCTCGAGGGCCTCCACCTCTCGAAGCGCCTCAACAAGGACGCCGTCGCCGGCCGCTCGACCTACCGCTCGCGGGTGTAGCCCGCCGCCCCGCGAGGTCGAGCTGTGCATCGAGCTGGTGCCCCAGCCGTGGACCGACGTCGGCGACGGCGTGGCCACGTTCCCGTACAGAGCGCCGGACGCCGAGCCCGTGCTGGCCTGTAGCGGCCGCCTGACGGTGCCCTGACCAGCAGGGTCACAGCGGCGCGCGCAGCGCCCCCGACTCGACGATCGCCCGGCTCCACGGGCGGACCGTGGCCCGCAGCCGGTCGGCGTCCTCCTGGCCGATGGCCGCCCACGGCACCACCGCCCGCTCGTCGGTGATCCGCTCGACCCGGTCCCGCACCTCGGTCCCGGCCGGTGTGAGCCGGTCGTCGGCGTCGAGCCAGCCCCGGGACCGCAGCCGCCCGCGGGCGGCGTCCCAGGCCTCGTCGCCCCAGGCCCGGCTGGACTTGAGCACCCGCAGCGTCACCAGCTCGCCGTCCGCAGCGCCGTGGGTGACCAGCGACTCGCACCCGTCGATGCCCTCGCACACCAGGGCGGCGACGTGCCCGTCACCCCGGTACTCCCGCAGCAGGGTGACCGCGTGCCACAGCTCCAGGTGGGGCTCGTCGGGCCACGGGAGGGCGGCGTGGGCGGCGAACAGCGGCCGGCCCTCGGGATTGCACGCCTCGGCCGCCCGCCGGGCCGTGGCCGCGGCCCACACCATCTCGTCCGACGCGAGCGCCCCGGGGTCGAGCGCGTCCCGCAGGCCGAGGTCGATCGCCCGCAGCCGGGCGTCGAGCAGGGCGACGGGCGCCGCCGACTCCCAGGCGGCCGGGATCGCCGACCGCACGAGCCCGGGCTCGAAGTTGAAGAACGTGGCGATCACCACCTCCGCCGGCACCGGCCCCAGCGCCGCCCCTCGGGACGCGAAGTAGCCGGCCCGGCCGGTGACGCCCAGCGCCCCGTACTCGGCGGCGGCGTGGGGGGTGAAGTAGACGAGCCCGTGGTACGGCTCCAGGGTCCGCCACATCTTGCGGGCGAGGGTCGGCGACATGGCCGGGACCCTAGAGCGCGCCGAGCGCCGGCCGCGGGTTGCGGTCCCGGTCGAACAGGCCCAGCTTCGCCTCGAAGCCCTGGTGCCACTCGTAGCCGTCGACGGCCGGCAGGTGGAAGGCGCCCACGACGGGCACACCGTCGCCGCGGGCCCCGGCGACGACCCGCACGGCCGCCTCCAGCCGGCGGCGTCGGGCCTCCGGGTCGTCGCTCGCCGGTTGCGGGCCCGGGTCGCCCGTCACGACCAGCACACCCGCTGGGGCGGCCGTGTCGGCCAGCCGGGCCAGCGGATCCTCCAGCGCGTCGACGGGTGCGCCGACCACCACGAGGTCGTCGTGGTCGAGCTCCTCGCCGGGCCGCCAGGTGACCGCCACCGGCCGGGGTCCGGACCGCAGCAGCCGAGCGGCCTCGGCCTCCGCCGCCCGCAGCGCGGCCAGGGCGTCCTGGTGGTCGTCATCGGACCGCCGGCCGGGCGGGAACGTCCCGTCGAGGAAGCCGAGCCGGGCGGTCAGGTCGGGCTCGTGGATCGGCACCCATCCCGCCACCAGGTCACCCAGCTCGGCCGCGACCCGGTCGACGTGGCGGGGCCACGTCAGCGTGACGGCCTTGTCGTCGAGCCAGCCCCGGGCGTCCTCGGTGAACCACCCGGGCGCCGAGCCGTGCAGCAGGCAGGCCCACACCTCGACCCCGGCCTCGGCCGCAGCCCGCAGCACCCGGCGCAGGTGATCGGCCTCGTTCGCGTCCCACCGGCCGGGCGACGGCTCCAGCCGGGCCCACTCGACCGTCAGGCGATGGTGGGTGACGCCGCGGGCCGCCAGGAGGGCGAAGTCGTCGGCGTAGCGGGTGCGGAACCCGTTGCCGTCCCGGGACGCGGGCGCCCTCCCCTCGGCCTCCCAGCCGGCCCAGTCGGCCCGGGGCGCGGCGCCCTCGCACTGGGTCGCGGCCGCGCCGGTGCCCCACCAGGGTGCGTCCACGAGACGGCCTAGGCGAGGCGCTCGGCGGCCCGCGCCAGCAACTCGACGAACGTGTCCACGTCCTGGGCGCCGGGGATGGCCCAGCGGCCCTCGATCACGAACGTCGGCACCGCGTGGATGTCGAGCTCGCCCGCCCGGCGCTCGTCGGCCCGCACCTCGTCGGCGTAGGCGCCGCTCGCCAGCACCTCGGCCGCGCGTCCGGCGTCGAGCCCCGCGTCGCCGGCCAGCGCGGCCAGCACGGCGTGGTCGGCCAGGTCGAGGTTGTCGGTGAAGTAGGCGCGGAACATCCGCTGGTGCAGGTCGTTCTGGACCTCGGCGCCGGCCACGTCGAGCGCCCAGGCTGCCAGGCGATGGGCGTCGAACGTGTTGACCCGGCGCTTGCCCTCCCAGCGGAAGTCGAGGCCGATGTCGGACGCGGCCCGGGCCAGCCGGTCGCGGGTGGCGGTCACCCGTTGCGACCCGCCGAACTTACGGGCCAGGTACTCGGCGAGGTCCTGCCCCCCGGGCGGGACGGTCGGGTCGAGCTCGAACGCCCGGTGGACGACCTCGACGTCGCGGCCGTCCAGCCGGGCGACGGCCTCCTCGAACCGGCGGGTGCCGAGGTAGCACCAGGGGCACACCACGTCGGACCAGATGTCGACTCGCACGAGCCGACCCTACCGGCGGTGGGCCCCCGGACGGCCGGGTCAGAACGTCGACGACGCCGTGAACGGGTCGTGCTCGGTGAGGAGGCGCTCCATGCGGGCCTCGTCCACCCGGGCCATCACGCTCCGGGACTCGTGCTGGTCCCGCATCGCCTTGGACAGGCTGATGGCCGAGGTCACCAGGTAGAGGAGCGTGATGGCGAGGAACGCCCGCATCCAGGGGTCGACGGGCAGGTAGGCGATGCCGATCGCCGCCGCGGACAGCGACACGGCGAACGACACGTAGGTCTGGGTCACCCAGGCGGCGCTGGGGGCGGAGTTGTGTTCGGTGCGGTTGCTCATGCCCCCACTGTCGGCTCCCACCGGCGCGCGGGGGATCCCGGCCAGCCCCCACGTCGCCCCGGGGTCACCCCCCAGAGCCCGGCCCGAGCGGCCCGGGTGCGCAGCACCAGGAGCGGGCAACACATCGCGCCGGTACCGTGGCGCCATGACGCGGCCCCGGTTCCGCTACAGCCGCTGGGACGGCACCCAGGTCGGCTTCGACCTGGACGCCGACACGGTCCTCGAGCAGATCACCGACGACCTCCTCTACCACGGCGACCTGCACGCGGCGCTGCGCCGCCTGCTGCAGCAGGGCTTCCGCGACCGCCAGGGCCAGGACGTCCAGGGCGTCCGCGAGCTGCTGGAGCGGCTGCGCCGCGAGCGGGAGGAGCGGCTCGACCGCTTCGACCTCGGCGGCGTCTACGACGAGATCGCCGAGGAGCTGCGTGAGGTCGTGCAGGCCGAGCGCGACGAGATCGACCGCCAGGTGCGCGAGGCGCAGCAGTCCGGCGATCCCCGCCGGGCCGAGACGGCCCAGGGCGCGGCCGACGAGCGCAACATGCGCCTGGAGATGCTGCCCTCCGACCTGGCCGGCATGGTGCGCGAGCTCCAGGAGTACGACTTCGCGTCGGGCCAGGCCCAGCAGCGCTTCGACGAGCTGGTCGAGAAGTTGCGCCAGCAGGTCCTCGACTCGTACGTGAACCGCATGACCGGCGCGGTCGAGTCCATGACCCCCGAGGACATGGCCCGCATGAAAGACATGATGGCCGAGCTCAACCAGATGCTCGAGGCCAGGGCCCGGGGCGAGGAGCCCGACTTCGAGAGGTTCATGGAGCGCTACGGCGACTTCTTCCCCGAGAACCCCCAGAACCTCGACGAGCTGCTGGAGGTGCTGGCCAGGCGCATGGCCGCCATGCAGGCGATGCTGGCGTCGATGACGCCCGAGCAGCGGGCGCAGATCGCCCAGCTGGCCGAGCAGCTGCTGGAGGACATGGACCTGCGCTGGCAGGTCGACCAGCTCGGCGCCCAGCTGCGCAGCATGTTCCCCAACATGGGCTGGGACCAGGGCTACGACTTCCGGGGCCAGGACCCGCTCGGCATGGCCCAGGCGGCGTCCACTCTGGAGGAGCTGGGCGACCTCGACCGGTTGGAGCAGCTGCTGCGGGGCGCCGCCAACCCCGGCGCCCTGGCCGAGGCCGACATCGACCGGGCCCGGGAGCTGCTCGGCGACGACGCCGCCCGCAGCCTGGACGAACTGGGCCGCCTGACCCGCATGCTCGAGGAGGCCGGTCTCATCGACCAGCGCGAGGGTCGCCTGGAGCTCACGCCCAAGGGCCTGCGCCGCATCGGCCGCAACGCGCTCCACGACCTGTTCGCCCGCCTGACCCGGGACAAGCTCGGCCGCCACGAGCTCGAGCGCACCGGCGTCGGCCACGAGCGCACCTACGAGACCAAGAGCTACGAGTTCGGCGACGCGTTCAACCTCCAGATCGAGCGCACCGTGCGCAACGCGGTGACCCGCACCGGCGGTGGAACGCCCGTCCGGCTGTCACCCGACGACTTCGAGGTCGAGCGGACCGAGCAGCTGGTGCGGTCCTCGACCGTGCTGATGCTCGACCTGTCGCTGTCGATGCCGATGCGGGACAACTTCCTGGCCGCCAAGAAGGTGGCGATGGCGCTGCACTCGCTGATCTCGATGCAGTTCCCCCGGGACTACCTGGGCCTGGTCGGCTTCAGCGAGGTGGCCCGCGAGATCCGCGCGCAGGACCTGCCCGAGGTGTCGTGGGACTTCGTCTACGGGACCAACATGCAGCACGCGTTCCAGATCAGCCGGCGGCTGCTGGCCCGCCAGACCGGCACCAAGCAGATCATCATGATCACCGACGGCGAGCCGACGGCCCACTTCGAGCCGGGCATGCCGGAACCGTTCTTCGCCTACCCGCCGGTGCGCGAGACCGTCGACGCCACGCTGCGCGAGGTCGTCCGCTGCACGCGGGACAACATCCGCATCAACACGTTCATGCTCGACCCCAACGGCCACCTGCGCACGTTCGTGGAGAAGCTGACCAGGTTGAACAAGGGCCGCGCCTTCTTCACCTCGCCCGAGACGCTGGGCGACTACGTGCTGGTCGACTTCATCGAGCAGAAGCGCGAGATGCGCCGGGCCGGCGGCGGCCGCCGCTCGGCCTGAGCCTCACGGCCCGTAGTCGGGCGGGACGGTGTCCTCGACCGTGGTGGTCGGCGTCTCTGTCGTCGTCGTCGCTTCGGTCGTCGTGGTCGTCGGCTCGGTGGTGGTCGTCGTCGGCTCGGTGGTCGTGGTCGTCGTCTCGGTGGTCGTCGTCTCGCCCGTGGTGCTCGTCGGGCGGGACGTGGTCGTGATCGGCCGGCCCGTGGTCGGCGTGCCCGTCGTGCGGACGATGACCTGGCCCGTCTCCGCGTCGACGGTGGTGCCGGGCATCAGCGCGACGAGGATGTCCTGGCCGGTGGCCCGGTCGACGACCCGGGCCACGGTGGCGTCGGGCCGCACGACCGCGCCGGTCGCCTGGAACGACACCGGCGTGGCCGGCTGGCTGGGCGGGATCTCGATCGCCTCGCCGTCCTCGTTCGTGGGCGGGGTCACGCCCTCGTTGGCGAGGTCGCCCGCCAGCTCGTCCGTGGGCGTGTCGGAGCCGGGCCAGCCCGTGAGCCCGACCAGCGCCACGAATGCCAGCCCGCCGATCAGCGCCAGCGCCACGTGGGCCGGGCGGCGGCGGGCCGGCTCGGGCTGGTCGCCCGGCGGCGTGTCGTCGGCGTCTCCGGTGATGGCCGGGACCCGCGGGTTGTCGCCGAGGACGAAGTCGGAGCCCGTGTAGACGGTGAGGTCCTTGGGCTTGTCCGGCGGCCGGGCGGGCAGCGGCGGGGGCGACTCGTCGGCGGGCAGCTCCCACAGCGCCACGGCGCGCTCACCGGCCGGCGGCCCCCACAGGGGCGCTACGGGCTCGCTCACCGGGCGTTCGCCGTCGCTCGGCGTGTCGGGTCTCCCCAGCCGCACGCGCCTATCATGCAGCCGTCAGGGCGGGATTGCCACTTCCCCGCGTGTCACGCGGTGTCGCGACGTGGGAACATCGGTCGGTGCTGCGCACAATCGTCGAGGGCGAGCCGGGCATCTTCCCCGATCCCGTGGCCCGCATCATGCGGGGGATCGGGGGCCTGTTCCGGCGCCGCCCGGAGCGTGACCCCGACCCGACGGCGGCCGAGGCCGACGACGACACGCCCCCGGAGCCCCGCCCCACGTCCTGACCGGACCCGCCCCACGCCCTGACCGCAGAGGTGCAGCGCCGGGTCAGCCCGGGCCGAGCCGCTCCTCGTACAGCGTGAGCGTGGCCCGGTCGAAGGCGACGAGCACGATCTCGTCCAGAGCGGCGCCCGCGCCCGAGGTCACCTCGGCCACGGCCACGTCGGCCGCCCGGTCCGGCGGGTAGCCGTAGATCCCCGTCGAGATGGCGGGGAACGCGACGGTGGCGGCGCCCAGGCCGGCGGCCACGGCCAGCGACCGGCGGTAGCACGACGCCAGCAGGTCCGGCTCGCCCGACGTCCCGCCCCGCCACCGGGGGCCGACGGTGTGGATCACCCACCGGGCGGGGAGACCGTGGCCGCCGGTCGCCTTGGCGTCGCCGACCGCGCAGCCGCCGAGGCCCCGGCACTCGGCCAGCAGCCCGGGACCGGCGGCCCGGTGGATGGCCGCGTCCACCCCACCCCCTCCGAGCAGGCTCGAGTTGGCGGCGTTGACGATCGCGTCGACCGCCAGGCGGGTGATGTCTTCCTGCACAGCACGGACACGGGGCACGGAATTCATGGTGCCTCGCCCTTGCGCCGGGCGGCGCAGTGGTGAAGAATCCCATCAATGTAATTACACGGGTGCAATTGACGGTGGATGCTCCACGGATGCTTCGTGGACGCTCTCCCGCACACCCGCACCAACTGGCGAAGCACCGGGAAGGGGGCCAGATGAAACTCCCCGTGGCCACAGATCCCGACGACCGCACGTGGCAGGACTACGCCAACTGCCTCGGCGTCGACCCAGACCTCTTCTTCCCCGAGCGGGGCGCATCGACGCGCGAGGCGAAAGAGGTGTGCCGAGGCTGCATCGTGCGGGCCCAGTGCCTCGAGTACGCCCTCGTCAACAGCGAGAAGTTCGGCATCTGGGGCGGCATGAGCGAGCGCGAGCGACGCCGCATCCGCCGCCAGCGCAGCCTGGCCCGCCAGGCTGCAGCAACCGGCGCCTGAGCGCCGTCGGCGCAGGGCCTACCCCTCGTTCGGATCCCGCCGGGCCAGCCGGGCCTCGATCGTGCGATCGGGCGCCAGGTCCAGCTGAGCCCAGCGCCCCGGGTCGGTGCGGTCGAGCACGGACGCCGGCACCAGGCCGACCAGCTCGGCCCCGGCCACCGCCACCAGCACCGCCACCCGGTCCCAGGCCTCGGCCGGCCCCACGGCCAGCGGGTCGACCAGGTTGAGTGACACCTGGACCCTGTCGCCCACCGGCAGCCCCAGCGCCCGCACCTCCGGGCTCCGCACCGCGGCCGCCACGGCCCGGGCCCGGTCCAGGTCCGGCACCGCCAGCCACAGGTTCCAGGCCACGAGGACCGGCCGGGCGCCCACCGCGACCGCCCCCGCGGTCG
>DASRJM010000254.1:0-3158 GCA_035649475.1 Acidimicrobiales bacterium
GCGCAGGCGGCCTTCGCCGTGCTCGCGCCCACTGCCGTCACCGACCGGGGCGGCGTGCGCACCGCCGCGGCGCGGGCACGCGAAGCGCTGGCGCTGCACCGGCGCCTCGGCCGGGACGTCCTGGTCCGGCGCGACCTCATCACCAGCGCGCTCGCCCACGCGCTGGCGGGTGACGGCGCCGCCGCGGCCGAGGACCTCGCCGAGCTCGACGCCCTCGACCTGCCGCCCGTGCGGCGGGACGAGGCCGACCTGCTGCAGGCTCGGGCGTGGGCTGCCGTGGCCGCCGGCGACCTGCCCGGTGCGTCCCAGGTGCTCGAAGAAGCCGCCGAACGGGGTCGCGCGGCCGGTGACCTCATCGGCGCCGCGGCCGCGCTGCACGCCCTCGCCCGCCTCGGCCGGGCCGCCGCCGTGCGGCCGCGGCTGGCCGAGCTCGCCGCCCACATCGACGGCGAACTCGTCCCCGCCCGCCTGGCCCACACCGAGGCCCTCGCCGCCGCCAGCGCGTCTGCCCTCGGCGACGCCTCGACCCGCTTCGAGGACCTGGGCGCCGACCTGCTCGCCGCCGAAGCCGCGGCCGACGCCGCCGTCGCCCACCAGCGCGCCGGCGACAGGCGCCTCGCCGCCGCTGCCGCCCGCCGGGCGAGCGAGCTGGCCGCCCGCGCCGAGGACCCGGTCACCCCCGCCCTCCATGCCGTCGAGACCCGCGCCATCCTGACCCCCGCCGAGCGGGAGACCGCCGTGCTGGCCGCCAACGGCCGGGCCAACAAGGAGATCGCCGAGCAGCTGCACCTGTCGCCCCGCACGGTCGAGAACCGGCTCCAGCGGGTCTACGACAAGCTGGGAGTGGCCGGTCGCGGCGAGCTGGCGGACGCCCTGGCGCCGGGCGGCTGACACCTCGAGGCCTCCTCGCCGACACCACCGCCGGGCGCGGTCACGTTCGCCGAGTTGGGCCGCTACTCGACCAACCCACCGGCGGGATCGGTACAGACGGCGGCCGAGATCGTCGCCTTCGAGGACGGCACGCTCTATGTGCTCAACATCGGGACCGTCGACGTCGTCGACGTCGGCGACCCGACCGCCCCGGTGCGCACCGCCCAGCTCGCCCTGCCCTCCGAGCCCACCAGCGTCGCCGTGAACGGCGGCCTCGTGGCGGTGGCCGTCCCCGCCCCGGTCAAGACCGACCCCGGCCAGGTCCTGTTGTTCCGAGGCGGCGTCCAGGTCGGGACGGTCACGGTCGGCTCGCTGCCCGACATGGTCACGTTCACCCCGGACGGGCGGCTGCTCGCGGTGGCCAACGAAGGCGAGCCCAACAGCTACGGCCTGCCCGACAGCGTCGACCCCGAGGGCTCCATCAGCGTCATCACCACCGCGCCGTTCCGGGCCTCCGGGTCCGGGCGGCGGCCGGGCAGCCCGCAGCCGGTCGAGACGATCCGTTTCACCGACTTCGACGCCGGTGGTCCCCGCGCCCAGGAGCTGCCCGCCGGAGTGCGGATCTACGGGCCCGGCGCCAGCGTCGCCCAGGACCTGGAGCCCGAGTACATCACCATCGCCGGCGACAACCGCACGGCGTGGGTGTCGCTCCAGGAGAACAACGCCATCGCCCGGGTCGACCTGCGCGGCAAGACCGTCGGCCGGATCATCGACCTCGGCTTCGCCGATCACTCCCAGCCGACCATGGCCTCGACGCCAGCGACCAGGACGGCGCCGTCACCATCGCCAACTGGCCGGTCCGGGGCCTGTACCTGCCCGACGGCCTGGCCAACTATACGGTCGACGGCCGCCGGTTCGTGCTGTCCGCCAACGAAGGCGACGCCCGCGACTGGCCCGGCATCTCCTCCAACGGGGAGGAGCTCCGCCGCGCCCGTGCCGTCGCGGACCTCGCGCTGTTCCCCGACGCCGCCGACAACGCCCGGCTCGGCCGGCTCAACGTCACCCCGTTCGCTCCGGCGACGTCGGGTGGCGGCAAGCTCACCAGCCTGTACTCGCTCGGCTCCCGCTCGATCTCCATCCGCACCGAGGGCGGCGACCTGGTGTGGTGGGCAACGAGGTCACCGGCACCGTCAACCTCTGGGGCGTCACGAGCCCGTAGACGGGTACGGTCCCTTCCATAGAGACGCTCCCGCTCGCCATCGCCAACGGGTGGGGCTGCGGCATAAGCGCCTACGCCGTCGTCCTCATCGCCGGGTTGGTCGGCCGCTCGGGCGTCGCGGACACTCCGGAGGCGCTGCAGCGCACCGACGTGCTCGTCGCCGCGGCTGTCCTCCTCACCATCGAGTTCGTGGCCGACAAGATCCCGCTCGTCGACAGCGCCTGGGACAGCGTGCACACGGTCGTGCGACCGGCCATCGGCGGCGTGCTCGGCGCCATGCTGGCCGGCGACGCCTCGACCCTGGCCCAGGCGGTGGCCGCCGCCGGCACGGGCGGCACCGCACTGGTCAGCCACCTCGAGAAGGGCGGTATACGCCTGGCGATCAACGCCTCGCCCGAGCCCGTCAGCAACGTGGCCGCCAGCCTGGCGGAGGATGGCGCCGTCGCCGGTGTGTGCCTGCTCGCCTGGCAGCACCCGTGGATCGCCGCCGTCATCGCCCTCACCCTCCTGGTGGCGGGCGCCAGCCTGGCGGTGTTCCTCGTCAGCCGGTTGCGCCGGGGCCTGACACGGCTGCAGGGCGGCAGGGTGCGCCGGCCCGACGGCGGGCCGCCGTGAGACGTTCACCGGGAGGAAGCACATGATCGACGTCCCCGCCGGCCAGCTGTACCTGGGGGAGCAACTCGACGCGTCGTCCCGCCAGCGGGACGAAGCCGACCTCGCCGAGGAGCTCACGGCGATCGACGACGAGTGGTCGGCCAAGGCCGCCGCGGTCGAGACCGTCGACGTACCCCTGGAGAAGTCGGACATCCGGGTCACGGCCCGTTTCCTGGTCTGGATTCCTACGAGCTGACCGGACCGCCCGCGCGCGACGGTGGTAGCAACAGCCCGGAGCACTCCAGAGCCTGCACCCCCGACGAGTGAGGTGACCCATGGACACCCCCAGCCGAGCGTCTGACCTCCCCACGTCCTCCCGCGGCCTGGCCGAGCCCCGCGTGGTCGTCGCGCACCGGGAGCACCTGTGGTTCCTGCTGGCCGAAGCGCTGCAGTTGGAGCACATGATCATGTGCCA
>DASRJM010000255.1:0-33902 GCA_035649475.1 Acidimicrobiales bacterium
CCCGTCGTGGTCGAGCGCCTCGGGATCCCCGGCATCGTCGGGTTGCTGATCGGCGGGTTCGTCATCGGTCCCCACGGGCTCGGCGCCATCGGCTCCGGCAACCAGACGGTCCCCCAGCTCGGCCAGCTCGGCCTGCTCTACCTGATGTTCGTGGCCGGCCTGGAGCTCGACCTCGGCGTGCTGGCGGCCAACCGGCGGACCGCGTTCGTCTTCGCCCTGATCACGTTCACCCTGCCGTTCGCGGGCGGGCTGGCGGTGGGCAGCGCTCTCGGCTGGGAGCTGCCGGCGTCGCTGCTCCTCGGCTCGCTGCTGGCCTCGCACACGCTGATCACGTACCCCATCTTCCGGGAGGCCGGGCGGGCCGCCGACCGGGGCGTGGCCACCGCGGTGGGGGCCACTGTGCTGACCGACACCCTGGCACTGGTCGTGCTGGCCGGCGTGTCGGGCTCGGAGACCGGCTCGGGGTCGACCGCGGTCGTGCTGGGCGAGATCCTGCTCGGCCTCGTCGTCCTCGGCGTCGCCGGCCTGTGGGCGCTGCCTCGCCTGGCCCTGTACGCCCTGCGGGCCTGGGGCGGCGACCGGGCGGCCCGCTACATGGTCGCCGTCGTGTCGTTCCTGGCCCTGGCCGTGCTGGCCGAGGTGTTCGGGATCGAGGGCATCGTCGGCGCGTTCGTCGCCGGCCTCGCCCTCAACCGGCTGGTGCCCAACGAGGGCCCGTCGATGGACCGCATCGAGTTCTTCGGCTCGGCGGTGTTCATCCCGGTGTTCCTCGTGTCGGTCGGCCTGCTGCTCGACCCGTCCGTGATGTTCAGCGCCGAGACCCTGCGGATCGCCGGTCTGATCGTGGCGGCCTGCATGGGCGGCAAGGCGATCGCCGTGCTGATCGCCCGCCCGCTGCTCGGCTTCACCCCACCCGAGGCCGGCGCCGCGTTCGCGCTCACCAGCCCCCAGGCCGCCGCCACGCTGGCGGCCACGCTGGTCGGCTTCGACATCGGCCTGTTCGGCACGACGGTGGTCAACGCGGTGCTGGTGCTGATCCTCGTCAGCATCACGGTGTCGACGCTCGTCGCCAGGCGCTACGCAGCCAGGCTGCCGCCGCCGGAGCGCGACGCGGGGGCGCTGGGCCGCCGGGTGCTGCTGGCCACCCGCCGCGGCGGGCCGTCGCCCGGCGTCGTGGCCGTGGTCGACCGGCTGGCCCGGCCGGACGGCGGGGTGGTGGACGTGGTGGTGGTCCACGTCGAGGGCGAGGACGTGCTGCCCCCGGCCGAGGCGCGTGCCCTGGAGCGGCGCCTGTTCCGCGGCGCGCTCGACGGCAGCGTCCGGTGCCAGGTCAGCTCGGTGCTGCCCCGGGCGGTGACGATGGCGGCGCTGAGCACCGAACCGTCGCTGGTGGTGGTGGAGGTCGGGGCCGACGACGATGCCGAGTACTGGGCCGAGGGCCCGGCGCTCGCGGACTCTGCGCCGGTCGTGCTCGTCTACGGCGAACCGCCCCACCGGCCCCACCGGGTCACCGTCGAGGACCCCACCGCCACCGGCACCGGTGCCGTGGCGGAGATCGCCGCCAGGCTCGGCCGCCGCGTGGTCCCGGCGGCGGGCCACACCGAACCGGGACGGGGCGAGGTGGTGGTCCGGGCCCTGGCCTCGTGGGACGCGCTCGACGGGATCGGCGTCCCCGCCGCCGGCGCCCTGCTGGCCGTGCTGCCCGCGCTCGACACCCTCGACGGCGGCTGAGCGCGGCGTCAGCCCCCTTCGGGCCGGTCGGCCACCATCAGCCGGCCCGGCCCGTCCGAGCCCTCGACGATGCCGGCGAAGCGGAAGCCCGCCTTCTCGAGCGCCCGCCACGAGGCCGTGTTGGCGACGACCGGGTCGGCCGCCACCTGCCGCCAGTGGGGATGGCGCCCGAACACGACGTCGGCCACGAACGCCCGGATCATGGCCGAGCCCAGGCCGGTGCCCCGATCGCCGGGCTCGCCGACCAGGTAGTCGATCCCGGCGGCCGCGCCGACGTCGACGCCGAGGGCGGCCCACGGGGCGGTCTCCTCGGGCTCGTCGGCGGTGGCCCAGCACTGGATCCAGCCGACGTCCCGCCCGCCGATCGACGCGATCCAGTGCTCGGTCGGGTCGGGGTTGCCCGGTCCGTAGTCCCGCACGACCGCGTCCCAGGACACGTCGTCGCCCTCCCACCACGTCACGACGCCCGGGTCGTTCAACCAGGCGTGCATCTGGGGCAGGTCCTCGGCCGCCAGGCGCCGGAACGTGAAGCGGCTGTCGGCGGGGGAGGCCACCCGCCCATACTGGCGCGTGTCACACGACGGGCGGCTGTCCCGTCAGGAGGGCATGACGACCACCTACGACGCCACGGCGGTCCTGGCCCGCTTCGCCACCGCCCGCCAGGTGCTGCTCACCACCTTCCGCCGCGACGGGACACCGGTCGGCACCCCCGTCCACATCGCGGTCGACGGCCCCCGGGCCTTCGTCCGGACCTTCTCGCCGTCCGGCAAGCTCACCCGCCTCCGCCGCGAGCCCCGGGCCCAGATCGCCCCCTGCACGCTGGGGGGCAAGGTCCGGGGCGAGCCGCTGGGGGTCTCGGTGCGGTTCCTGCCGGCGGGGCAGGAGTACGACCGGGCCGGCCGGCTGATCGGCGACCGCCACCCGCTCTTGCACCGCCGGCTGATCCCCTGGCTGCACCGGCGCACCGGGCGGACCACCATCCACCTGGAGCTGACCCCGGCGTGATCCCGGACGCCGACCGCCACCGCGACCACCTCGTCCGCGTCGCCTACCGGTTGCTCGGCTCGCTCGACGAGGCCGAGGACGTGGTGCAGGACGCCCTGGTGCGGGCGGAGCGGTCGGCCCCCGACGACGTCCGGGAGCCGGCGGCGTGGCTGACGACCGTCGTCACCCACGCCGCGCTCGACCGGCTGCGCTCGGCCCGCGTCCGCCGCGAGTCCTACGTCGGGCCCTGGCTGCCCGAGCCGGTGGTGGGCGCGCCGTGGCACGCCCCGGGCCCCGGTGACCCGGCCGACCACGCGACGCTCGACGACCAGGTGAGCCTGGCCATGCTGACCGTGCTGGAGACGCTGTCGCCGGCCGAGCGGGCGGTGTACGTCCTACACGAGGCGTTCGCGGTGCCCCTCGCCGAGGTGGCCGGGATCGTCGGGCGGAGCGAGGCGGCCTGCCGCCAGCTGGCCGTGCGGGCCCGGCGCCACGTGCGGGAGCGGGCGCCCCGGTTCGACCCCGACCGGGGCGAGCGGGCCCGGGTCGTGGCCGGGTTCCAGGCCGCATGCGAGTCCGGCGACCTCGACGGCCTGGCCCGGCTGCTGGACGAGGGCGTCGAGCTGCGCACCGACGGCGGCGGCGTGGTGACCGCCGCGCTGCGTCCGATCGCGGGGCGGGACCGTGTCGTGCGAACCGTGGCGGGGACGTTGCGGACCCGGCGCCTGGCGCTGGCGCGGCGCACGGTCAACGGCGAGCCCGGCCTCGTGGGGAGGATCGACGGCGACCCGGTCGTGCTGGCGTTCGTGGTCGACGACGGCCGCATCGTCCGCATCGACGCGGTCGCCAACCCCCGCAAGCTGCGCCACGTCCCGCCCGGCGACTGGCCGGCCGATGGGTCCGGCGGCGCCGTACCGTCACAACCACCATGACCGACGCACAGCCCACCTCCGCGCGCAACCTCGACGGCTACGACAACCCGCCGATCTCCTGGCGACGGGTCCAAGAGGTGCTCGACAGCGACATCACCCAGGTCCCCGGCTCGGGAGGGCCCGACCGCTACACCCCGTGGCTGGCCACCATCGACCCCGACGGCAAGCCCCACGTCATGCCCGTGGGCATGCTGTTCCTCGGCGGCAACATGTACTTCAGCGCCAGCCGGGCCAGCCGCAAGGCCCGTAACGTCGAGCGGGACCCGCGCTGCACGGTGACCATCGCGACCCAACCCTTCGACCTGGTGCTCGAGGGCACGGCCGCCCTGGTCACCGATGCGAACGAGCTCGCCCGGGCCGCGGGCGCGTTCGCCGCCGGCGGTTGGGAGCCCGTGGTGGAGGGCGACGCCCTCGCCGCGCCCTACAGCGCCCCCAGCGCCGGCCCGCCGCCGTGGCACGTCTACCGGATCACGCCGACGACGGTGTTCGCCCTGGCCACCGCCGAGCCCTACGGGGCGATGCGCTTCGACCTGTGACCGCCCGCCTCCACCTCGACCACGAAGCCCACCAGCCGCTCGGTGCAGTGGGCCGCGTGGCTCAGCGTCAGGGCGTGCCCGGCGCCGGGGACCAGCTCGGCGTCGACGTCGGGCAGCAGCGCCGACGCCCGGGCGACGCACGCCCGCGCGTCGTGGACCTCGGACTTCCGGCCCACCAGCAGCAGCACGGGGGCGGCGATCGACCGCAGGTCGCCGTCGCTCAGCGGGTCGGTGGGCAGGAGGCGCACCCGGTGGTGGCGCTGGCCGTACAGCGTCATGGCGAGGATGCGGCGGTCGTCGAGCGCCGGCATCCGCAGCGCCCGGCCCGCCGCCCGGCGCGGCCGGGCGGGGAGGGCGGAGGCGAACAGGCATGCCGCGCCCCAGGCCAGGAACCGGAACAGGTGGAGGCGCACGATCCCGCCGGGGTCGAAGAGTGTCAGTGACCGCACGCGCTCCGGCCGGTGGGCGGCCAGGAGCAGGCCGAGGAACCCGCCGTAGGAGGTGCCGGCCACGTGCACCCGGTCGAGCTCGAGCCCGCCCAGCGTCTCGTCGAGCCACGTGACCAGGTCCGCCGGCTCGCGGATCGGCGCGGTCTGCCGGCTGCCGCCCACGTCGCCGATGGTGTCGACGGCGTAGGCCACCCGGCCGTGGAGCAGCGCGACGTGGGGCACCCACGACAGCGACGTGCCGGTGGCGCCGTGCAGGAACAGCACCGGCTCGCCGTCGCCCTCCCAGCGGTAGGCGCGGGTCGTACCGAAGGCGGTGGGGACGTCGAGCGACGGCGGCCGCCCGCCGCCGAACTCGTCCCACAGCTCGTCCTCCTTGGCCCGGAACCGGGTCTCCGCCTCGGTGCTGGCCCACTCGCCGAAATGCGCCCGTTCCTTCATGGTACAGGCGTACCATAAACGGCTGTGCCCAAGCGAGTGGACCACGGCGTGCGTCGCCGCGAGATAGCCGACGCGGTGGGCCGCATCACCGTGCGGGGCGGGCTGGCCGCGGCCACGTTCCGGGAGGTGGCCGCCGAGGCCGGCGTGTCGGTGCGGCTGATCCAGTACTACTTCGGGTCCAAGGCGGAGCTGATGCTGGCCACCCAGCGGCGGGTCTCCGAGCGAGCGGTGGCCCGCATCCAGGCCCGACGGGCCGGCGGCGGCGAGTCGCCGCGCGAGGTCCTGCTGGCCGTGCTGGGGTCGTTCATCCCCACCGACGACGAGAGCCGCGAGATCATGCTGCTGTTCGTCGCCCTCCACACCGCCACGCTGGTCGACCCGACGCTGTTCCGGTCCGAGGCGCAGGAGACTCCCCGCGCGCTCCAGGCCGCGATCGCCGCCCAGCTCGACCGGGCCGACCTGGCCGGCCGGCCGGTCGGGGCGGAGGCCGCCATCCTCGCCGGCCTGGTCCCGAGCCTCGCCCAGGCCGTGCTCGACGGCCTCGACACCGCCGAGACCGCGCGGGAGGTCCTGGCCTACGCGATCGACCGGGCGCTCGGCGAGGTCCCGCCGTAGCGTCGGGAGTGGCAGCATCGGGCCCGTGGCGGAGGACCCGGACGGTCTCGAAGCGGCGGCGGAGGCCCGCTACCGCGCGTTCGACTACGCCGGCGCGCGGGCGGGGTACGAGGGCGTGTACCGGGCCTACCGGACGGGCGGCGACCGGCTCGGGGCGGCCCGGGTGGCGCGGATCCTGGCGTGGCTGAACGCCAACATCCACGGCGACTGGGCTGTCGCCAGCGGCTGGATCGGGCGGGCCCGGTCGTTCCTCGACGAGGCCGGGCCCGACTCCGCCGAGCACGGCTGGTCGCTCGTCATGTCCGCCGACCCCGACGGCGACCCGATCCACAACGAGGCCATCTGCCGCGAGGCGCTGGCGCTCGCCCGCCGGCACGGCGACGCCGACCTCGAGTTCGAGGCCCTGGGCCACGTGGCCCTGGCGCTGTGCCAGGCGGGCCGCGTCCAGGAGGGCCTGGTGCTGGTGGACGAGGTCCTGGCCGCCGTGACCTCCGGCGAGGTCGAGGACCTCTACGTCATCGAGGCCTGCATCTGCGGCATGTTCCTCGCCTGCGAGCGGGCCAACGACGTGGTGCGGGCCGAGCAGTGGCTGCGCACGATCGAGGACGAGCGCCACGCTCACCTGGTCGGCGTGGCCGGCTTCTGCCGGGCCCACTACGGCGGCCTCCTCACGGCCGCCGGCCGCTGGCAGGAGGCCGAGGCCGAGCTGACCGACGCCCTCCGCCTCCTCGACGCCAGCTACGTCGGCATGCGGGGCAGCGCGCTCGTCCGGCTCGCCGACCTCCGGGTCCACCAGGGCCGCTACGAGGAGGCCCGCGAGCTGCTGTCCGGGCTGGAGGACCGGCCCGATGCGTTCCGGCCCCGAGCCGCCATCCACTACGCCGAGGGCGAGCTGGCGCTGGCCCGGGACCTGCTGGAGCGCGCGCTCGCCCAGCCCGACATGGCGGCGATCGCCGGGCCCGTCCTCGCCCTGCTGGTGGACGTGGAGCTGGCCGACGGTGCGGTGAGCGAGGCCCGGCTGGCGGCCGAGCGGCTGGCGGCCCTCGCCGAGCGCCAGCCCGGCCACTACCTGCGGGCGGCGGCGGCGCTGGCCCGGGGCAAGGTGTGCGTGGCCGAGGGATCGCCCGACGCCCGTGCGTGCCTGGAGGCGGCCCTGGCCTCGTTCGCCCAGGCGCAGATGCCCCTGGCCCTGGCCCAGGCCCGCCTCGAGCTGGCCCGGGCGGTGGCGTCCGAGCGCCCCGAGGTCGCGGTGGCCGAGGCGAGCGGGGCGCTGGCGGCCTTCGAGGAGCTGCACGCGGCCCGCAACGCCGACGCCGCCGCCGCGCTGCTGCGCCGCCTCGGCGGGCCCGCCCGCACCGGGCCCCGGCGGCAGGCGCCGCTGACCCGGCGGGAGGAGGAGGTCCTCGACCTGCTCGGCCACGGCCTGTCCAACCCCGAGATCGCCGACCGCCTCTACATCAGCCGCAAGACGGTCGAGCACCACGTCGGCCGCGTCCTCACCAAGCTCGGGCTGCGGAGCCGGGCCGAGGCGGCCGCCTACGCGACCCGCCGGTCGGCGCCGAAATAAGAAATAAGAGGTCGCATAGGGGAGTTGCCCGATGCTCGGGGATGCCCCCTCCCGCATCGTGGCCCCATGACCAGCGAGTACGACGTCATCGTCGTGGGCGCCCGCTGCGCGGGGTCGCCCACCGCCATGCTCCTCGCCCGGGCGGGCCACCGGGTCCTGCTGATCGACCGGGCCACGTTCCCGAGCGACACGGTCTCGACCCACTTCGTGCACCCCCCGGGCGTGGCGGCCCTCGAGCGCTGGCGGCTGCGGGACCGCCTGGAGGCCACCGGCTGCCGGCCGTTCACGCAGTACAGCGTCGACTTCGGAGAGTTCGCGCTCACCGGCTCGCCCGGGACCGCCTACGGCCCCCGCCGCACGGTCCTCGACCACCTTCTGGTGGAGGCGGCGGCCGAGGCCGGGGCAGAGGTCCGCGAGACCTTCACGCTCGACGCCCTCGTGTGGGACGGCGACCGGGTCGCCGGCATCGTCGGCCACGATCGCCAGGGCGGGCGCGTCACCGAGCGGGCCCGGGTGGTCGTCGGCGCCGACGGCAAGCACTCGCGCGTCGCGGCCGCGGTGGGCGCGCCGGCCTACAACGAGCGGGCACCCGAGGAGGCCGCGTACTACGCCTACTGGAGCGGCCTGCCCGCCGCCGGGTGCGAGCTGTACATCCGCCCGGACCGGGCGCTCGGCCTGATTCCGACCCACGACGACATGACCCTGGCGCTGGTGGCGTTCCCGGTGCCCGAGGCGGCCGCCTTCCGGTCCGACGTCGAGGGCAACGTCGCCCGCAGCCTCGACCTGGCGCCCGAGCTCGCCGAGCGGGTCGCCGCCGGCCGCCGGGAGACGCGGTTCCACGCCTCCGGCGACCTCGTTGGGTTCTTCCGCAAGCCCTTCGGGCCCGGGTGGGCGCTGGTCGGGGACGCCGGCTACACGATCGACCCGTCCACGGCCCAGGGCATCAGCGACGCCTTCCGCGACGCCGAGCGCGTGGCCGGCGCCATCGGCGACGCCCTGTCCGGCCGCCGCCTGTTCGACGAGGCCATGGCCGACGCCCAGGCCGCCCGGGACGCCGAGGTCCTGCCGATGTACGAGCTGACGTTCGGCCTGGCCACGCTCCAGCCGCCCCCGCCCGAGCTCGCGGCGGTCCTGGCGGCGTCGGCGGGCGACCAAGACGCGATGGACGACTTCGTCCGCATGTTCGCCGGGGTCATGCCGGTCCCGGAGTTCTTCGACCCCGACCGCGTCGGGCGGCTGCTGGCGGCCTAGTAGCCGCCCGAGCGCAGGGCGGACAGGTCGGCGTCGACCATGCCCCGCACCAGCTCCTCGAAGCTGGTGCGGGGCTTCCAGCCGAGCGTCTCCCGGGCGTGGGCGGCGTCCCCGATCAGCAGGTCGACCTCGGCCGGCCGGTAGAAGCGGGGATCCACCACCACGTGGTCCTCCCAGCTCAGGCCCACGTGGGAGAACGCCACCTCGCACAGCTCCCGGATCGAGTGGGTCCCGCCGCTGGCCACCACGAAGTCGCCCGGGGCGTCGAGCTGGAGCATGCGCCACATCGCCTCGACATAGTCGGGCGCGCTACCCCAGTCGCGGCGGGACTCGAGGTTGCCGAGGCGCAGCTCCCGGTCGAGGCCGAGCCGGATGCGGGCCACCCCGTGGCTGACCTTGCGCTCGACGAACTCCAGGCCGCGTCGGGGCGAGCCGTGGTTGAACAGGATCCCGGAGGTGGCGAACAGGTCGTAGCTCTCCCTGTAGTTCACGGTGATCCAGTGGGCGTAGGCCTTGGCCACGCCGTAGGGCGAGCGGGGGTGGAACGGGGTGGTCTCCCGCTGGGGAACCTCGACCACCTTGCCGAACAGCTCGGACGAGCTGGCCTGGTAGAAGCGGATGTCGGGGTCGACCTGGCGGATCGCCTCCAGCACCCGTACCGCCCCCAGCGCGGTGACCTCGCCGGTCAGCACCGGCTGACCGAAGCTCGTCATCACGAAGCTCTGGGCGGCCAGGTTGTAGACCTCGGTCGGGCGGTGCTCGGCGATGACCGACACCAGCGAGCTCTGGTCGAGCAGGTCGCCCGGCACCAGCGTGATCCGGTGCTGGATGTGGGCGATGCGCTCGAAGTTGAGCGTCGAGCTGCGGCGCACGACCCCCACCACCTCGTAGCCCTCGGCGAGCAGCAGCTCGGCGAGGTACGAGCCGTCCTGGCCGGTGATGCCGGTGATGAGCGCCCGCCGGGGATGAGCCATGGCTGCGGTTGTACCCGGGGGCGGCGCGGCCGTCTGCTAAGCCACTTGGCATCGAGCCGGAATCCTTCGGGCGTCGGGTGGCCAAGCACCGGGCCGAGCTGGGCTGGACGCAGGCCCAGCTGGCCGAGCGTGTCGCGCTGTCGCGAGTGGCGCTCTCCCACATCGAGACGGGGCTGTCGGTCCCGAGCGAGCGCACCGTCACCCTGCTGGCCGGCGTGTTCCGCTGCGAGCCGTGGGAGCTGGCCGCGGGCACCAGCTACCCGCCCGCCCAGGCCGAGCGCCTGCCGCTGGTCACGGCCCGCCACACCGAGGTCGACCACCAGCTGGCGGTGCTGGACGCGGCGCTGGGCGCGGCGGCCCGGATCCCGTCCCCGGCGGGGCCGCGGCTGGCGGCGGACCTGCGGGCGGAGTGGCGGCCGCGTCTGGCGGCGCTGGCGGCCCAGTGCGCCGATCCCGGCGAGCGGCAGCGGGTCCGGGCGGTCCTCCGGTCGCTGTGATCACACTGGCGTTCGCTCGTGTCGGACACCGGCACGAACGAACGCCGGACGCAGCGCCGCTGCCGCGTCCCGCACGCCGGACAGGGCGATGCCAGCCGCCAGGACGCTGGCCGTGATGGCCAGCGCCGCTGGCACGGCGCCGGGCGCCGCCACCACCCCCGTCGGCTCGCCGGACCAGCCGGCGATCTCGGGCACGAGCCGGGTGAGCATGGCGCCGTAGACGATCGCCATCACCGAGTGCAGGACCCGCTCGCCGGGGGACAGCGAGCGGGTCCGGTCCTCGATCACGAAGTCGGCCAGCGTGATCACGATCTCTACCGCCAGCAGCCCGGCCAGGACCGCCGCCCACGCCCCCTGCCAGGCCACCCAGCCGATGGTCCCGTACAGCACGGCGTAGACGGCGTCCCGCCCGGCGTGGAGCCGCAGCTCGGCCCGGTGGCGGTCGGGCCGGCGGGGGAGGGCGGCCCGGTGCTCGTGGTACCAGAGCGTGTCGACGGCGCCCAGCACGCCGTTGACCAGCAGGAGCAGCACGACGGTGGTCATGTGAGCGTCCCTCCGTAGGCGAGGATGCGGTGGCCGTGCTGCGACCGGACCTCGACCCGCACGGCGAGGCCACCCGGGCCCACGGCGGTGGTGCAGGTGACGGCGGGGACCGACCGCGGCGGGAGCCGGACCCGGGCGAGGGCGGCCCGCTCCAGCCGGAGGACCGCGCCGTCGGCGGTGGGCGCGGCTGCGAACGTCAGCGCCAGGGGGCCGAGTCGCTCGACGACGGTCCCGTCCCGCCACGCCAGCGTCGTCGTGACCCGGCGCCCGTCGATCGTCCGGGTCCAGCGCTGCCGCCCGGGGAGGGCCTCGACGGACAGCGAAACGGGCACGGTCCCGGAGCGGCGGTGCCCCGCGCCCAGGGTGATTACCCGGTCCCGCAGCCGGGGCCCGACCTCCACCGCGAACCGCCCGGCGCCGGTCCTACGCATTGTCAACGCGCGTTTGAAACCGCTGCTACGCTCCCGCCATGCCGTCCAAGCGCGGCCGGGGGGCCGATCCGGACATGACCCGCCGCCGGCTGTTGGACGCCGCCGTCGCCACCCTCGACCGGGACAGCTACGCGGGCGCCACGGCCCGGGCGGTGGCGGCCGCCGCCGGCTGCAACCAAGCGTCGATCTACTACCACTTCGGCGGCATGCCCGAGCTGCTGGTGGCGGCCTTGGTCGACTCCAACGAGCGCCGCTTCGCCGCCTACCGCGAGGCGCTGGCCCCGCTCGACGACCCGACCGAGATCATCGCCGCCTGGCGGGAGCTGCACGACGAGGACGTCCGCTCCGGCCACATCGGCGCCATGACCGAACTGGTCGGCGCCACCGGTGCCGAGCCCCGCCTGCGGGCGGGTGTCACGCAGGCGATGGGCGCCTGGCGCGAGCTGATCGCCGGCACCATCCGCCGCGCCGTCGCCGGCGGCCCGCTCGCCGCGGTCGTCCCGGTCGACGAGGCCACCGACCTGATCCTCGCCGCCTTCCTCGGGGTCGAGCTGCTGGGCCACCTCGACGGCGACCGGGACCGGCCGGGTCGCCTGCTCGCCGCCGGCCAGGCACTGGCCACGCTGGTCCCGGCCGGGAGGACGGGCGCATGACGCGAGGGAGGTGGCGCTGGTGGCTCGACGAGCGGGCGCACGCCGGCGACGAGCACCTCGACGAGCGCTACGTGGCCGGCTACGACCGCAAGGCCGGCTTCGACCCGGCGGATGACGTCGAGGTCCTCCGGCGCCACGGCGTCGGTTCCGGGTCGGTCGTCGTCGACCTGGGCGCCGGCACCGGGACCTTCACCGCCGCGGTGGCGTCGCTGTGCGAGCGGGTGATCGCCGTGGACGTGTCGCCGGCGATGGTGACGGCGCTGCGGGCCCGGGTCGACGACCTCGGGCTCGCCAACGTCACCGTGGTCGAGGCCGGTTTCCTCACCTACGAGCACGAGGGCCCGCCCGCCGACGCCGTCTACACCCGCAACGCGCTGCACCAGGTGCCCGACTTCTGGAAGGCCGTGGCCCTCGACCGCATCGCCGACCTGCTCCGCCCGGGCGGCGTGCTCCGGCTGCGTGACCTCGTCTACGACTTCGCGCCCGGGGACGCGGGCGTCCACATCGAGTCGTGGCTGGCCGGCGCGGTCGACGACCCGGCGGTCGGCTGGACCGCGGGCGAGCTCGCCCAGCACGTCCGCACCGAGTTCAGCACCTACGCCTGGCTGCTCGACGCCATGCTCGACCGCTGCGGGTTCGAGATCGTGGACCGCAGCTTCCGGCGGTCCGCCTACGGCACGTACACCTGCGTCCGGCGCTGAGTCGAGCATGGCCCCGGGCGCCGTAGACAAGGGGCCCCGAGTGAGACAAGTGAAGGGGGCCCACAAGGGACCCCCTCCGGAGTAAGTCGTTGTCGGGTTGTCACCCTCGCACGCAGGACTGAGAGCCGTACAGCTCACGCCCTGGTGGGGTTAGGAGCCGTACAGCTCACACCCCACGTGGGCAGTATAGGCACTGCCGATGCAATCCCAGTTGCAGCGTGTGACGGGCCCCTAACTGATCGAACGCTGATCATCGACTACCTCAAGGCGGCGTCGAGGTCCGCGATTGGGGCGGTGTTCGACGACACGGAGCCGATGCGAGCTAGCCCCGACCAGGGTCGTGAGGTTGAACTGCTCGGAGACGAACGCCGCAAGCGCCCCCTTCGGCGTTCCCGCTTTCACCCGTGGGTCGTGGGCCTGCCGGTATTGATGCGCCACCGCCCCCGTCAACAGGTCCGCAATCTGGATGCCCCAGCATGCGCGCGAGTCCATTCGGCACACGGTCGCGACCGCAAGCCGACGTCGCTGACGGTTGACGGCTGAGCGGATGTATCCCTCGTAGTTCACGTCGCTGGGAACCGTGAGGTTGTCAACCGTCGCGGATACGACCTCATCGCCGGTGATCGTCCGGTTGAGCACCGAGATGGTGAGCTGCGCGTGCACCTTCCACGGCACCGCCCCTCGCTTGGCGAACGGGTCATCCTGCTGTCGGTCCACGACGAGACACACGAACCGTGCGTCGGAGGCAGCGATGATGCGGATGACCTCGCGATAGCGGTGAACGTTCAACCGTTTGACGTCGGTGAAGTGGCACTCCGAACGCCAGTCCGCTCTGTCGCGGAATTGCTGCAGCTTGGTGATCAGGCGTCCGTGCCCGCTCTGAAACCTGAGTGCGCCAATCGCGAGCACGGGGCTCTGGCCTGCGGTTCCGCTCTCGTCCACGAAGACGTGGGCGGTGCGGTGCGTGGCTGGGAGGGTGGATCCGGGCTTATCCATGAGCGACGACGCCCCTCCCGAGCTGGTAGGCAGGCTCGCCAGCTTACATGGGTGTAATTCGCGTCGTGACCGCACCTGGCTCGGTCCGGCCTGAACGGTCACGCGGCTGAATCCCGACCGGCAACGAAGTCAGTCGCCGAGCGCCGCGTAGGTCGCGGTCCAGAAGTCGCGGGTGACCGCCGCCGGCTGTGGCGACGACCACGTCCGCGTGGTGAGCAGGATGCCGGTCACGTCCTCGACCGGGTCGTTGGCCCAGGACGAGCCGAGGCCGCCCTCCCAGCCGTACGAGCCCGCCGCGTGGGTCGTGCCGGTACGGGTCAACAGGACGCCCGTCCCCAGGCCCCAACCCTGGGTGCCGGCGGGGTCGGGGCCGCCCGCCGCGAGCTGCTCCGGGGTGAGCTGGTTGGTGGTCATGGCCTCGACCGTCGGCCGGGCCAGGATGCGCCGCCCGCCGCTCGAGCCGCCGGACCGCAGCATGGAGGCGAACGCCCACCAGTCGTCGACCGTCGACACCAGCCCGTCGCCGCCGCCGGGGAACGCGGGCGGGCTCGCCCACTGGCCGTCCGGCGGGTCGTAGACGGTCACCTCGCCCGTCTCGGGGTCGGGCATGTGGCAGGCGCCGAACCGGCCCAGCGAGCCCGCCGGCACGCTGAAGCCCGTGTCGGCCATGCCGAGCGGCTCGAAGATGCGCTCGGCCATGACCTCGTCGAGCGGCTTGCCGGCCGCCCGGGCCACCAGCACGCCGAGCACCTGCGCGCTGGTGTGGTACAGCCAGCGCTCGCCCGGCTGGTGGGCCAGCGGGATGGCGGCGAAGCGCCGCATCCACTCGTCCGGCGCGGGGGGCTCGGCCGGAGCCGGCGGCCCGGCGCCCAGGCCCGCCTCGGCGGCCGCCGTCAGGACGGTCTGCGGCCACGGTCCGGCGAAGTCCATCCCCGTGCCCATGCGGAACGTGAGGACATCGCGCACGGTGATCGGCCGGCGGGCGGGCACCGTGTCGTCGACCGGGCCGGCCGGGTCGGCCAGGACCCGGGGCTCGGCCAGCTCGGGCAGCCACTCGGCCACCGGGTCGTCGAGGCGGAGGCGGCACTCCTCGACCAGTGTCAGGGCCGCCACCGCCGTGACCGGCTTGGTCATCGACGACACGCGGAAGATGCTGTCCCGGGCGACCGGCGCGCCGCCGCGCTCCAGGACGCCCGCTGCCCCGGCGTGGACCTCGCCGTGCCGGGCCACGAGCCACGCCAGGCCCTCGGCGCTGCCCTGCTCCACGTGGCGGTTCATCACGGCCTCCAGGCGGGCGAGGCCGTCGTCGTTCCATGCCGTGGATCCCACGATGCTCCTCCGGGTCGTCCTCAACGGTGGCAGACGGACGGGGTGCCGGCGACTCATCGCGGGCGCGGGTCCCGTCTACCGTACGGGGCATGGATGTGGGGGTCCTGATCCTGCCGGAGCACCGCTGGGTCGAGGCGGAGCCGCTGTGGCGCAAGGCCGAGGACCTGGGCTTCGCCCACGTCTGGACGTACGACCACCTGGCGTGGCGCACGCTCGCCGACCACCCGTGGCACGCGGCCGTGCCCGCCCTGGCCGCTGCGGCGCTGGCGACCAGCCGCATCCGGCTGGGCACGCTGGTGGCGACCCCCAACTTCCGCCACCCGGTGACCTTCGCCCGCGAGCTGGTCACGCTCGATGACCTGTCCGACGGGCGCCTGACCGTCGGCGTCGGCGCGGGCGGCCCGGGCTGGGACGCCTCCATGCTGGGCCAGCAGCAGTGGTCGGGGCGGGAGCGGGCCGAGCGCTTCGCCGAGTTCGTGGCCCTGCTCGACCGGCTGCTGCGCGAGCCCAACACCAGCTACGACGGCCGCTACTTCCGCGCCGTCGAGGCCCGGACCCATCCGGGCTGCGTGCAGCGGCCGCGGGTCCCGCTGGCGGTGGCGGCCACCGGGCCCCGCGGGATGCGGGTGGTGGCGAACCACGCCGAGACCTGGGTCACCAACGGTGACCGTGACTACACCGGCCCCCCGCTCGGCCCCGAGGAGGGGGCGGCGGTGTTCCGCCGCCAGTCCCGGCTGCTCGACGACGTGTGCCGCGGTGTCGGCCGTGATCCGGACACGCTGCGGCGGCTGGTGCTCACCGGACCGCTGCTCGACGGGGGCCTGGCGTCGCCCGCGGCGTTCGGGGAGGTCGTCGCCGCCTACGCCGAGGCGGGCGCGACCGACCTGGTGGTGCACTGGCCCCGCACGGACGAGCCCTACGCCGGCGACCCGGGGGTCCTCGACCGGCTCGCCCTGGGCTGACCCGGCTCAATCGAGCCCGGCCGCCAGCCGCTTGGGGGCGGTGAGCCGGTAGGCCTCGGTGAGCAGGTCCGCGACCTCGTCCCAGTCGACCGGCGCGACGTCGAGCCACAGGCCGACCCAGCCCCGGGGACCGAGGTAGGGGGGCACGAAGAACCGGCCGGGCTCGGCGCCCACCAGCGCCTCCTGCTCGCCCGGCGGCGCCTTGCAGTGCAGCTCGAGCCGGCCGTTGCCGTGGTGGTCGTCGGTGAAGTAAGCGAAGTTCTTGTTCCGGACCCGGTAGCGGACGTGGCGGCTGTCCGGGCCACTCGACTCCGCCTGCGCCTCGGGCAACCGCTCACAGAGCGACGCCAGGCGGCCCTTCAGCCGGTCGGCGGAAACCTCTGCCATCCCCTGAGTCTGCCCCCTCTAGCGTCGGGGTTCATGCCGCTGGCCGACTACGAGGGGTGGATGGCGACGGCCTACGACGGCGGTCGGGCGCTGTCGCCGCAGGCGGAGGCGGCGTGGGCCGCGGCCGCCACCCCGTGGCTGGGCGCTGCCGGGGGCGGACCGGTCGTCGACCTCGGCGCCGGTACGGGCCGCTTCGCCGGGCTGCTGGCCGCGTGGTCGGGCGGCCCGGTGGTGGCGGTCGAGCCCACCGCGGCGATGGCGGAGCGGGCCGCGGCCAAGGGCCTGCAGAGCGTTGCGGTGGTCCGGGGCGGGGCCGAGGCGGTGCCGCTCGCCGACCGCAGCGTGCGGGCGGTGTGGATGTCCCAGGTCGTGCATCACGTCGACGACCGCGACCGCGCCGCCGCCGAGCTGGCCCGGGTGTTGCGGCCGGGTGGGCACGTGCTGCTCCGGGGCGAGTTCGCCGAGGAACCGGACGACGCCGGTCCCGCCAACGCGCTCTACCACTACTTCCCGGCGGCCGCCGCCCTGACCGCACTGCTGCCGACCCGCCGGGAGGTGACGGACACGCTGGCGGCCGCCGGCCTGGCGCCGGTCCACCACGAGGCGGTGGACCAGGTGACCTGCTCCGGCCTCCGGGACCTCCACGCCCGCATGGCCACCCGGGCCGACTCGCTGCTGGCCCGGATCGACGACGCCGACTTCGATGCGGGCCTGGCGGCGCTGGCCCGGGACGCCGCCGCCGAGACGAGGCCGCAACCGGTCATCGACCGGCTGCGCCTGCTGGTATTCCGGGCCTGAGGGCCGGCGGTACGCTGGCGCCGACGTCGAGGGAGAGACGGGGCTGACCGGCGCAGTGGCACAGCAGGCGACGAGCATCAGGCCCCCGGCCCTGGGGCCCCGCGGCCAGGGCTCCAAGCTGGCGTCGACCGTGGCGGCCCGCATCGTCGACGACATCGCCCGCCTCGGCTGGCCCGAGGGCGCGGTGGTCGGCTCGGAGCCCGAGCTGCTCGAGCGCTACGGCGTCAGCCGCGCCGTGTTCCGCGAAGCCGTCCGCCTGGTCGAGCACCAGCACGTGGCCCGAATGCGCCGCGGTCCCGGCGGCGGCTTGGTCGTCACCGCCCCGTCGATGGACTCGGTGGCCGACGCCGTGTCGGTGTACCTGTTCTACGTCGGCGCCGAGATCGACGAGATGTTCGAGGCGCGCCTGGCAGTGGAGGAGGCCGCGGCCGGGCTCGCCCCGGGCCGCCTGGGCGACGCCCAGGCCGACCAGCTCCGCGACCTGATCGCGTCGGAGGGCGACGGGCGGGTCAAGGACCACCGGGTCCTCCACCGGCTGGTGGCCGCCATGACCGGCAACCCCGCGCTCGAGTTCTTCGTCGACCTGCTCAACCGGGTCACCCTGCTGTACCTGCCCCGGGGCTCCCGCCTGTCGCAGGCCACGCTGGCCGAGTCGGCGCGCGCCCACGCCACCATCGCCGAGGCGATCCTGGCGGGCGACGAGGCCGGGGCCCGCCGCCGCATGCGCCGCCACCTGGAGGCCGAGGCCGAGTACCTGCGGGCCCGGCGACCGTCGCGCCGGCGGCTGGCCGACCTGAGCGACGCGGTGGGCCGCAGCGACAAGCGGGCCGAGGCCACCGCCCGGTTGATCTTCGCGGAGGTCACCGCGGCCGGCTGGCCGGTGGGCGACGTGCTCGGGTCCGAGGCCGACCTCATGGCCCGCTACGACGTCAGCCGCGCGGTGCTGCGGGAGGCGGTCCGGGTGCTGGAGCACCACCAGGTGGCCCGCATGCGCCGCGGGCCGGGCGGCGGCCTGGTCGTGGCCGAGCCCGGGGTCGAGGCCACGACGGACGCCGTGGCGCTGTACGTCGACCGCCGCGGCATCGGCCCCCACCACCTCTTCGAGGTGCGGGGCGCGGTGGAGATGGCCGTGCTCGACCGGGTCATGACCGGCCTCGACGGCGACGGCGTCGCCAAGCTCGCCGGGGCGCTGGAGACCGAGCGCTCCGTGTCCCGGGAGGAGTTCCTGGTGGTCGGCCACGACCTCCACAACGTGCTGGCCGAGGTGTCGGGCAACCGGGTGCTGGAGCTGCTGACCCTCGTGCTGACCCGGCTCACGCTGCTCCACTCGGCCGCCCCGGACCACCCGCCGGACCTGCTGCCGACCGGCGACGCGCTCGAGGTCCACCAGCGGATCGTCGACGCCATCGTCGCCGGCGACCGCGACGTCGCCCGCCGCCGGATGCGCCGCCACCTCGACGCCCTGATCCCCTGGGTCCGATGAGAAAAGTGCACTCTGTCAGGGATAGGCTGCCATCTCCGCACGGATCCCGAAGGGGGCGACATGGCCGATCAGGTCCCGTTGGTCGACTACCTGGTGCTGGGTGACGACCCGCATCTGGAAGCCCGCGAGTGCACGGCGTGCGGCGCCCGGTTCTTCGACCGGCGCAACGCCTGCGCCTCCTGCAGCGGCCAGGACTTCCGCACCGTGCGGGTCGCCAACCAGGGCGAGGTCCGGGCCTTCACCATCGTGTCGATGGCCGCCCCCGGGATCCCCGTGCCGTTCGTGGCTGCGGTCGTCGACTGCGACGGCACGAGCGTCCGCGGCAACGTCGTCGGGGTCGACCCGACGCCCGAGAACGTGCAGCTCGGCATGAAGGTCGAGCTCACCACCTTCCCGATCGGCGCCGACAGCGCCGGCACCGAGGCCGTCGGCTTCGGCTACACGCCCCTGGAGGCCAACTGATGGCGGAGGACGTCTGGATCCTCGGGATCCACATGACCAAGTTCGGCAAGCACCCCGACAAGGACACCGTCGACCTGGCCACCGAGGCGGCCCTCGCCGCCCTGGCCGACGGCGGCGTCACGATGCGCGACATCGGCGTGCTCGCCGCCGGCAACCTGATGGCGGCCGGCGCCGGTATCGGCCAGCAGCTGCAGAAGCAGGTCGGCCAGACCGGCATCCCCGTCTACAACGTCGCCAACGCGTGCGCCACCGGCGCCACCGCCCTGCGCACCGCGATCATGGCCGTGAAAGCCGGCGAGACGGACATGGGCCTGGCGGTCGGGGTCGAGAAGCTGGCCGGCGCCGGCCTGCTCGCCGGCTCGTCCCGGGCCAAGGACAGCGACACCTGGGAGCCCCGGGGCCGCTACGGCGCGGTCACCCCGCTCGACGGGCGGGTCGGCACCGAGACGATGCCCGGCGTTTTCGCCCAGGTCGGCATGGAGTACGGGCACCGCTACGGCGGCACCAGCTTCGAGCTGTTCGCCCGCATCTCCGAGAAGAACCACGCCCACTCGACGCTCAACCCGCTCGCGGCCTACACGAAGAAGATGAGCCTCGAGCAGATCATGGGCGACGTCATGATCGCCTACCCCAACACCCGGCCGATGTGCTCGGCCAACTGCGACGGCGCCGCCGCCGCGGTCGTGGTGTCGGACTCGAAGCTCAAGACGCTGTCGCTTGAGCAGCAGCGGCGGGCGGTCAAGGTGGCGGCCTCGGTGCTGACCACCGACCCGTGGCAGGAGGCGTGCCAGATCCTCCCCGACGTCAACACGCTGACCCGCAACGCCGCCACCCAGGCCTACGAGCAGGCCGGCGTGGGCCCGGAGGACCTCGACCTGGTCGAGCTGCACGACTGCTTCGCCACGGCCGAGCTGGTCCACTACGACAACCTGGCGCTGTGCGAGCAGGGCGGCGCGGTGGACTTCTTCGAGAGCGGCGCCCCCTGGCGCGACGGCCGGCAGCCGGTCAACGTGTCGGGCGGCCTGCAGTCCAAGGGCCACCCGATCGCCGCGACCGGCATCGCCAACATCTGGGAGGTGTGCCACCACCTCCGGGGCGAGGCCGGGGACCGCCAGATCGAGGGCGCCCGGGTCGGCCTGGCCCACGTCATCGGCCTGGGCTCGGCCTGCGGCGTCCACATCCTGGAGAAGGCGGCCGCCTGAGACATGGCGAAGTGGCGGCGCATACGCCGAGGTCTCGGCGCATGCGCCGCCAAACGGTCAGAGGGACCGCAGCGCACCAGCCAGGAAGGCCCGTTCGGCGTCGTTGTCGGTGAGCGCCAGCGCGGTCCGGTAGGCGTCCGCGGCCTCGCCGGCTCGGCCCGCGCGGGCCAGCAGGTCGGCGCGGGTGGCGTGGAACGGCTGGTAGTGGTCGAGCTCGGCCCTCAGGGCGTCGACCTCGGCCAGGCCGGCAAGGGGCCCGTCCACCTCCGCCACCGCCACGGCCCGGTTGAGCCGGACCACGGGGCTCGGCGCACGCGCCAGCAGCATGTCGTAGAGGGTCACGACCTGGCGCCAGTCGGTATCGGCCGCGGTGCGTGCGTCGCCGTGGACCGCGCCGATGGCCGCCTGGATCTGGTACGGCCCCGGCTGGTTGCGGCGCAGGCACGATCGGACCAGGTCCTGGCCCTCGGCGACCAGCGCCCGGTCCCACCGAGAGCGGTCCTGGTCGCCCAGCCGCACGAGTGACCCGTCGGGGCTCGTGCGGGCCGGGCGCCGGGCCTCGGTCAACAGCAGCAGGGCGAGCAGGCCGACGGCCTCGGGCTCGTCGGGCATCAGCGCCACCAGCAGCCGGGCCAGTCGGATCGCCTCCGCGCACAGGTCGTCGCGCACCAGAGCGTCGCCCGCGGACGCGGTGTAGCCCTCGTTGAAGATCAGGTAGATGACCGCCAGCACCGCCCCGAGCCGGGCCGGCAGCTCGGCGTCGCCCGGCACCCGGTAGGGGATCTTGGCGGCCCGTATCTTGCGCTTGGCCCGCACCAGGCGCTGGTTCATCGTCGCCTCCGACACCAGGAAGGCGCGGGCGATCTCTGGCGTCTGGAGGCCGCCCAGCAGCCGCAGGGTTAGCGCCACCTGGGCGGGCCGGGCCAGCGCGGGGTGGCAGCAGGTGAAGATGAGGCGCAGCCGGTCGTCGACCACGGGTCCGACCTCCTCGGGCGGGTCGTCGCGGAGGTGGAGCCGGGTCGACTCGGTCTGGCGGTCGTGGCGCTTGCCCTCCCGCCGCACGCGGTCGATGCCCCGGTTCCGGGCGGTGGTCGTGATCCAGCCGCCGGGGTTGTGCGGCACGCCGCCATCCGGCCAGCGGGCGACGGCGACCGCGAACGCGTCCTGGACCGCCTCCTCGGCGACGTCGATGTCGCCGAAGAAGCGGACCAGGGTGGCGACCGCCCGGCCGGACTCCTCGCGGAATACCCGGGCGATCTCGTCGGTGGTGGACACCGGCACGGGCGTCGCTGTCCCCGTGCTCACCCGTCCTGGAACGGGCGGACCTCGACCTTGCCCTTGCAGGCGGCGGAGCCCCTGGCGGCCCAGTCGAGGGCGGCATCGAGGTCGGCGGCCTCGATGACCCAGAACCCGCCGATCTGCTCCTTCGACTCGGCGAACGGCCCGTCCGTGATCACGACGTCGGCGCCGGTGCCATCGACGGTGGTGGCGGTGTCGACGGGCTGCAGGCCGCCGGCGAAGACCCAGGCGCCCTTGGCCTGGAGCTCCTGGTTGAAGGCGTCGACCGCCTTGAACGCCTCCTGCATCTCCTCGTCGCTGGTGTAGGCGTCCTCGCCCTCGACCATGTGCACGGACAGCAGGTACTGGGTCATTCGTCCCTCTCCTTCGGTGGGGAGCGGCCCCGTGCCGCTCTCACACCCCGACTACGACGTGGCTAGCCCGAAAACGACAGGCGGGCGAGAATCCCGCGAAGAATTTCGCGATGAGTTCCCGCGACCCGTGCGCTCGGTAGGAACATGCTCTACTCCACGACCTTCCTCACCCTCGACGGCGTCATGGCCGACCCCCACGTGTGGCACCCCAGCTACGCCAGCCCCGAGTCCCTCGACCTGCTGGAGTCCCAGGTGGCGGCGGCCGGCACCATGCTCATCGGGCGCCGGACCTACGAGGAGTTCGCCGCCTGGTGGCCGGACCAGGGCGACGACGTGCCGCTTGCCCGGGTCACCAACGCGATCCGCAAGGACGTGGTCACCTCCACGCTCGACCGGCTGGGCTGGAACAACGCGCACCTGGCCGGCCGGGACCCGGTTGCCGCCGCCCGGCGGCTGGTCCAGGACCACGGCGACGTCGCCGTGCCCGGCAGCGCGACCCTGGTGCGGGCGCTGCTGGCCGCGGGCGTGCTCGACGAGATGCGGGTCACCATCGACCCCTACGTCGCGGGCGCTGGGTCGCGGCTGTTCCCCGAGAAAGGCCCCGAGGTTCGGCTGACGCTCGTCGACCAGCGGTCCCTGCCGAACGGCGTGCAGTACCTGGCCTACCGGCCCGAGGGCGGCCCCGGGCGTGGCTGAGCGCGACGGCGACCTGGGCGCGGTCGTGGCCGCGGCGCGGGGCGGCGACGAGGCGGCCTTCGGGGTGCTGGTCGACCGCTTCCGGCCCGAGCTGACCCTGCACTGCTACCGGATGCTCGGCTCGCTCGACGATGCCGAGGACGTCACGCAGGAGGTGTTCCTGCTGGCGTGGCGGGGCCTGGCCGGCTTCGAGGAGCGGGCGTCGGTGCGGACCTGGCTCTACCGGATCGCCACCCACGCCTGCCTCGGCCGCCACGCCCGCGACCGGCGCCGGCGCCGGCTGCTGGCGTCCACGACCGTGATGGACGGCGTGGCGGCACCGGTGGTCGCGACCGTGCCCTGGCTCCAGCCGGTGCCCGACGACCTGCTCGACCGGGTCGTCGCCCGGGAGCCGGACCCCGCGGCCGCGGTGGCGTCCCGGGAGACTGTCGAGGTGGCGTTCGTGGCCGCCCTCCAGCACCTGCCGCCCCGCCAGCGGGCGGTGGCCGTGCTGCGGGACGTCGTGGGCTGGCCGGCCGACCGCTGCGCCACCGCGCTCGGCACGTCGGTCCCGGCCGTGAACAGCGCGCTCCAGCGGGCCCGCGCGGCCCTCCGCCGCCACCTCGGCCCGGACGAGTCGGCGTGGAGGGCGAGGCCCGCCCCGACCGGGGACGACCGGGCGCTGATCCGCCGCTACATCGACGCCGTGGAGCGGGCCGACGACGTGGCCATCGCCTCACTGCTGGCGCCCGACGCGGTCGTCAGCCACCAGCCCGGCGCCGGCGGCAACGACACCACCGAGCCCGCCTGGTACGCCGGCGTCGACACGATCCTGGAGGCCTGGGCCCCGGCACTGCACGGGCCGCCCCTGGACATGCGCTGGCAGGAGGTGTGGGCCAACCGCACGCCGGGGGCGGCGTCCTGGATCCGCCTGCCGGGGACCACCGAGCACCGCCCGTTCGCGCTGACGCTGCTCCGCGTCGAGCGCGGCCGGGTGGCCGAGGTCGCGGTCTTCCGGCCCGAGCGGCTGGAGGCCTTCGGGCTGCGCTAGCCCGCCGGGACCGGGGTGGCGGGGTCGCCGTCGATCGCCGCCGCCATCCTCGGCACCAGCGTCTACAGCAGGTACGGAAGGCTGATCACGCTGCTTTATCACCTCTTGCCAAGCAGTCAGATCGACGGTCGCTGGCACGAGGTCTGACAGAATCGTCAGCGTGCCGCCGCCCGGACCCGACCCCCTGCCGCCCGTCGAACGGCTGCGCCCGGGGCTGACGTCGGTCCCGGTGCCACTGCCCAACAACTCGCTCCGCTACGTCTTCGTCTATGTGTTCGAGAGCGAGGGCGGCGTCTACCTCGTCGACGCCGGCTGGAACACCGACGACGCCTATCAGGCGCTCGAGGCCGGGCTGGCGTTGGCCGGATACGCCATGTCCGACGTGCGGGGCGTGATGGTCACCCACATCCACCCCGACCACTACGGCCTGGCGGGCCGCATCCGCGAGGCGTCGGGGGCGTGGATCTCGCTCCACCCCGCCGACGCCCGGCTCATCCAGGACCGCTATGTCGACCCGGCCGACCTGCTGGAGCGCATGGGCGCCATGCTGCGGCGCAACGGGGCGCCGGCCGAGGAGGTCGCGGTCCTCCAGAACGTGGCCATGCCCGTGCGGTCGTTCGTCGACCCGGTGCTGCCGGACATCCTGCTGGAAGACGGCGAGCGCCCGGAGGTCCCGGGCTGGGACCTCACCGCCATCTGGACCCCCGGCCACACGCCCGGGCACCTCTGCTTCTGGGAGCCGGCGAACGAGCTGCTGCTCACCGGCGATCACGTCCTGCCCCGGATCACGCCCAACGTCTCGTACCACCCGCAGGCCGGCGAGGACCCGCTCGGCGAGTTCCTCACCGCCCTCGACCGGCTGGACGAGTACCAGCCCGCCGAGGTCCTGCCCGCCCACGAGCACCGGTTCGTCGGCCTGCACGGCCGGATCGAGGAGCTGCGGCGCCACCACGCCGACCGGTTCCGGGAGGTGCTGACCGCCATCCGGGGCGGCCACACGACGGCGTGGGCCATCGCCGAGAGGATGTCGTGGTCCCGCCCGTGGGACGAGATCGACGGCTGGATGCGGCGGGCCGCGGTCGGCGAGGCCATGGCCCACCTGAGGGCGCTACAGGTGCGGGGCGTGCTGACGGAGATCGACGGCGAGCCTGCGGTCTGGGCGCTCACCGACACCGCCGCCGCCCACGGCGGCTGACCCGAGACCGCCCGGTCCGCCCTCACCGCGCCGGCGGGGTCGGGATCCCGAGCCCGGCCATCACTGCGTGGAGGCCGCGGCGGAACTCGTCCGCCGGCGGAACGTGGCGGGCGTCGGACGCGGTGGTCGCCAGGTGGGGGAAGCGGTCCGTCGGCAGCCGTGACAGGGCCACCGTGCCCGCGCCCGACAGCGGGCCGAGGTGCTCGACCTGGGCGGCGCCCAGCACGAAGGCCAGCAGCGTCCGGAAGGCGATGACCCGGTCGGCGCCGGTGATCCCGCCGTCGGCCAGCGCGCTCAGCATGGCCTCGCCCCACCGCAGCGGGGCCTCGATCCGGTGGCGGCCGACGAGCACGAGCGGCACGACGGCGGGGTGGGCACCGACGGCGTCCCGTACCCGCTCGCACATCGTGGCCACCCGCTCGGCCCACGGGACGCCGGGGCCGAGGTCGTCGAGGTCGATCGTGGCCAGGACCCGCTCGACGACCAGTCCCTCCAGCTCCTCCCGGCTGCGGACGTAGCGGTAGAGCGACATGGTGCCGACGCCCAGCTCGCCGGCGACGGCCCGCATCGACATGCCCTCCAGCCCTCGGCGCTCGAGCACCGCCAGCGCCGCGTCCGCGATGGCCGGGGTCGTGAGCGAGCGCGGCCGGGGCATGCGTTGCAAAGCGTACATCGCACGCCTACGGTAACCCCGTAGGAGTACATCGTACGCTCATCCAGGAGACGCCCGTGCCGCACCGCCTCGTCAGCCCCGCCCGCCTCGCCCCCGGGGACACGGTCGAGCCCCGCAAGCTCGCCACCATCGCCGGCGACGATGTCCCCCTGCCCGACCCCGACGGGGTCGTCCACCTGCAGTTCCGCCGGTTCGCCGGCTGCCCGGTCTGCAACCTCCACCTGCGCTCGATGGCCCGCTACCTGGCCCGGATCGAGGCCGCCGGCGTCCGCGAGGTGGTCGTGTTCCACTCGTCGGTGGAGGCCCTGCGCCCCCACGCCGCCGACCTGCCCTTCGACGTCGTCGCCGACCCCGGCAAGCGTCTCTACCGCGAGTTCGGCGTCGAGTCGTCGCCCCGGGCGCTGCTGGATCCCCGGGCGTGGTGGACGATCCTGCGGGCCGTGGCCCACAGCCTCGCCGGCGTGATCCGCCGCCGGCACCCGGCCCCGTCGCTGATGCCGGAGGGCGGGCGCCTCGGCCTCCCGGCCGACATCCTGGTCGCCCCCGACGGCCGCGTGATCGCCGCCCACTACGGCGCCCACGCCGGCGACCACTGGGAGGTGGACGAGCTCCTCGCCCATGTGCCGGCGAGCAACAGCCCGACGCCTGCGGCACCATGAGGCCGTGCCCGGACCACTCCACGACGCGGTCCTCGGGGAGGTCGTGATCTACGTCGAGGACCTGCCCGCGATGACCCGGTTCTACGCAGACACGCTCGGCCTCACGGTCGTGCGGAGGAACGAGGCCCTGGCCATGCTGGCCGCCGGCGGAGGCGCCGAGATCGTCCTCCACCGGGGCCGGCCGGACGGCGCATGCGACGAGATCCACGGCTTCCTGCAGTTCCTCGTGCCCGACATCGACGCTTGCGCGTCGGCGCTCGGCGTCACGGTCGAGGACCGGCCCTACGGCCGCTACGCCCGCCTGCGCGACCCCGAAGGCAACGTGGTCGGCCTCGAGGAGGCCCGCCGCGCGGGCTGACGTCCAGCGGGGGCTCGCCGGCGCCCCCCGGCCCGCCGCAGACCGAGGGGCGCCGACGCGGCTGGGTGCGATCAGCGCTCGGCGTGGTAGAGGCGCATGGTGAGCGGGGCGAACACCGCCACCAGCCCGGCGCTCCACAGCAACACGTAGAGGATCGCCGAGGAGTCCATTGTGCCGTGCATAAGCTCGCGTGACGCCGTCGTGAGGTGGCTGATCGGGTTCACGTCCACGATGGTCTGCAGCCAGCCCGGCATCGTCGACGGGTCGACGAACACGTTCGAGGCGAAGGTCAGCGGGAACAGCACGGTCATGCTCATCTGCATGACGGTCTCGGGCGTCTGCATCTTCATGCCGATCGCGCTCCACACCCACGACAGGCAGGACGAGAACACCAGCAGCAGGCCGATGGCGGCCGCCACGCCCATCACGCCGCCGTCGGGCCGGAACCCGATGATCACGCCCAGCGCCGTCACGACCAGGGCAGCCATCGTGTAGCGCGCGGCGTCGGCCAGCATCATGCCGACCAGCACGGCCGGCCGCCAGATCGGCAGCGAGCGGAAGCGGTCGAAGACGCCCTTGGAGATGTCGGTGTTGAGCGCCATGCCGGTGTACATCGTGATCATGACGACGGTCATCACGAGGATGCCGGGCAGCAGGTCCTGGATGTACACGCGGGGCGACCCGGCCAGGGCGCCGCCGAACAGGTACGTGAACAGCAGCGTGAACATGATCGGGAACATGGTCACGTCGAACAGCTGCATGGGGACGTGCTTGATCTTGAGCATGGCCCGCCAGCCGAAGGCGACCGACGCCGCCAGTGCGCTGGGGGCCGACGGGCGGACCCGGGTGGACAGGGCCGCCCGCAGCGTCGACTCGGAGACGACGGCCGGCTCGGCGGCGGTGGTGGTGGTCGTGCTCATCGGCGCTCCCGTCGGGAGGCGCGCGATGAGCGATCGGCCCCTCGGGCCGAGTACTGCACTGTGCTCATGATTCGCTCGCTGCGCTCGCTCATGCCGCGTCCTCCTCGTCGGCGTCGGCGTGCTCCTCGGCCGGGTGGCCGGTGAGCGACAGGAAGACCTCGTCCAGGCTGGGCTGGCCGAGGGCGAAGTCGGTGACCGCGATGCCGGCCTGGACCGTCTCGGCCAGGGCCAGCGCGATCCGCTCGGGATCGGCGCCCCGGGCCGTGAGGGCCACGGGATCGGCCTCGAGGGCGATGGGCACGCCCAGGGTGCGGGCCAGCAGCTGCTCGGCGGCGGGCCGCTGGTCGGGGTCGGCCACCCGCACGTGCAGGGAGCCGGCGCCGACCATGGCCTTGAGCTCGCCCGAGGTGCCCTCGGCGATGATGCGGCCGTGGTCGATGATGGCGATGCGGTCGGCCAGCTGGTCGGCCTCGTCGAGGTACTGGGTGGTCAGCAGCACCGTGGTGCCGGCCGCCACCAGCACCCGCACGATCTCCCACACCTGGTTGCGGCTGCGGGGGTCGAGCCCGGTGGTCGGCTCGTCGAGGAACAGCAGGTCGGGCGTGACCACGATGCTGGCCCCGATGTCGAGGCGGCGGCGCATGCCGCCCGAGTAGGTGCTGACCAGGCGGTCGCCCGCCTCGGTCAGGCCGAAGGCGTCGAGCAGCTCGTCGGCCCGCTCTCGGGCCTGGGCCTTGCCGAAGCCGAGCAGGCGGGCCAGCAGCACGAGGTTCTCGCGGCCACTGAGCTCCTCGTCGACCGACGCGAACTGACCGGTCAGGCTGACGGCCGCCCGGACAGCGGCGGCCTCGGTGATGATGTCGTGGCCCAGGACGCGGGCTGAGCCGGCGGTGGGCTCGAGCAGGGTGGCCAGCATGCGGATGGTCGTCGTCTTGCCGGCGCCGTTGGGGCCGAGGACCCCGTACACGGTGCCGGCGCGGACGGACAGGTCGACGCCGTCGACGGCGCGGGTCTCCCCGAACACCTTGACGAGGCCCTCCGTCTCGATGGCCGGTATCGATGCGGTCACTTCCGGTCTCCTTGGCATGGGGCCGCGGTCACTTGAGCTCTCCTTGGCATGGGCGCCGACGGTGGCGCTCGTGTTCCGTACGACTCCGCCGTGACACGAAACTCATCGGTCGTCAGCGGGTGAGGGCAGGGGAAGGGTGTCGAGCCACGCTTGCCAGCCCTTCTGCTCGACCTCGGCGTAGCCGCGGGCCTCGGGCGAGAACAGGTAGGCGTGGGCCTGGGCGAAGGCCTTGCCGTCGGCGAGGTCCCCCGCCCACAGCGCGACGAAGCCAGGGTAGGGATCGGCCAGCCGGATCAGCACGTGGGTTTCCTCCAGCCGGTGGACGTGCCCGGCCAGGCCCCGCACCGACACCGGCGCCCCGTCGGCGAGCTCGCCGACGCCGGCCGTCATGGCCGCCCAGGTCGGGCCGGCGCCCACCGCCACCGTGCGGGCAGCCTCGATGAACTCGGCCTCCTGACCGGCGAAGTCGCGCAGGTAGAGCTCCAGGTGGGAGAAGAAGGGCCGCCAGCCGTCCTCGAGCCCGTCGAAGAATTCCTGCTCCCAATCCGCCCCGGTCCCGAACGCGCTCGACACCACGCGCAGCACGCTGGTGCCGCCGGACTGCGCCTCGATGAGGAACTCCGTGACGAGCGGGGTGACGGCTTCCGCCCCGTGCTGGGCGAGGTCGGCCCAGTCGGGCTCGACGTACTCCAGCCGGCGGGGCGGGTCCCAGCCCGTGACCTCGCCGGCGGACGAGTCGCCCTCGCCCATGTAGGTGACGATCCGGCCGCCCTCGCGGCCCTCCAGGTCGGTGCGCAGGAACCAGGACGTGAGGCCCGGTCCGGTGGCGATGGCCGCCCACACCTGGTCGGGTGGGGCGGGCAGCTCGACGGTCACCTCGAAGCGGTGCGGGACGTCGGGGGTGGTCATGGGGTCCTCTCCGGTGTGGGATGGGCGGCGACGACGAGCCGGTGCGGCCGCCCGTCGTCGTGGTGGTAGCGGGACACCAGGTCGACCACCGCGGCCGTGAGCTCCTCCGCGAACGCGGCCCTGTCCTCGGCCGAGCGGAACCTCACCTCGGTGTCCATGGCGAGGGTCGGCAGCCGCTTGCCAGCCGCCTGGGCCCGGCGGGCCAGCCCGCCGACCTCGGCGACGACCCGCCCGGCGAGGGCGACGAGGTAGCCGGCCGAGAGCCGGTCGGCGGCGCGCTCAGGGTCCACGGCCGTTTCCCCCAGTGCGGCGGGCGAGATCACGTAGGTCGCGGCGGTGGCACGGAGCACCCGCTCGGTGATGCCGCCCCGCTTCCGCTCCTCGGCCAGCTCGACCAGGCCCTGGGCCTCCAGCGTGCGCAGGTGGTAGTTGACCTTCTGGCGGGGGAGGCCGACCCGGGCGGCCAGGGTGGCGGCCGAGGCCGGCTCGGCCAGCTCGGCCAGGAGCCGGGAGCGCATCGGGTCGAGCGCCACGGCCGCGGCCGACGGCTCCTCGATCACCTGGATGTCCAACACCCGTCCAGCGTCGCCCCTGACAAACAATTTTGTCAAGGGCGAAAGTCCGGGGATTGCCGTGTGGCTCGTCGTACGACGCCGTATCCTTGGACGGGAGTTGGTGCCGGCCCGGTCAAGCGGTGGGCGAGTGGGGCCCACGACTGCTTCCGGCGGTGCCCACGGTCGGACCATCATCCCGCCAGTGTCGGAGCGGGAGTGGCGCGAGGGAGCGCTGCAACGCGTATGGATCAAGCCAGCCGAGAGCTGGAGATCGCCGTCTGGTCGGCGGTCGACGGCATTGCCACGGACGAGCAGCTCACACTGCTCGAGTCGGACGCGCCCGGGTGGCGCCGCACGCTCGAGCGGCTGCTCGACGACACCGAGGACAACCTCGAGGCCGTCCGGCGCAAGGAGGGACCGGAGCGCGTCCAGGTGTTGGCCGACCTCGAGTCCGAGCTGGCCCGCCTGGAGGCCGCCTACGACCGCCTGACCACCACCAGCGACCCGGCATCGGCCGTGCTGGTCGCCCCCGACCCGTCCGGCGAGGTCCGGCTCCAGGCCTCCTGGTCGGGCGGTGAGGTCGTGGTGTGGGCCGGTGGCCCCGACGTCCCGCCCGCCAGCCACGACGAGCTGTCCGACCGGCTGGAGAGCCTCGGCGGTCCCGCCGTCGGCTGGGAGCAGCACCGCGGCGTGCCGCTGCCCACCGGCGACCGGGCCGCCGCCCTGTCGATACCCGTGGCCGACTCGCTGGGCTGGCTCGTGGCCGTGGGCGCCGGGCTGGGCGGCGACGGTGTCGGGTCCAGCGTGACCTGGATCGGGCGGGTGGCCGTGACCGCCGTCCGGCTCGTGGCCCGCGGCGCCCTGGTCCCCAGCGTGCGCAACGTGCGGCGCCCCGACGGCAAGGTCGCCGACCTGCACGTCCGCTGGGTGCCCGCCGACCTCGACCAGGCCGAGGTGGAAGAGCTGGCCAACGCGATGCCCGGCCCCGTCCGGGCGCTGGGCGGTGGCGAGCCCCGGGCGGTCACGCTCGACATCCTCTCCTCGGTCGTCAACGCCATCGCCACCGACGCCGCCGGCCGGCTCGAGCTGCCGGCCCCGCCGCCGGTCGTGCGCACGGTGGCCGCCGCGGCCGAGTCGGTCGTCACCCGGCTCGACGGGTCCAGGTTCCCCGCGCCGGTGGCCGCCGGCGCCGAGGTGGCCAAACGGCTCGACCGCTGGGCCCGCCCGGTCACCGCGGCCGGCCGGGCCCGCCTGGTCGTCCAGCTCGACCCGCCGGACAAGGGCGACGCCTGGTTCCTGTCCGTGCTGGGGCCGGGGGCCGAGGGCGGCCTGCTGCCGATCGAGCTCGCCCTGACCGACCGCCACGGCACCAAGCCCCTGGCCGACGACCTCGCCCGCCTCGAGCGCATCTTCCCGGCGCTGCTGCGGCCGGGCGGCCAGCGGCGGGGGCAGGTCTACCTCGATCAGGAGGAGGCCTGGGAGCTCATGACCGTCACCGGCGCCACGCTGGAGGCGGCCGGGTTCGAGGTCCGGGTGCCCGCCCTGTCCCGCCGCCGACCGGCGCCGGCGCTGCGGCTGTTCACCGAGCCGGCCGGCGACAGCGTCGTCGGGGCCCGCCAGCTGAGCAACGTCTCGTGGACGGCCGTGTTCGACGACGTCGAGCTCAGCGCCGCCGACGTGGCCCGGCTGGCCGCCGAGGCGCGCCCGCTGATCCGCTCCCGCGGCCGCTGGGTCGAGCTCGACCGGGCCGACCTCAAGGAGGCGGCCGCCGCCCTGGCCGAGCGGGCCGGCACCACCCAGCTCACCGGCGCCGAGATCCTGCGTCACGCCGTCGGCCTCGAGGGAACGGCGCTGGCCGGCGGGCTCGCCGTCGAGGGCGCCGGCTGGGCCACGGACCTTCTCCAGGCCGCCCGGGCGGTCCCCCCCGACCCGGTCACCCGGCCCGAGGGCTTCACCGGCACGCTGCGCGTCTACCAGGCCGAGGCGCTGGCCTGGCTCGGGTTCCTCGACGCCGTCGGGCTCGGCGGCATCCTCGCCCTCGACATGGGTCTCGGCAAGACGCCCACCGTGCTCGCCCACATCGCACGCACCGCCGGCAACGGGCCGGCCCTGGTCATCGCCCCACCCGCGGTGGTGGGCAACTGGGCGGCCGAGGCCGCCCGCTTCACCCCCGAGCTGTCGGTCGTCGTCCACCACGGCGCCACCCGGGCCTCGGCCGACGAGCTGGCCGCCGAGGTGGCGGGCGCCGACGTGGTCATCACCACGTTCGGCACCGCGGTGCGCGACATCGAGGCGCTGTCGACCTACGACTGGAACCGTGTCGTCGTCGACGAGGCGCAGGCCATCAAGAACCCGGCCAGCGAGACCGCCCAGCAGCTGCGCAGGATCCCCGCCGGCACCCGCGTGGCGCTCACCGGCACGCCCATCGAGAACGGCCTCGGTGACCTGTGGTCGATCCTCGACTTCCTCAACCCCGGCCTGGTGGGCCAGCGGTCGACGTTCGTGGCCCAGCTGTCGGGCGAGCGGGAGGCTGCGCTGTCCGCCCTCAACGGGATCCTCGTGTTCCGGCGCACCAAGACCGAGCCGGTCGTCGCCGCCGAGCTGCCCGACCGCATCGACGAGCTCGACCACTGCTCGATGACCACCGAGCAGATCGGCCTGTACCAGGCCGTGCTCGACCGGCTGCTGGCGCCGAACGAGGGCGGCGAGGCCCAGCCCCAGCAGGGCGCGATCCTCGCCGCGATCACGGCTCTCAAGCAGATCTGCAACCACCCGGCGGCCTACCAGGACGACGGGCGGCCGCTGGCCGGCCGGTCCGGCAAGCTGGCCCGGCTGGAGGAGATCGTCGAGTCGGTGTTCGAGGCCGGCGAGCGGATCCTCGTCTTCACCCACTTCGCCGAGTGGGGCAAGCGGCTCGCCGATCACCTCACCGCGGTCACCGGCGTGCCGATCGCGTGCTACCACGGCGGCCTGGCCCGCGGCGCCCGCGACCAGCTCGTCCGCGAGTTCCAGGAGGGCGAGGGGCCGGGCGCGCTGGTCCTGTCGCTCAAGGCCGGCGGCACCGGCCTCAACCTCACGGCCGCCAGCCACGTGGTGCTCTACGACCGGTGGTGGAACCCGGCGGTCGAGGACCAGGCCCGCGACCGGGCGTGGCGCATCGGCCAGACCCGCACGGTGGTGTCCCACCGGCTGGTGTGCCCGGGCACCGTCGACGAGCGGGTCGAGGAGGTCGTGGCGGGCAAGCGTCACATCGCCGATCTCGTCCTGCCCAAGTCCAGCTCGCTGTCCGACCTCGACGCCGAGCAGCTGCGGGTGGCGCTCGGCATGCGGCCCGACACCCTGCTCACGGAGGGCGCGGCATGAGCAAGTCCCCGAACAACCAGGGCAAGGGCGCCCGCCGCCGGCGCTCCGGCCGCAAGGGCAAGCCCAAGCCCGTCGACATGTGGCGGCCGGTGCCGCCCCTGGCCGACCCCGAGCCGATCGTGCCCGCGGCCGACCCGACGGCGCTCGTCCGCTCGCTGGGCGAGCCGCCGCTCCCCGGGCCGGGCGCCATGGCCGAGCTGGCCATCGCCGCGGTCATCGACCGGGCCTCGGGCCTGGCGGCCGCGCTGGCCCTGTCCGGCGACCTGCTGGCGCCCGCCGACGAGCCCGACGCCGAGGACGACCCGGACCTCTAGCCGCAGCAAGGGCCCCCCGCCGTCAGCTGGCGTCGTGGAAGACCAGGCCGAGCGTCCGCCGCCGACCGGACCGCACGGTGCTGACCCCGTGGCGGACCGCACCGGCCGACCATCCCCGTGACGAGCGGACCGGCCGGTCGCGGGTGGTGAACACCAGCGCCTTCCCCTGCCCGATGGTGACCGACGTGCCCCGCGACTGCGCCCGCGGCCGCTGCTCGACCAGCAGGAACTCCCCGCCGGCGTAGTCCGTGCCCGGCGCGTCGAGCCCGACGACGACCTGGAGGGGGAACACCAGGTCGCCGTAGAGGTCCCGATGGAGGGCGTTCCAGTCGCCGGTCCCGTAGCGCAGCAGGAGCGGCGTCGGCCGGTCCTGCCCGGCGGCATGGCAGGCCGCCAGCCAGTCATCCAGGCGGTCGGGCCAGGGCGCCTCCCGGCCAAGCCGTGCGGCCCAGTCCCGGGCAACCGGCAGCAGGTGCGGCCAGAACGCGGCGCGCAGGTCGGCGACGGCGCGGGGGAGCGGGGCCGCGAAGTAGCGGTACTGGCCGGAGCCGTAGCGGTGGCGGGCCATGTCGACCGTGGACCGGAACCG
>DASRJM010000256.1:0-24563 GCA_035649475.1 Acidimicrobiales bacterium
GACGAGACGCCGTGCGGCACGCCGGTGCCCGTGTCGGAGGCCCACGCCGTGGCGGTGCTGGCCGAGCAGGGCCCGCTGACCCAGTCCGACCTGGGTCCACCACCTGGCGCTCGGCAAGTCGACGGTCAGCCGGCTCGTCGACCAGCTGGTGGCGCGGGGCTGGGCCCGGCGCACCGCAGGCCGCGACGACGCCCGCATGCGGGTGGTGGCGCTGACGCCGGACGGCGCGGCGGCGGCCGGGTCGATGGCCGAGGCCCGGCGGGCCCGCATCGCCCGCCTGCTCGACCGCATCCCCGACGGTGAGCGGCCGGCCGTGCTGTCCGCCCCGGCGATCCTGACGGAGGCCGCCCGTGAGCCGTGACCGGGCGGCGGCCGTGATCGTGGCACTCGCCCTGGCGGCCTGCGGCAGCGGTGGCGGTGGCGGAGATCGGCAGGCCGAGATCGCGGCCCGGGGCGCCGACGTGATGCCGTTCGACCTGGACGCCACCACCCACCGCTTCACCCCGCTCGCCACGGGGCTCGAGCAGGTGGTGGTGGCCGACGACCCGGCCGACGGCGCCCAGGTCGCCCTCGTCCGCGGCCACCTGAGGGACGAGGCCGGCCGGTTCGCGCGGGGCGACTACGGCGACCCCGCCGCCATCCACGGCGACCACATGCCGGGTCTCGCCGCCCTGGAGGCCGGCCACGACGCGGTCGAGATCGCGTACGCGGACGTGCCGGCCGGCGCCCGCATCACGTACACGACGGCCGACGCCGCCCTGGTCGAGGCGCTCCACGCGTGGGGTGCGGCCCAGGTGCGCGACCATGGCGCCCAGGCCGAGGCCGGGCGCCCCGCCAGCTGATCGCGTATCACGGCGCCGCCCGGCGGCTCCGAGACAGTGCCGGGAGGGGGCCGCTGTGTGCGCACGGGCACACACCATGCGTGTCGCGGGGCAACGACACAGGGCCCATCCTGTGGTCCGCTGCGGGCATGGCGGACACGCGGTGGGCAGAAGACGGGACGGGCGGCGACGGCGCAATCGTCGGGGCCCTGGTGGAGCGCGCCCGGACCGGCGACGGCCTGGCGGTGGCGGCGCTCGTCGAGCGGTGCGGTCCCATGGTCCGGGCGGTGGCCCGGCGCTGCGTCGGCGAGGCCGAGGCCGACGACGTGGCCCAGGACGTGTGGCTGGCGTTCCTCGAGCACATCGACCAGATCAAGGTGCCGGCCGCCACCCGCGGCTGGCTGGTCCAGGTGGCGAACCGGGCGGCGTGGCGGGCCCGCAAGCGGCTCGACCGGTCCACGCCGGCCGACGACCTGGGCGACCGGGTGGTGGCGGCGGACGACACCGAGGAGCGGGGCCTGGCCGCGGTCGTCCTGGACGAGGCGGCGGCCCGGCTCGACGCGGCGCTCGACGAGCTGCGCCCGGCCGACCGGCGGCTCGTGCTGCTGCTGTCCGCCGACGACCGGCCCGACTACCGCACGATCAGCGGCCTGGTCGGCCGGCCGGTCGGGAGCATCGGGCCCACGCGGCAGCGGGCGCTCGAGCGGCTGCGCCGCCAGCCGGCGCTGGCCCGCTCGTGGCAGGTCGCCTCCTGAACGCGCGGCCCGCGGTACCCTCACGACGGGTCAGGCCCCGGCGTGAGGAGAGGTGGTACCCGTGCTCGACGCGGTGGCGCCGCGGGAGCGGAGCGCACTCCTGCAGGCCGGCGTGCGTCGACGCTTCGCGCCCGGCGAGGTCGTGTGCCACGAGGGCGATCCCGGCGACGCCGTCCACTTCGTGACCCACGGTGTCTTCGTGGCCCGCGGCTCGTCGACCCGGGGCGAGGTCATCGCGGTGAACCTGTTCGGACCGGGCGACGTGTTCGGGGAGCTGGCCCTCCTGACCGCCAGCGACCGGCGCTCGGCCACGGTCGTGTCGCTCGAGCGCGGCGCCACGCTCATGGTGGGGCGGTCGGCGTTCGAGGCGCTGCGGTCCCGGGACCCGTCGATCGATCGAGTCCTGGTGAGGATCCTGGCCGAGCGCAACCGGGCACTCACGGCCCACCTCATCGAGCTTCAGTTCACCCCCGTCGACCAGCGGATCTACCGGCGGCTGGCCGCGTACCACGACCTCGTTTCCGCGGCGGGCGAGGCCGGGGGATGGGTCCGCATCAACCAGGCGGAGCTGGCCACCCTGGCCGGCACGACCCGATCGACCGCCAACCGGGTGCTGCGCCGCGCCGAGGAGGGCGGCGTGCTCAGCCTGGCCCGCGGCCGGGTGCGCATCCTCGACATCGACGAGCTCCGCCGCCGGGCGGGCGGGTCGCGCCGTCGCGGCAGGCTCGGCGACTGACCTCGGCGGCGAGGGCGTTCCCGCAACGCGATCGGCATGCGGGTGAGGCGTATCCGCGGCGGCGTCCGGGCATCGTTGACGTCGGGGATCGCGGGCGGTTGCGAGGAGGGGACCTGACGGCAGCCGACGAGGCCGAACATTCCCGGACGCGCAGCGGCATGCCGCGCCGCCTCGGCAACGGTCACGGCCACGCCCATCCCGACCTCGACTCCCCTGCCGGCGAGGCCGGCGACAAGGAGCTCGACGCCGTCAACCGGCTGATGGGCTTCCTGCGCGAGGACGAGGCCTGAGCGGGTTTCTGGCTGCGGCCTAGACGTGCAGGCCGCACTCCGACTTGTCCCGGCCGGCCCAGCGCCCCGAGCGGGGGTCGCCGCCGTTCGGCAGCGCGGTGCACGGCTGGCAGCCGATGGACGTGTAGCCCTGGCGCTGCAGCGGGTTGACCGGCACGTCGTGGTCCGCGATGTAGCCCTGCACGTCCTGCTCCGTCCAGGTGGCCAGAGGGTTGACCTTGACCAGGCCCCGCAGGTCCCGGGCCACGATCGGTGCCCCGGCCCGGGTGGCGGCCTCGTCGCGGCGCAGCCCGCTCATCCACGCCGCCTTGCCGGCCAGCGCCCGGTCGAGCTGGCCGACCTTGACGGCCGAGCAGCAGTTCTCGGGGTCGACCTTCCACAGCTCCTCGTCGTGGGTGGCGACGGTCATCATCCGGAGATTGAGGCCGTAGCGCCGGCGCACGACCTCGACGGTCTCCAGCGTCTCGGGGAAGTGGTAGCCGGTGTCGATGAACACGACCTCGATGCCCGCGTCGACCCGGGTGGACAGGTCGATGAGCACCGCGTCCTGCATGGAGGCGGCCAGGCACAGGTGCGGCGCGAAGTTGTCGACCGCCCACTGGATGACCTTGGGCGCCGACCAGCGCTCGAACTCGGCGTTCAGCTCGGCCAGCTCCTCGTCGTGGAACGCGCGGACCGGCAGGGCAGGGGGCTCGACGAGGAAGCTCATCGACGCACCCTTCGGGTCGCGCGCAATGAGCCATCGGTCCTGCGGGCCGGGTAACGCGCTGTGCTCATGGTTCGCTCGCTGCGCTCGCTCACGGGTTCTCCTGGGTCACACGCCAGCGCACTCGCCGGCTCCGACCTCGGCCTCGTAGGGGCCGGTCTCGTCGTAGTCGACGTAGAACTCGGGGCCGTCCTCGGGCGTCGGGAAGACGTCCAGCTCCTTGAGCTCGGCGGCGATGGACCTGGCGCCGCCGGCCCGCTCCATCCAGTCGCGGAACGACTCGCCGGCCGTGCGCTCGTCGGAGAAGCGCCGGACCACCCGGACCGCCGCCTCGGGAGCGTTCCTTGCCGGCAGCCGCAGGGCCTTGTCGCCGAAGTGGATCTGCTCCTGGCCGACGTAGCCGCCGAGCAGCATCTGGTAGCCGGGAGCCGAGCGGCCGTGGGCCCGGCGCTCGGCGCCGAAGAACCCGATGTCCGACGTGTGGTGCTGACCGCAGCTGTTGGTGCAGCCGGAGATGTTGATCCGCAGCCCGCCGACCTCGGCCAACCCCTCCTCCTCCAGCTTGTCGCCGATGGCGGCACCGAGGCCACGGCTCTGGGTCACGGCCAGGTTGCACGTGTCGGCGCCCGGGCAGGTCACGACGTCCCGGACCAGCTCTGCGCCGGGCTCGGCCATGCCGATAGCGTCGAGGCGCTCGTAGAGCACCGGCAGCTGCTCCTCGGTGAGACCCCGGAACGCCACGTTCTGGCGGTTGGTGAGGCGGACCTCGAGGCCCATCTGCCGCTGGATGGCGGCCAGCGCCCGGAACTGCTCGCTGGTCACGTCGCCGAGGCGGGCGTAGGCGATGGCCGACACCGTGCCCTTGGCTGCGCCGCGCACGACGTTGGTGTCGTCCCAGCGCTCGAACGGGTCCTTGCGGGTGATCGCGACCGGCACGCCCTGACCCATCGGCGTGGGGGCGACGTCGACGGCCGCGCCAGCGGGGGCGTCGCCGGACTTCTCGACCTCCGCCGGGATGCCGCCGGGCCACGACGACGACCCGAGCAGCAGGCGGCGCTCCTTGATGATGCGGGCCTGGACATCCTCCCAGCCGAGCGTGTCGACCAGCCACTTCATCCGGGCGCGGAGCTTGTTGTCCCGGTTGCCGTGGTTGTTGAACACCCGGAGGCAGGCCTCCAGCGTGGGCATCAGCTCGTCGCGGGGGGTGAACTCCTCCAGCGCCAGCGCCGGATGGGGGTTGGCGCCGAGGCCGCCGGCCACGAACACCCGGAAGCCGCGCTCCACCGAGCCGTCCTCCAGCGTCCGGGTGGTGGCGATCACCCCGACGTCGTTGAACATGGCCTGGCCGCAGTCGGTGGCGCAGCCCGAGAAGTTGATCTTGAACTTCCGGGGCAGCCGCTGCCCGAGCGGGTTGCGCACGAAGTGCCGGTACGCCGCCTCGGCCCACGGGGTGACGTCGAGCTTCTCGTGGGGGCAGGCGCCGGCGAGGTGGCAGCCCTGGATGTTGCGCACGGTGTCGCCGCACGCCTCCCGGCTGGTCATGCCGACGGTGGCGAGGCGCCGCATGACCTCGGGGACCTTCTCCAGCTGCACGTAGTGGAACTGGATGTTCTGCCGGGTGGTGATGTGGCCCCAACCGCGGGAGTAGGCGTCGGCGAGGTCGGCCATCAGCTCGAGCTGGTCGGGGAGCAGGCCACCCCATGGAATCTTTACCCGGACCATCTGGTTGTGGCCGCCCTGGCGCTGGCCGTAGATCCCGTTGTTCAACCGGAAGATGCGAAAGGCATCCTCCTCGATCTCACCGCCCAGGTACTGAGCGAGTATGGCCTCGAACTTGTCGGCGTCGGCGAGCTGTGCGGCGTCGATCTCGCGCTGAGCCATGGTCTGCTCCGATCTCGGCAGTCTGCGAACCTCTCGCTCCCCAGGGAAACTCTGAGTAATCCGATGAGAGAGGTCAGGGTTCCGAACGTCTAGTACAGCGAAACCCGAGTCAGCCTGTCAACATTCCCGCCGAACGCGCCACCCGTGTAGCGGCCGGACCGCGGGCCTCACCGGCGGTCGAGCAGCTCGGCGACCTGGAACGCCAGGTCGATCGACTGGCGGCCGTTGAGCCGCGGGTCGCACATGGTCTCGTAGCGATCGTCGAGGTCCGCGTGCCCGAGGGCGTCGCCTCCGCCCAGGCACTCGGTCACGTCCTCGCCGGTCAGCTCGATGTGGACGCCGCCCGGCCAGGTGCCCTCGGCCCAGTGGGCGGCGAAGAACCCGGCGATCTCGGCCAGCACCGCATCGAAGTCCCGGGTCTTGCGGCCGGTCTCCGACGTGAACGTGTTGCCGTGCATCGGGTCGCAGGTCCAGACCACCGGATGCCCCGCGTCGCGCACCGCCGCCAGCAGCGGCGGCAGCCGGTCGGCGACCGTGCCTGCCCCCATGCGGGAGATCAGCGTCAGCCGCCCGGCCACCCGGTCGGGGTTGAGCGCCTCGCACAGCGCCACCACCTCGTCGGGCCTGGCCGTGGGGCCGATCTTGCAACCGAGGGGATTGCCGACGCCCCGGAGGAACTCGACGTGGGCGCCGTCCGTCTGGCGGGACCGCTCGCCGATCCAGAGCATGTGGGCCGAGCAGTCGTACCACTCGCCGGTCAGCGAGTCCTGCCGGGTGAGCGCCTCCTCGTAGCCGAGGATCAGCGCCTCGTGGCTGGTGAAGAAGTCGACCTCGTGCAAGACGGGCTGGCTCTCGGTGTCGATGCCGCAGGCGGCCATGAACCGCAGCGCCCGGTTGATCTCGTCGGCCACGCGGTCGTAGCGCCGGCCCTCCGGGCTCGACGCCACGAACTGCTGGTTCCACTGGTGGACCCGGGACAGGTCGGCGAAGCCGCCCTTCGTGAAGGCCCGCAGCAGGTTCAGCGTCACCGCCGACTGGTGGTAGGCCTGCACCAGCCGCTCGGGATCGGGCTGGCGGGCCGCCGCCGTCGGGGCGACGTCGTTGACCATGTGGCCCCGGAACGACGGCAGCTCGACCCCGTCGACCAGCTCGACCGCCGCCGAGCGGGGCTTGGCGAACTGGCCTGCGATGCGGCCCACCTTCAGGACCGGCACCCCGGTCGAGTAGGTGAGCACGACCGCCATCTGCAGGATCACCTTGAGCTTGTCCCGGATGGCGTCGGCCGAGAACGCCTCGAACGACTCCGCGCAGTCGCCGGCCTGGAGGAGGAACGCCTTGCCCTCGGCCACCTCGGCCAGCTGGGCCGTGAGGGCCCGCGCCTCGCCCGCGAACACGAGCGGGGGCAGCGAGCCGAGGTGCTTGAGGGCGCGGTCCAGCGCGGACTCGTCGGGCCAGGGGGGCTGTTGCGCCGCGGGAAGCGCCCGCCAGGAGCTAGGGGACCAGGGACTGGTCATCGTGCACCATGCTGGCCCGGTTCCCGGACGGCCCGCAAAGCAGTACGCATCGTGCGCGAGGGGTGAGGCGGGGGCGCACTGTGCTTCCCGCTCTTGCTGCTTCGCCGCGGGCCGCGTGGGCCCCGGCCGCGCATTCGCCGCAGCCTCAGGCCGCGCTGGCCCGGGCGACCGCCTCTTCCCGCACGGCGTCGACGGCCCGCTTGACCAGGCGGCGCGCGGCCTCGGCGGTCACGCCGAGCTCCTCGCCCACCTCGCGGTAGCTGCGCTTGCGGCCGTCGGTGAGGCCGAACCGCTGCTCCACGGCGTAGCGGGCCCGGGTGTCGAGGACACCGAGCAGGTCGTGCAGGGCCTGCTCCTCCTCACGGTCGACGAGCACCGCCTCGGGGGTGGGCACGTCGGCCGCCAGCAGGTCCACCAGCTCGCTGCCGTCGTCGTCGCCGACGGGGCGGTCGAGCGAGGTGGGGGTGGTGAGGCGGTAGAGGCGGGCGTTCTCGTCGTCGAGCTCCTCGCCGTCGCCGGAGGCCTGGCGGAGGGCGGCCCGCAGGGAGGCGGACCGGTCGCCGGGGAGGCGGACGAGGCTCGCCTTCTGGTCGAGGGCCCGGCCGATCGCCTGGCGGATCCAGAAGGTGGCGTAGGTGGAGAACTTGAAGCCCTTGCGCCAGTCGAACTTGTCGACGGCGTGCTCGAGACCCAGGTTGCCCTCCTGGATCAGGTCGAGCAGCTCCATGGACGGGGGGAGGGGGTAACGCCGGGCGATGCTGACCACCAGTCGGAGGTTCGCCCGGATGAAGCGGTCCTTGGCGGCGGCGGCGGCCGCGACGGCCTTGCGGAGCTCGCGGGTCCGCTCGCCCGCGTCGAGGCGCTCGCGGGCCTCGCGCCCACGCTCGATCGTCTGCGACAGCTCGCGCTCCTCATCTGCGGTGAGCAGGGGGACGAGGCCGATTTCGTTGAGGTACTGACCAACCGAATCACTCATGACGTACTCCTCAACCACCACTACCGCAGTGGGATTCCCCGCACTCACGGGTTTTCCCGGATCCGGGGGAGCAGAGCCGGGATATGGCGGCTTGCGTTCGCTATCTGTCGTCCAGGTGACGAGCGTCACCCCTATTACGTTGCACGGGGGGCCGGCGGATGCCCGTTTCGAGACTTAGGCGCGAAAAAGTCCCCATTTCGGCGGACGGGGAAGAGAGCGGGGGAGAGGTGGGTCCGCCTGACCGAAAGACTACGACGTCCGGTCGGGTGATTCCCAACCCGAAACGCATCCATACCACCGGGTCACGCGCCGCGCGCCTAGTTTTCAGGTGTGGCCGGACACTACGACGCGCACTCCGCCCTGGTGATCGTGGATCTGCAGAACGATTTCGCGGATCCGGACGGCAGTCTCTATGTGCGTGATGCGGACGCGGTGATCGACGTCGCCAACCAGGAGATCGAGGCCGCGCAGGCCGCAGGAGCGCTGGTGGTGTACACGCAGGACTGGCATCCCGCCGACACCCCTCACTTCGCCAAGGACGGGGGTACCTGGCCGGTCCATTGCGTGGCCGGGACGTGGGGCGCCGAGTTCCATCCCCGGCTGACGGTCGCCGGCCGGACGGTGCAGAAGGGCACCGGCGGCGAGGATGGCTACTCGGGCTTCACGATGGTCCACCCCACGTCGGGCGAGACCTACGCCACCGAGCTCCACGACCTGCTCCAGGCGCACGACGTCGAGCGGGTCGTGGTGGTGGGCCTGGCCACCGACTACTGCGTGAAGGAGACGGCCCTCGACGCCGTCCGGCTGGGTTACGAGACGCTCGTCCTGGTGGACGGGGTCCGCCCGGTCGAGCTGGAGCCGGGGGACGGCCGCAAGGCGGTCGACGCCATGGCCTCGGCGGGCGTGACGCTCGGGTGACGCCCCCGCCAGCGCTGGTCACCGACCTCTACGAGCTCACCATGGCCGCCGCTTACCGGGCGGGCGGCATCGACGGCGACGCCTCGTTCGAGCTGTTCGTCCGCCACCTGCCACCCCAGCGGCGGTTCCTGGTCGCCGGGGGCCTCGACGACGCCCTGGCCGGCCTGGAGTCGTGGCGGTTCGATTCGGACGACATCGCCTACCTGGAGGGCCTGGGGCAGTTCGCGCCCGAGTTCCTCGCCGACCTGGCCGACCTGCGGTTCAGCGGGGACGTCTGGGCGGTCCCGGAGGGCGAGGTCGTGTTCGCCGGCGAGCCGCTCCTGCGGGTCACGGGCCGGCTGGTGGAGGCCCAGATGGTGGAGACGTGGCTGCTCAACCGCATCGGCAGCCACACGCTGCTGGCCTCCAAGGCCGCCCGGGTGGCGCTGGCCTGCGGGTCCCGGGCCTTCGTCGACTTCTCCGCCCGGCGCGACCACGGGGTTGACGCGGCCATGACCGCGGCCCGGGCGGCCTGGCTCACGGGCGCGGCCGGGACGTCCCTGGTGGCGGCGGGGAGGCGCTGGGGGATCCCGCTGTCCGGGACCATGGCCCACTCCTACGTGATGTCGTACGACGACGAGCGCGAAGCTTTCCGTGCGTACGCCCGGTCCTTCCCCCAGGGGGTCGTGCTGCTGATCGACACCTACGACACCGTCGCCGGCGCCCGGCACGCGGCCGAGGTGGCACGCGAGCTGGCGGGCGAGGACATCTCGATCACCGGCGTGCGGCTCGACTCGGGCGACCTGGGGACGCTGGCGAGCGAGGTCCGGGGAGTGCTGGACGAGGCCGGTCTCCCGGACGTGCAGATCCTCGCGTCCGGCGACCTCGACGAGCACAGGATCGCGGCGCTGCTGGCCGAGGGCGCCCCGATCGACGCCTTCGGCGTCGGGACCCAGCTGGGCACCAGCGCCGACGCACCCACCCTCGGGGTGGTCTACAAGCTGGTGGAGGACGCCGAGGGGCCGAAGATGAAGCTGGCGGCCGGCAAGGTGACCCAACCCGGGCGCAAGCAGGTGTGGCGGTGCGAGGGCCGCGACGTCGTGTCGCTGCACGACGAGGTGGTCCCGGGCGGCCGGCCGCTGCTCCAGCCGGTGATGGCGGGCGGCACGCGCACCTGGTCCGAGCCCCTGGCCGCGTCCCGCGAGCGCGGCGTGGCGGCCCTGGCCTCGCTGCCCGACCGGCTGCGGTCCCTGGCCCCGGCCGAAGGCCCGGCGTGGCCGGTCGAGCTGTCGCGCGGGCTCACGGCGCTGTCGGAACGTGTGCTGGCGGACCTCGAAGGGGAAGCTCCCCGCTGATGGGACGGCGCCTCGGGCTCTTCGGCGGTACCTTCGACCCCCCGCACGTGGGCCACCTGGTGACGGCCGTGAACGTCCGCCACGAGCTGGCGCTCGACAAGGTGCTGCTGGTCGTAGCCGGCCGCCCGTGGCAGAAGGTGGGGACCCGGGAGATCACCCCGTCCGCCGACCGCTACGCCATGGTGGAGGCGGCCGTGGGGTCGGTGGAGGGCCTGGAGGCCAGCCGCCTGGAGATCGACCGGCCGGGCATGTCCTACACCGCGGACACGCTGGAGGCCCTGCGGGCGGAGCATCCCGACACGGAGCTGTTCGTGGTCCTGGGCAGCGACGCCGCCGCCGGCCTGCCCTCGTGGGAGCGGGCGGAGGAGGTCCGGTCCGCGGCCACCATCGTCGTCGTCGAGCGGCCCGGGACCCGGGAGGCCGAGCCCCCGCCGGGCTGGTCCTGGGAACGGGTCGAGGTGCCCCGGCTCGAGGTCTCGAGCACCGACCTCCGTGCCCGGGTCGCCGACGGGCGCCCGCTGGACTACCTGCTCACCCCCGATGTCATCGCCACCATCGAGGTCCGGGGCCTGTACCGCGACCCGGAGGACCGGTGACCACGGACGCTGTCTCGGGCGAGCGCGAGGGCGAGGACTCCCCGGCATCGCCGCCACCGCCGACGGCGGAGGCGGCCCCGAAGGCCCCCGAGGTGATCGAGGTCGCCGGCGAGCCCGCGCCGGGCGGCGGCGCGCCGGCCGAGCCGGTCGTGGCGACCGACAGCGCGGGTCAGCCCTTCGTGGTGGTGCCGCCCGCCCGGTCCGCCGGCGGGCACCCTCGGCCGGCCAGCCGTCGGGCTCGGAGCTACGCCCGCCGGGCCGCGGCGCCCGCCCACATGGCCGGCGCCAGCACCGCCACCGCCCTCGCGCCCGACCCCGGCGACAGCCCGCCGCCCCGCACCCGCCGGGGATGGCGGCGCCGGTCGCCGGAGCAGGTCCGGCGAGGCCGCCAAGTGCTGCTGGCCGGCATCGGCGCCGCCACCGTCGCCGGCGTGGCCCTGGCCGTGGCCGGGCTCTCGCTCGTCCGCAACAGCACCGTCGGCCGCTACGAGCCGGCGCTCCTCGCCAGCGATCCCGGGTACGAGGCCTACGTGGTCCCCACCCCGACCTTCGCCGTCGTCCACCGGGGTCCCGACGGCGCGCTGGCCGGCCTCGCGCTCCTGTCGCTCGAGGTCGACGACGACGGCGGCACGGTCGTCGTGGTCCCGCCGGCGCTGCTGGCCGACCGGGCCCCGACCGCCACGGCCACGCTGGCCGACGTGTACCGCCAGGACGGGGCGAGTGGCGCGGTTGCGGCGGCCGGCCGGCTGATCGGCACCGCCGTCGGCGAGTTCGTCGAGATCGACGACGCCCACTGGGCCCGCCTCGTCGACCCCGTGGCGCCCATCGAGGTCACGCTGGCCGAGCCCGTCGGGGAGTGGCCGGCCGGCGACGTCTCCCTCCAGCCCGACGAGGTCGGCCGGTTCCTGGCAGCGGTCGACCCCGGCCAGACCGACATCGACCGCATCGAGCGCCAGCAGCAGTTCTGGGCCGCGTGGCTGGACCAGGTCGGCGACGGCGGGCGCGATGCGGTCCCGGGGGAGGAGTCCACCGGCCTCGGCCGGTTCGTGCGGGGCATCGCCGGCGGCGCCGGCCAGGCCCTCGAGCTGCCCATCTACCGCGACGACCGGCCGTCCGGGTCCTACCTGCGCACCAACGACAACCGGCTCCCCGAGGTGATGGCCCTCGCCGTCCCGTTCCCGACATCGCCGGCCCCGCAGAGCCGGGTCCGGGTCCGCCTCCTCAACGGCACGACCGACGCGTCGCTCACCACCGACGCAGCCCGCTTCCTGGTCATGGGGGGCTCCGAGATCGTGATCGTGGGCAACGCGCGGTCGTTCGATGTGACGGAGACCACGGTGTCCTACGCCGGCCCCGAGCGGGAAGTTCTTGCGGGGTGGGTGGCCGGCCTGTTCGGATTGACGAGCACCGAGGAGCTTCTCGGCGCCGACGAGGAGGTCGACGCCACGGTCGTCCTCGGTGAGGATGCCAGGGACCTGATCAGGAGGTGACGGAGAGCTGACTGGACGGAACGATCGAGCGGCTGCTCGGGAGCTCGCCATCGTGGCGGCCCGCGCGGCCGACGCCAAGGGGGCCCGCGACGTCGTGATCCTCGAGGTGGGAGAGGTGCTGGTCGTCGCCGACGAGTTCGTTATCGCGTCGGCGCCCAACGACCGGCTGGTCAAGGCGATCGTCGACGACGTCGAGCGCCTGGTGGCGGGGGCGGGTTTCGCCAAGCCGCTACGGGTCGAGGGCCTCGACGACCGCCACTGGGTGCTGATGGACTACGGCGACGTGGTGGTCCACGTGTTCCTGGACGAGACGCGGGACTACTACGAGCTCGAGCGGCTGTGGAGCGACGTCCCCCGCCTCGAGTGGGCGGCGCGGGTCGCCACCAGCTGACCCTCGCACACTCGCCGTGGAGCTAGTGGGAATCGAACCCACGGCCTCGTCCATGCCATGGACGCGCTCTACCAACTGAGCTATAGCCCCGAGAGGAAGGGCAACATTACCAGACGGTCCGACGCCCTCAAATCACGGGGAGCGGCGGCGGTCAGCCCACCACGAAGTTGATCAGCCGCCCCGGCACCGCCACCACTTTGAGGACCGTGGTGCCCTCCAGCAGGCGGGCCACGCGGTCGTCGGCCCGGGCCGCGGCCTCCAGGGCCTCGGCGTCGGCGCCCGCCGGGACCACGACCTTGCTCCGCATCTTGCCGTTGATCTGCACCGGGATCTCGACCGTGTCGTCCACCAGATAGGTCGGGTCGGCCTCGGGGAACGGCTCCGTGGCCAGCGAGTCGGGGTGGCCCAGGCGGGACCACAGCTCCTCGGCCACGTGCGGCGCCAGCGGCGCCAGCAGCAGCACCAGCGGCTCGATCACCGACCGGGGCACGCCGCCGGCCGGGTGGCGGGCGGTCAGGTGGTTGTTCAGCTCGGTGATCTTGGCGATCGACACGTTGAACCGCATGTTCTCCATGCCGTCCCGGACAGCCTCGATCGTGCGGTGCAGCACCCGCAGCGTCTCGTCGTCCGGTGCGTCGGCGGTGACCGTGACCTCGCCGGTCTCCTCGTCGATGACGTTGCGCCAGATGCGCTGCAGTAGCCGGAAGACGCCGACCACCGCCTTGGTGTCCCACGGGCGGCTCTGGTCCAGCGGGCCGGTGAACATCTCGTACAGCCGCAGGGTGTCGGCCCCGTAGCTCTCGTACATCTCGTCCGGCGTGACCGAGTTGCGCAGGCTCTTGCCCATCTTGCCGAACACCCGGGTGACCGGCTGGCCCTGGTGGTAGAACCCGCCGTCCCGCTCGACCACGTCGGACGCCTCGACGTACAGCTGCCGGGCGTCCTTGTAGGCCGCGGCCTGGATCATGCCCTGGTTGAACAGCCGCCGGTACGGCTCGGCGGAGGACACGTGCCCCAGGTCGTACAGCACCTTGTGCCAGAACCGGGCGTACAGCAGGTGCAGCACCGCGTGCTCGGCGCCGCCGACGTACAGGTCGACACCGCCGGGGTCGTCGGGCGTGCGCGGGCCCATCCAGTAGCGCTCGTTCTCGGGGTCGACGAACTCGCGGTCGTTGTCGGGGTCCAGGTAGCGCAGCTCGTACCAGCACGACCCCGCCCACTGCGGCATCGTGTTGGTCTCCCGCCGGTAGACCTTGGGGCCCTCGCCCAGGTCCAGCTCGACCTTGACCCAGTCGGTGGCCCGGGCCAGCGGAGGCACCGGCTCCGACGTCTCGTCGTCGTCCGCGAAAGTGGCCGGGGCGTAGTCCTCGACGTGGGGTAACACGACCGGCAGCTCGGACTCGGGCAGCGCCCGGGGCAGGCCGTCGTCGGGGTCGTAGACGACCGGGAACGGCTCGCCCCAGAACCGTTGGCGGCTGAACAGCCAGTCCCGCAGCTTGGTCGTGACCGTGCCCGTGCCCAGCCCGTTGGCCTCCAGCCAGTCGATGATCGTGCGCTTGGCCGCGTCGACCGTCAGGCCGTCCAGGCTGACCTCGTCGTTGGCGCTGTTGATCGCCGGGCCCTCGCCCACATAGGCCTTGCCGTCCCAGTCATCGGGGGGCCGGACCGTGCGAACGATCGGCAGGTCGAAATTCTCGGCGAACTCCCAGTCGCGCTCGTCCTGGCCGGGCACGGCCATGATGGCGCCGGTGCCGTAGCCCATCAGCACGTAGTCGGCGATGAACACGGGGATGGGCTCGCCGGTGGTGGGGTTGGTGGCGCACGTGCCCAGGAACACGCCGGTCTTCTCTCGGGCCTCGGCCTGGCGCTCGACCTCGGACCGGCTCGCGGCCTGGCGCCGGTAGGCCGCGACGGCCTCGGCCGGCGTGGCGTGCCCGCCGGTCCACGACGCCGCGACCGCGTCGGGCCAGTCGGCCGCCGTCAGCTCCTCGACCAGGGGATGCTCGGGCGCCAGGACCATGTACGTGGCGCCGAACGTGGTGTCGGGCCGCGTGGTGAACACCTCGATGCCCCCGCCGCCGGGGACCGGGAACGTGATGCGGGCGCCCTCGGACCGGCCGATCCAGTTGCGCTGCATCAGCTTGATGGCCTCGGGCCAGTCCAGCCGGTCCAGGTCGTCCACCAGCCGGTCGGCGTAGGCGGTGATCCGCATCTTCCACTGCTTCAGCGGGCGCCGGAACACCGGGAAGTTGCCCCGGTCGCTGCGCCCCTCGGCGGTAACCTCCTCGTTGGCCAGCACGGTGCCCAGCCCTGGGCACCAGTTGACCGGGGCCTCGTCGACGTAGGCCAGCCGGTGGTTGTCGACCACGACTCGGCGCTCGGTCGGCGACAGCTCGGCCCACGGGCGGCCGTACGGGTTGGTGCCCTCGCCCGGCCGGCGGGTGCCCGCGTCCAGCTCGGCGATCAGCTCGTCGATCGGGCGGGCCCGATCGGCCGCGGTGTCGTACCAGGACGTGAAGATCTGCAGGAAGATCCACTGGGTCCAGCGGTAGTAGCCCTCGTCGATGGTCGAGATCGACCGGCGCGGGTCGTGCGCCAGCCCCAGGCGCCGCAGCTGGCGGCGCATGGTGGCGATGTTGGACTCGGTGGTGATGCGGGGGTGCTGGCCGGTCTGCACCGCGTACTGCTCCGCCGGCAGGCCGAAGGCGTCGTAGCCGATCGTGTGGATGACGTTGTGGCCGGTCATCCGCATGTAGCGGGCGTAGACGTCCGTGCCGATGTAGCCGAGCGGGTGGCCCACGTGCAGCCCCGCGCCGCTGGGATAGGGGAACATGTCCAGCACGTACAGCTTGGGGGCGTCGGCCACCTTGTCGAAGCCCGCGCTCAGGTCGCCCACCGGGTTGGGGGTCAGGAACGTGCCCTCGCGGTCCCAGCGGTCCTGCCAGGCCGTCTCGATCCTCCCCGCGAGCGCGGCCGTGTAGCGGTGGGGCGGGGTGTCGGTGTCCTGGATCGGCGGCGCGGCGTCGGCCATGACTGCCCAGGGTACCGGCCCGGCGAGGCCTCCCTGGCAGGGGTATTCGCCCGCGGCCGGCGCGCCACTTTGTGTAACCCCGGGGTTCACGGGCAAGTCCTAGCTGCGATGCCTTCGCTCCTCCGCCGCCTGGAGCGCGCCGCCGAGCGCGACACCGCAGTCACGTTCGTCGTCGGTGGCGGCGAGGACGTCGTCACCTGGGGCCGGCTGCACGCCGACGCCCGGGGCTACGCCGCTTCCCTGCAGGCTCGGGGGGTCCGGCCGGGCGACCACGTCGCCCTGCTGTCGCCGACCACCCGCGAGCTGGTCACCGCCATCCAGGCCACCTGGCTGGCCGGGGCGACGATCGTGGTGCTGCCGTTGCCGATGCGTCTGTCCTCGCTCGACGAGTTCGTCGCCCAGACCCGCCAGCGCATGCGCCACGCCGACGCCAAGCTGTGCGTGATCGACCCCGAGCTGGCCGAGTTCGTGCGCCCGGAGCGGGGCGATCCGCCGATGGTGCGGTTCGCCGAGCTGGCCGGCGGCGACCCGGCCCGCTGGGTGCGGCCGGACGACGACCCGAACCGGCTGGTCATCCTCCAGTTCACCAGCGGGTCCACGTCCGACCCCAAAGGTGTGATGCTCCCGGACAAGGCTCTGCGGGCCAACCTCGACGCCATCGGCGTGGCGGCCCAGCTCGACCCCGACACCGACGTGCTGGTGTCGTGGCTGCCGCTGTACCACGACATGGGGCTGGTCGGGCTGCTGACGCTGCCGATGTCGACCGGGACCGCCCTGGTCCTGGGCGCTCCCCAGGACTTCACCTCCCGGCCCGCCCGCTGGATCGAGTGGCTGTCGACCTACGGCGGCACGGCCACGGCCGGCCCGAACTTCAGCTACGTCCTGGCCACGCGGGCACTCAACCGCGCCGAGACCTACGACTTGTCGCACCTGCGCATCGCCCTCAACGGCGCCGAGCCCATCGACCCGGACCAGGTGGAGGCGTTCGTCGCGGCCGGGGCCCGACACGGGCTGCGGCCCGAGGCCGTGTTCCCGGCGTTCGGGATGGCCGAGGTCGCCATCGCCGGCACGTTCCCCGAGCCGGGCAGCGGCATGGTCACGGACTGCGTCGACCGCCGGGTGCTGGAGACCGAGCGCTACGCGGCCCCCGTCGCGCCGGGCGCCGGGGGCAGCCGCCGGCTGGCGCTGCTCGGCCGCCCCGTGCCTGGCCTGGAGATCCGCATCGTCGACCCGGACAGCGGCGCCGCCCTTCGGGACCGCGAGGTCGGCGAGCTGGAGATCCGGGGCACGTCCGTGACCCCCGGGTACTACCGGCGCCCGGACGCCAACGCCGCCCTGTTCCACGACGGTTGGCTGCGCACCGGCGACCTGGGCTACACGCTGGACGGCCAGCTGGTGGTGTGCGGCCGCATCAAGGACGTGATCATCGTCGGCGGCCGCAACGTGTTCCCCGAGGACGTCGAGCGGGCCGTGGGCTCGCTGGAGGGCGTGCGGGCCGGCAACGTGATCGCCTTCGGGGTCGACGGGGACCGCGGGCGCGAGTCACTCGTGGTGGTGGCCGAGACCAAGGCCGACGACCTCGACACGGTGCGCCGGGCCGTCCACGACCGGGTGCGCGACGTCGTGGGCGTCCCCGCCAGGGACATCGTGCTGGTCACCCCGGGCACCCTGCCCAAGACCAGCTCGGGCAAGCTGCAGCGGTCGCTGTGCCGCCGCCGCTACGACGACGGCCAGCTGACACTCGTCGTCGCCTGAGCGAGGGCGCTGGGCCCTCACGCCGCCCGCAGGGCGGCCATGATGTCCGAGAACTGGGTCCGGTCGGTTTCGTACGGCGTGTAGAAGCTCATGCGGGTGACCACGTCGCCCCACCGCTCGACCAGGCCGGCGGCGACCTCGTCGACCGGCGCCACCACGGCGAACGTCTCGAGGATCTCGTCGTCGATGAGGTCGCCCATCTCGCCCCAGCGGCCGTCCTTGGACATGCGGTTGAGCTCGTCCTGGAGGTCTCCCCAGCCGTGCAGCTCCAGCACCTTCCGGTAGGCCGGGGTCGACCCGTAGAAGGCGATCTGGCCCCGCACCCCGGTGGCCGCGGCCGCCATCTCCGCCTCGTCGCGGCCGGTGACCACGAACATCGGTCCGGAGATGTCGAAGCCTTCCAGGGACTTGCCCGCCTTGGCCCGGCCCTTCTCCAGAGCCGGGATGGTCACCTCGGTCATGTACCGGCGGGTGGAGAAGCCGTGGCAGATGAAGCCGTCGGCCACCTCGCCCGCGACCTCGGTCATCAGCTCGCCGACGCCGGCCAGGTAGATGCGGGCGTCGCCGTGCGGGTTGGGCCCCGGGTTGAAGAACGGCGTCATCAGCGTGTGCTGGTAGAAGTCGCCGCGGAAGTCCAGCTTGTTCCCCGTGTTCCAGCAGTTCCAGATGGCCCGGATCGCCAGGATCATCTCCCGCATGCGGGCCGCCGGGTGCGACCACGGCATGGAGAACCGGCGGGTGATGTGGGCCCTGATCTGGCTGCCGAGGCCGAGGATGAAACGGCCTCCGGACCCCGCCTGCAGGTCCCACGACACCTGGGCCAGCGTCATCGGGTTGCGGGCGAAGGCGACGGCGATGGCGGTGCCGAGGTCGATCCGCTCGGTGCTCTGGGCGGCGAGGGCCAGGGGCAGGAACGGGTCGTGGCTGGTCTCGGCGACCCAGACGCCGTCGTACCCGCGTTCCTCCTGCCTGCGGGCGTCCTCCGCCGCGTGGTCGAACCCGCCCCGCATCCCACCGTCGATCCTCATGGCCCCGACCGTAGTCGGAGGCTTGACCGCGCGGTCAAGGAGCGGGTCAGGAGTCGGGGCGCTGGTCCCGGAGGAACTGCTCCAGCTCGGCCATGAGCTCGTCACCGGACGGCAGGTCGGACGCCGCGAACGGCATCTCCGTCACCGGCTCCGCCTGCTCCCACGCCAGCTCCAGCTGGCGCAGCATCGCCGCGTGCTCGGGGTTCTGGGCGATCAGCTCGTCGAGCCGCGCCCGTGTGGCGGCGGCCATCGACGGCAGGTCGCCGACCGGCAGCGACAGCTCCCCGACTCGGGCCAGCGCCTCGACCAGCGCCAGGCTCCCGGCCGGGAACGGCATCGTGGCCGGCACGTAGTGGGGGATCTGGGCCCACAGCCCCAGCGACGGCACGCCGCGCTCGTCGCAACCCTGCTCGATGGCGGCCTGGACCCCCGCCGGGAAGTCGAGCGAGGCCCGCAGGAACCCCGTGTCGGCCAGGCTGGCCGTCGAGGCGGTGCAGGCGATGCGGGGCGCCTTGGTGTGCGGAGCGGCGAACGGGTAGGCGCCCAGGCCGACGCACATGCGCACGCCGAAGTCGAGCGCGAGCGTCACCACCTCGTCGGTGAACCGGTGCCAGAGGCGGTCGGGCTCGGCCCCGACCAGCAGCAACAGCTCGTTGCCGGCCTCGTCCGCGGCGGCCCGCAGCTCGAGCGACGGCCAGGTGAGACCCCGCACGATGCCGTCGTCCAGGTGCGCGATCGGCCGCCGGGCCCGGTAGTCGAGCAGCTCGTCCGTGTCGAAGCGGGCCACGGTGATCGTGTCCAGCTGGTCGCACAGGACCTCGGCCGCACCGGCCGCGGCCAGCCGCGCGTCGATCCATCCGTCGAGCGCCAACAGGAGCAGCGGGTCCTCGAGGTCGGGTTGTTCGATGAGCTCGTACAGCGCCATTGCGCCTCTCAGGGATCAGGGCCGGGAGGGCAGGCCCTCGATGGTGGCCTTCGCTTGGTTGGCCAGCATCTCGACCTGGCGGGCGAATCCCTCGAACCCCGACGCATCGCCCATGACCCCACCCTTGTAGCGGGCGTACACGCCCTCGAGGATGCAGGCCAGCTTCCAGTAGCCGAAGCCGCGGTAGTACTCGACGTCGGAGACGTCCCGTCCCGACGCCTCGGCGTACATGGCGATCACGTCGGCCCGGGACGGGAAGCCGTCGAGCGTGGTGGACGTCTCCATGAGGGCCGAGCCCGTGTCGTCGCGGTCGTTCCAGTACACGAGCAGGAGGCCGACGTCCGCCAGGGGGTCGCCCAGGGTGCAGAGCTCCCAGTCGAGGACCGCCCGGATGGTCCCGTCGGGGGCGAGCATGCAGTTGTCCAGGCGGTAGTCGCCGTGGACGATCGCGGCCGGGCCCTGCTCGGGGATGCGGGCCGCGAGGGCGTCGTGGACTTCGTCGACCACGGGCAGCTCGCGGGTCTTGGAGTTCTCCCACTGCTTGTACCAGCGGCGGAGCTGGCGCTCGATGTAGCCCTCGGTGCGGCCCAGGTCGCCGAGGCCGACCGCCGCGGGGTCGACGGCGTGGATGCGGGCCAGGACCTCGGCGATCTGGCGACCGGCGCGCGCTCGGGCCTCGACGTCGAGCCGGGCGGACGCCTCGGCGTTGCGGGCCACGAGGCCGTCCACGAACGCCATGACGTAGAACGGCGCTCCGTTGACGGACTCGTCGGTGCAGAGCCCGAGCGCCGGCGCCACCGGCACGTCGGTGTCGGCCAGGGCGGAGATGATGCGGTGCTCGCGGCCCATGTCGTGGGCGGTGGCCAGCACCTGGCCGAGCGGCGGCCGGCGCAGGACCCACGCGTGGCCCGCGCGGTCCGTCACCCGGTAGGTCAGGTTGGAGCGCCCGCCGGCGATGAGCTCGAACGTGAGCGGCCTCGCCGCACCGCGTACATGCGCCTCGAACCAGGCGGTGACACTCGGCACGTCGACGCCCTTGGGTGCCTCCGTGGGACCGTCACTGGCGTCGGCTGTCCGCGCGTCGGTCATCGGAGGTTCACCGTAGAGGGCGCGGGCGTCGGCCGCGTCGAGGGTCGCCGGTAGCCTTTATGCCGATGACCATCGACGTCACCGATGACACTTTCCAGACCGACGTGCTGGACCGGTCGCAGACCGTGCCGGTCGTCGTCGACCTGTGGGCGCCGTGGTGCGGCCCCTGTCGCACGCTCGGGCCGATCCTCGAGAAGGTGATCGACGCCAGCGAGGGCAAGGTCGAGCTGGTCAAGGTCAACGTGGACGAGAACCCCCAGGTGTCGGCCGCGTTCCGGGTCCAGGGCATCCCGGCGGTGTACGCGGTGGCGGACGGCAAGGTGGTCGACGGGTTCGTGGGTGCCCAGCCCGAGGCCCAGGTGCAGGAGTTCGTCGACCGCCTGGTCCCCAGCGAGTCCGACGAGCAGGTCGCCGCGCTGGTGGCCGCGGGCGACGAGGGGTCGCTGCGCCAGGTGCTGGCCGAGCGGCCGGACCACCACGACGCCATCGTGGCGCTGGCCGAGCTGCTGGCGGACCGCCGGTCCAACGGCGACACCGAGGAGGCCCTGGCACTGCTGGGCCGCATCCCCGAGACGGCCGAGACCCGGCGGGTCGCGGCGCTGGTCCGCACCGGCGCCACCGACGGCGCGAGCTCGGGCGACGAGATCACCGCCCAGCTGGACGCGCTGCTCGACCGGGTGAAGGGCGACAACGACGCCCGCCAGCAGTACGTCGACCTCCTCGAAGTGTTGGGGCCCGACGACCCCCGCACGGCCGACTACCGCAAGCGCCTGACCAGCCGCCTGTTCTGACGCGGTTCTGACCGACCGCCCGGGCGGGTCCGGCAGCGGCGGGTCCGGCGGCGTCAGGCCCCGACGCCGTCGTCGAGCGCGTCCAGGATCAGCCACCACGAGGCCAGGCCGTGCTCGCACCAGGCGTCGGGAGCCACCAGGCACTCGTCGGGGCAGCGGCACACACCGTCGTCGAGCCACTCGGCCAGCGTGTCCGCGTCCGGCGGCGCCCAGCCGCTGTTGAGCTCGAACCAGGCATGGGCGTTGGCGATGGCGCCGGCGGCGGTGAGTCGCACCGGAAGATTCTGCCGGGGGCGCGTAGCGGACGGGGACAGGGGAGGGTAGGGTCCCGCCACCGGATCTCGGGGTCCGGGTCTCGCAGGCGCTCCCGCTTGGGCTGAGCGCAGGCCGCACCGGCCGCCCGCTGGCGGCCGTGCCCCCTATCGCCGCACGCCGCGGCCTCAGTCCTGCTTCGACGCGCACTCCCGGAGGACGGCCATGTCCGACCCCACGCCCCTGCCCGACCTGTCGCGGCCCGCCCCGCCCCGCACCTGGCGCGACCACCTGGCCGCGGCCGCGGGGAGCTTCGACCTGTCCTCGACCCGGCTGATGGCCGGCGCGGCCGCGCTGGCCGTGGCCGCGGTGGTGGGCTGGCGCCTGCTGGCCCCGCCGACACCGGCCGCCGAGATGCAGCTCCCGTACGCGTCGGCCTCGTCGGACCCGTCGGCCGCCGCCGAGGCGACGGGCGCCGACCCGCCGACCTCGGCCGCCGGCGCTGGCGTCGTCGGCGACGGGGAGGTCGTGGTCCACGTCGCGGGCGCGGTGGCGACACCGGGCGTCCAACGCCTCGACGCCGGCTCCCGCGTGATCGACGCGGTGGGCGCAGCCGGGGGCCTGGCCCCCGACGCGGACGCATCCCGCCTCAACCTGGCCGCCGAGCTGGTGGATGGCCAGCAGGTCTACGTGGTCCGCGTCGGCGAGGCCGCCCCCGCAGTCGCGGGGTCCGGCGGCCCCGAACCATCCCCCGGCGGTGGCCCCGAGCCCCCGATCGACCTCAACACCGCCTCCGCCGCCGACCTGGAGGAGCTGCCGGGCATCGGCCCTGCCACCGCCGAAGCCATCGTCGACCACCGCGAGCAGCACGGCCCGTTCCCGTCGGTCGAGTCCCTCCTCGACGTGCGGGGCATCGGCGACGCCAAGCTCGCCGAGCTCCGCGACCGGGTGGTGGTGTAGCGATGTCCGACCGCTGGGCGGTGATCCTGGCCGTCGTCACCGGGGCGGCGGCGCTCGCAGCCGTGGACGGCCACCTTCCGCGGGTCCCGCTGGCGGCCGGGCTGATCGCGCTCGGGGTCGCGTGGCTGCTGGGCCGCCTCGGCCGGTTCCGGCCAGAGGTCCTCGTGCTGGCCGCCGCGCTGCTGGCCGTCAGCCTGGCCCAGCGCTCCCTCGACGGGCTGGCCGTACCGCTGGACACCGGGCCGGTCCGGGCCGAGGTGACGCTGGTCGGCGATCCCGTGCCCGACAGCAGCGGGGGAGCGGCCGCCGACGTCCGGCTGAACGGTCGCCGCCTGGCCGCGTACGCCCGCAACGCCGCGGCCGCCAGCCTCGACGACCGGCTCATGGGCGAGCGGATCGCCGTGGTCGGCACGGTCCGGCCGCCGGGCGACGACGAGGCCCGGGCCCGCCACCGCCACCTCGCCGGCCGGCTGGAGATCGAGACCGTCACCGGCTGGCGGACGGGCGATCCCGTCACCCGGGCCGCCAACGGCCTGCGCCGCACGCTGGCGGAGGGCGCGACGTCGCTCCCCGAGCGCCACCGCAGCCTGCTCGCCGGGGTCACCCTCGGCGACGACCGTCACCAGCCCGCGGACATGACCGACGCCTTCCAGGCCGCCGGCCTCACGCACCTCCTGGCTGTGTCGGGACAGAACGTGGCCTTCGCCCTGGTCATCGTGGCGCCGCTGCTGAGCCGCTTGCGCTTCGGTCCCCGCCTGGCGGCCACGCTCGGTGTGCTGGCCGGCTTCGCACTGCTGACCCGGTGCGAGCCGTCGGTGCTGCGAGCCACGGCCATGGCCTCCGTCGCGGCGGTCGGCACGGCGGTCGGCCGGCCGGCGTCGACGCTGCGGGCCCTGGCGCTGGGCGTCGCCGGGATGGTGCTGATCGACCCGCTGCTGGTCACGTCGCTCGGCTTCCGCCTGTCGGTGGCCGGCGCCGCCGGGATCGTCGTGGGGGCCGTCCGGCTGGCGGCGGCGCTGCCCGGACCCCGGTGGGTCGCCGCGCCCTTGTCGGTCACGCTGGCCGCGCAGATCGCCGTCGCACCGCTGCTGGTGGCCGCCTTCGGCGACGTGCCGGTGGCGGCGATCCCCGCCAACCTCCTGGCCGTCCCGGTCGCCGGCCCGCTGATGGTGTGGGGCCTCACCGCCGGGCTGATCGCCGGCGTGGTCGGCGGCCCGCTCGCCACCGCGCTCCACGTGCCCTCCCGTGTGCTCCTCGCCTGGCTCGACGGTGTCGCCACCTCGGCCGCAGGCTGGCCGCTCGGCCGCCTCGGCCCGCTGCACCTCGCCCTGCTGGCGGCGGCGGCCGCCGCCGTCTGGGTCCTGCGCACCCGCCCACCACGGCCCGCGCCGGCGACGGCAGGTTCCCGCCGGAGCTACTGGCAGGTCGCGCTCGGCGGCGCGGGGCCCATGGCGGTGCTGGTCCTGGCGGTGGCCGCCGGACCCGCCGCCGGCGTCCCGACCGGCGCGACCCGCCGCTCGCTCGGGGCCGGCGCGACCTTGTGGCAGGCGGGCGGCGACGCGGTGGTCGAGCTCGACGGCCGGGCCCGCGAGGTCGCCGTCATCGGCGCGCTCCGGTCCCATCGCGTCGGCTACCTGCGCCTCGTGGCGCTGCGGACCGACGCCCGGGCGGCGGCCGCGGTCGCCGCCGCGGTGCACGCCGAGTGGCCGGACGCCGCGGTCGTCGCCCCCGGCCCGGGCGCGCCCGCCACCGGGACCGAGATCCCCGCGGGCGGCCTGCTGGTCACGGTCACCGAGACAGGTCCCGCCCGCCTGACGGTCGAGGTCTCCGTCCCCTGCCCGCCCGCCTGCACCGCGGTCGCGGTGCGCTCGACCGGCACGTCGGCGCACCCTCGGCGCCGGCGGCGGTCAGCTCCGGGAGGCGAAGTGGCTGGCCTGCTCGCCCGCGACGATCGCCACCAGCTGGGCCCGGCTGCGCAGTCCGAGCTTCCGGTAGATGCCCTGCAGGTGGTAGTCGACGGTCTTAACGCTGATGAACAGCTGGTCGGCGGCGTCGCGGTTGGAGGCACCGTGGCCGACGACCATTGCCACCCGCAGCTCCGCCGGTGTCAGCCGCGAGTCGAGGGACGCCCAGGCTCGGCTGGCCTCGCCCCGCAACCTCGACGCCCGCTCGCTCCAGGCCCGGGCGCCGATCCGGTCGAAGACCGTCCGCGCCCGGGCGATGTCGGTGGCGCCCGCCCGGTCGCCGCCGGCCACCCGGCGCTCGCCCCGGGCCAGCAGGGTGCGGGCCTCCTCGAACGGCGCGTCCACTTCCGCATAGCCGGC
>DASRJM010000257.1:0-2200 GCA_035649475.1 Acidimicrobiales bacterium
GGAGGCCTTTCACACCCTCGACACCCGCGGCCGCTGACGAACCGCCGGACCACGGCGGCGACCATCGCGGGGGTCGGTCCGGTAGGCGAGGTGGGCGTGGCCTTCGAGCACCTCGACCCGGGCGCCGGGCCGGTAGGTCCAGCCGTCCTCGGCCCGGCACTCCCTGGGCACGGTGGGGGCGCTGGCGATCATGGTCGGCCAGCGCGGGCCCGAGCGCAGGGAGGCGATCTCGTCGTCCGTCATCCCGATGATCCCGACCAGCACCAGGAGCAGCGCCGCCTCCCGGTCGCCCGCGGCCAGCGCCGCCTCGACCGCCTCGATCGAGCCGGCGGGATACTGGATGCCGAGGCCGGGCTCGTAGAGGACGAGGCGGTGGACGGCGCCCGTCAGGGCGGCCCCGCCCAGGGCGCAGCCGGCCCCGTAGGAGTGGCCCCAGAGCGCCACCGGCCCGCCGGTCCGGTCGGCGACGGCCTCCACCACGGCGGCCACGTCCTCGAACTCCCGCTCCAGGGCGTAGCCGGCCGCGTCCCCGCTCGCGCCGAAGCCCCGGCGGTCCATGGCGAAGGTGGTCATGGTGTCCCGCAACTCGGCGACCAGCGGGTCGGACGCGGTGTGGTCGCACATCGAGCCGTGGACCAGCACCAGCGACGGCCTCTGGCCGTCGGCGAGACGGCCAGGGGGATCCCGTCCGTCGACCGGATGTCGAAGCGGTGCGCGCCCATCAGCACCGCCCGCGCAGGAACCCGACCAGGTGGCCGGCGAACCCCTGGGGGTCGAGGATGTCGGCGACGTGCTGCTGGCCCTCCAGGATCACGACCCGGGCGCCGGGCAGGGCGGCGGCCGCGGCCCCGACGTCGGCGGCGAACGGGTCGCGGCTGTCCGACCCGGTCAGCAGGAGGGTCGGGACGGTGATCCTGGCCGCCCGCGCGGCACCGAAGGGCACCCGGGAGATGGCCCGGAGCTCGCGGACGATGGTGGGCGCGGCGGCGACGCGGGCCGGCCAGGCGGACTGGGCCCGGAGGGCGGCGATCTCCGTCTCCGGCATCCGCACGACCTCGCGGAACATGGTCTCCACGACCGCGTCGCGGTCCCCCTCGGCCAGCAGGGCGTCCAGCCGCTCGCCGACCCCCGGGGAAAGTTCGCGGGCGGCGGGGTCGGCGGACGGCCAGCCCTCGTAGAGGACCAGCCGTCGGAGGTTGGCGGTGAGGACCGCCCCGCCGAAGGCGCACAGCCCGCCGAATGAGTGGCCGTACAGGTCGACCTCGGACCCGGACGCCTCGGCGACCGCGTCGACCACGGCGGCCACGTCCTCGAACTCGCGGGCCAGGTCGTAGACGGGGGCGTCGCCGCTGGCGCCGCGGCCCCGCCGGTCCATGGCGTGGACGGTGGCGTGGGGCTCCAGGTAGGGCAGCAGCGGACGCCAGCGCGCGTGGTCGGCCACCGCCCCGTGCACCAGCACCAGCGGCGGCCCTTGGCCGCTGCTCCACCAGCCGATCTCGGTGCCGTCGCGGGACGCCACCCGCGTCACGGTTGCCTCGGCGGTGCCGGCCATGTCGCCCTCCTCCTCTGGTCGGGTGGTCCCGAGACTGGCCCGACGGGGAGGGGGGCGCATCGGTAGCGCTACCTATCCCTCGGCCCCAGGAGGTGGTGCTCCATCGCGAACAGGGCCGCCGCGGCCCGGCTGGACACGCCGATCTTGGTGTAGATGTGCTGGACGTGGTGCTCGGGCGTCCGCCGGGAGATCGTCAGGCGCCGGGCGATCTCGGCGTTGCTGTGCCCGTCGGCGACCAGCCCGAGCACCTCCACCTCGCGGGCGCTCAGCCCGGCGGGCAGGTCCTGGCGGGGGACCACGGCGGCGCGGCCGGCGCGGCCAGGACGGCGCCGGCGGCCTCGGGGTCGAGGAGCCCCCGGCGGGCGTCGGCCAGCAGCCGCCCCTCCGCCCGCTCGGGGGCCAGCGCGGGCCGGTGCGGCCGGCGCCCGGTCATCGCCTGGTAGGCGTCGGCCGCCGCCAGCACCCGGGCCGGCATGGGGAGCTCCGAGCGCGTGCAGCCGCGGTGGTAGCCGCCGCCGTCGAGCCGTTCGTGGTGCATCCCGACCATGGGGGCCAGCGGCGCCCGCCGCTCCGACCCGGCCAGGATCCGCTCGGACTGGTAGGCGTGCAGCCGGACCTGCTCCCATTCGTGCGCGCTCAGGGCGCCCG
>DASRJM010000258.1:0-12301 GCA_035649475.1 Acidimicrobiales bacterium
GCCCCCGAGGCGGGCAACCCCGGCCAGCGCGTCGGAGACACCCTCGATCACCCCCAGGGCCGAGGCTGAGGCGCCCAGTGTGAAGGTCAACAGGCTGGGGAGCAGCGCAGTGGGGATCTCGTGGCCGACGTCAGCGAGGAAGCTGGCGCCACCAATACCGGCGACGCCCGGGCCGAACCACTGAACCTCGACGTCAGTGGCCTCGGTCGTCGCCACCCGGGCGTTACCAGGCGGGCTCGCTCGCGGGCCTCGGCGGCCGAGCGCACGCCCAGCCGCTTCCGCAGGCGGTAGAAGCTGGTGCGGCCCCGTTCGAAGGCCACCACCTCGCCGTCGACCACATCGGCATCGGTCAGCTGGGCCAGCGCGTCACCAACTCTGGGTAGGTGTCGTTGAGGACGAGGTCGTTGCGCGACCGCAGCCGCACCGAGCCGCTCGCCCCGCGCTGATCGAGCGCGTTGCACAAGCAGCCGACCCGAACTGGTCGGGCTGACCCTCGGGTTACACCGGCGGGCAAGACGACCTCGTTCACTGACCCTGGGTCACGGCTCGTGCACGGACGCTCAGCGGGCTCGTGTGGCTTCGTCGAGGAGGTTCGACCCTTCTGCGATCAGGCGCGCGGCATAGGCCAGCTCGGGCGGCGCCGACGCGTCCGGCGGAATTGCGATGCGTCGCTGCATCTCATGTCCTCCAGACGTGCCGGCGCGGCCCGAGCCCTCCCGGCCCCGGACGCCGACTGGAACCAGCGTCGGCGCTGTTCGGGCCGGCGCCACAACGATTTGGGCGTCGATATCGAGCAGATGCAGGCCAAGCAGCCGGGCCCGCACCCGAGCGTCGATGATGAGATCGCCTTCGCGCGGAGTTGTCACCGCAAAGCGACGCCTGCGCCTCACGCGTGCTTCTGTCGTAGCGATGACAGGCTCGAGCTAACGGCCGTCAGGCCTACCACGAAGCCCGCGACCCCGGCGATCTTGGCCACGGCCCTACGCGACGGCAGGAGCCCTCGCGCCGATGCGGCCATCCGCTCCCTGCGTGTCCTGCGACGGAACAGCATCAACTTCCTCCGTGTGAAAATGCTCAGCGGCGCCGGGCCGGCGCCTTCTTCTTGGGTGACGCGGCCTTGGAGTTACTCGGCGGCTTCTTGGGTGACGCGGCCTTCGAGTTACTCGCTGGCCGCCTTGCTGGGCGGGACGTCGGCCGCCCCGAAGCCGGCTTACGGACCGACGGCCCTGCTGCGGTCCGACCATTGCCACTGGCCGCCCGTTCGTATGCTGCCGCGCGTGACCTGAGATCGCCGGCTTCGGATGCCAGCCGCTCGGCCTCACGACCGGCAGTAGCGGCCGCTTCGAGCGCAACCTGTGCCGCCTGATCGGCCAGCTCCCGTGCCCGAGCGGCTGCATCGCTGGCTTCGGCAACTGCCTCCTGCGCCCGGTCGCTCACCTCCTGGGCCTCCTGGCGCCATCTCCGGACCTCATCTTCGGCGGCCGTCCTTGCCGCGGCCGTCGCCTCGTCCGCCTGCTGCTTCGACTCGCGGCGCTCGTTGGCGAGCCGTTCCTCGGCCTGGCGCCGCGCCTCCTGGACCCGCTCTTCGGCCTCGCTCTTGACGACGGCAACCTGTGCGCTCGTCTCGGTCCTCACCTTGTCGATCCGCTCCACGGCGTGCGCCTTGGCGTCGGCCTCGGCCTGGCGGGCTCGCTCCTGCGCGGCCTCGATGGAGCGCTTGGCCTCCTCGGCCGCCTGCCGGGCTTCCTGCGCAAGCGCCACGGCGCGAGCCTCGGCCTCGCGGGCCTCTTCGGCGCTCGTCTGAGCCTCGTGGATCAAGCCCTCGACGGATGTGTCGCTCCCAGTGAACGGCATGTGCTCTGCGATCGAGCGCCCCGCCTGGCTCAGCACGCTCGCCACGGAGCTGCCGACGGCGTTGGCCCCTTCAGTGGCCCCGGCGAGGGTCTTCGTCGGCGACTGGCGGACGCGTGCGGAAAGCCATAGAGCATTAGTCGGGAAGTCTTTGACTCCTATCGCAGCACGTCTTGTCAGCCACCTAACGGGGCGGTGCTTGGCCATGGCTACCTCCGGCTCAGCTGCGACCGTGGTCTTCCCGCCGCTGACGATGGCAAACGACCCACGTTCCGTGGTTTCCGCTTAACTGAGAGTGGTGGCAGTAGGCGAAACAGAGCAGCAGACGCCTGCGCCACGCCTGGCCTGCGGGCGGCCTCTGGCGCTGTCCGACCGACTCGATCTACGAGGGCGGAGCCGTGTTGCGTTCAGTTTGGACGGGGGCCACAGCTCTCGTCGATGTCCTCGAGTCGCAACCGGTCGCGCTCGATCGACGATGCGGATGCCGCCCCGGCCGAGGGTTCGTCCCTCCACCACCGCGACCAGGCGGCGACGAGCTTGGCTGGCACGAGGATCTGGGGTAGTGACACGGATTGGGCCGCGGGCGATCGCGGTAGCCCAAGGGCATGCCCACCCTGCGAGCCCTCGGCCTCAATTGCACTCTCAAGCCCGGTGACGACCCGTCGAGCACCGACCTGCTGGTCACCCAGGTCCTCGACGGGCTGACCAAGGAGGGGGTCGAGACGGACGGTCCCGTGCGGGTCGCCGACCTGGACATCAAGCCGGGCGTCCGTTCCGACGAGGGCGACGGCGACGAGTGGCCGAGCCTGCGGCGCCGGATCCTGGACGCCGACATCCTGGTCTTCGGCACGCCGATCTGGCTGGGGCAGCCGTCGTCGATCGCCAAGCGGGTGACCGAGCGCATGGACGCCTTCCTCGGCGAGACCGACGACCAGGGGCGGATGGTGAGCTTCGACCGAGTGGCCCTCGTGGCTGTGGTGGGCAACGAGGACGGCGCCCACCACGTGGCGGCCGAGCTGTACCAGGCCCTGAACGACGTCGGCTTCACCCTCCCGGCCAACGCCGTGACCTACTGGGTGGGCGAGGCGATGGGCAGCACCGACTACAAGGACCTCAGCCGCGAGCGCGAGAGCGTCACCAGCGCGACTGCTGCGGCGGCCCGCAACGCCGCCCATCTCGCCCGGCTGCTCCGGGAATCTGGCTACCCGTCGGGCTGAGCTGGTCCGGGCCCTGGGGAGAGCACCACCGTGATGGCGCCGTCCCGCTTGGCCTGGAACATGGCGTAGGGCCTCCGCCGCGTCGGTCAGGGCATCCGGTGGGTCACGAGGCCCTCGAGGCCCAGCAGGGTCTCGTCCTTCTCCAGCAGTGGTGTCCCCGGTCCGGCGCAGCTCGGCGAAGCGCTGGTCCGGCGGGGAGCATGTGGGCACACGGGTCCTTCCCGGGCGAAGGGCTGCAAAGCGGGAACCCGTATGGCTCTCGCCCGCCACCGGGTAGGCGTCGCGCGACCCCGTCGCCGCCCGACAGAAAGGCTGTCCCACGGATCGAGCACGCAGCCGTCTCTTCGCCCGAGACCCCGCGGAGATCGCCCGGGCACGGGCCTTCGTGCGGGACTCGCTCCGCGCCTGGGACCTGGATGGCGACGTGATGCTGTTCGAGCTGGCGGTCAGCGAGCTGGTGACCAACGCCACCACCCATGGCGCCGGCGATGTGACCGTGACCATCCGCCGGACCGAAGACCTCGTGCGCATGGAGGTGACCGACGAGGCCGGCGGCAGCGGACCCGTGTCGCCGGTCGAGCCGGGCAACTCCCCGGGCTTGGGGGGATGGGGCCTCCGCATCGTCGAGGGCCTCTCGGAGAGCTGGGGGACCCGACGCGACCCGAAGCGCACCCTCGTCTGGGTGGAGCGCCGCGTTCGGGAAGCGCCCGGGTAGACGCGGCCCGCTACACGCGTCTCCGAGGCGGCAGGCGAGCCGTCACGCCCGGTTGCCACCGGGGCGGGGAAGGTAATCGCTGCGGCGATGCGCCGGTTCGTGCGAGACCACAGCCTGTCGATCGTGACCCTGGGGGGCGTTCCTCGTCATCTGGCCGGGCGGCCAGGCGTGGGCCGGCCACCGGGCCTAGAACGACGACCAACGCGACCACGGCGAGCCGGCGGACGGGTTCGTCGAGTACCTGTCCCGGGCCGACTTCGGGGAGGCCACGTTCGAGAACTGAACTCGCTGAGCATCGCCATGCTGGGCCTGTTCGTGCTGGCGTTCACTGGCCATCTCGTGACCGGGGCCCGGGCGTTCAACGCCGAGCAGGCCGGCCACGGCCAGCCGGCGGTGTCGACGCTCGGGTTCCTGTTCCGCTCGGAGTTCTGGTTCCAGTCACCCCAGAACTGGCAGTCCGAGTTCCTCGCCGTTGGCGCCTTGGTGGTCCTGAGCGTCTACCTGCGTCAGCGGGGCTCGACCGAGTCCAAGCCCGTGCACGCCCCCCACCAGGCCACCGGCGCTGGCTGAGGTGCGTTGCCTTCGGCCCCGCCGATGGTGCCTCTCAGTCCGCGGCGAAGGCCGGGTCGCGGGTGCCGACCTTGCGGACCGTGGCCAGGTGGCCGCCGAGGTAGCCGCCCGCCGTGGCGACGGCCGCCCCGGCCAGGGCCAGCGCCACGCCCCGGGCCCGCTGCCCCTGGCGCCGGGCCCGCCAGGACGCGGCGTAGAGCGCCAGCGCTGCGGCGTTGGCCGACGCGTGGACGATGCCGACCCGCTGCTCGCGGCGCCCCGCCTCCCGCCACTCCGCCAGGCCGGTCGCGACCGTCGGCACGGCCGACAGGACGCCGAGCGCCACCATCAGGTCGGCGGCCGGTCGGGCCCGCCGGCCGCCCAGGACGTCGAGCACCGAGGCCGACGTCCAGAACCCGATGGGCAGGTCCGTGAGCAGCGGGTGAACGGCGTGGCCCAGCCAGCGGCCGATCAGCGCGTCGCGGACCACGCCCGGCGGGACGACCGCCGCCCCGACGCGGTCGAGGGCCGCCACCGCCCCGTCGAGCTCGGCGGCGTCCTCGAGCCGGCGCAGACCGTCGACGAGGGCAGCGGGCGCCTCAGCTCGGGCTGTCGACACGGTCGGCCGCCGGGACTCCGGCCTCGCGGGCGCAGTGGGCGCAGCAGTAGAAGCGCCCGTCGCTCTCGATCCCGTGACCGATGGTCGGACAGCCACAATGCTCGCAGACGGGAGCCATGCGGTGGATGGCGCACTCGAAGCTGTCGAAGGTATGGCGCTCGCCCGCGGCCACCACCTCGAACGCCTTGTCGTAGTCGTTGCCGCAGACCTCACAGATCGCCATGGGTCACCTCCGGGGCCAGCTCCCGCTCATAGAAGCGGAAGAAACCCTGCTGGTCGGGGCCGATCTGGGTCAGGGCGACCTCGTCGAACCCGGCATCGGCGTAGGCGCGCAGCGCCTCGGTGTAGCGGCCCGGGTCGGGCCCGCATGGCACGCCCTCGGTCGCCCGTTCCTCATCGACGATCGACACGGCCTGCTCGAAGTGCTCTGTGGTCGGCAGGTCCTGGCTGAGCTGGCCCGGGAGGCCGCTGGTGGGCCACAGCTCGGCGGCCAGCTTGCGGGCTTCGCTCTCGTCGTCGCCCCAGCACACCTTGAGTGCGCCCAGTGCCGGGCCCGAGCCGCCGGCCGCCCGGTAGTCGCGCAGCATGTCGCCGGCGGGTCCGGTCGTCATCCAGCCGTCGCCGATGTCGGCGGCCACGGCCAGGGCATCGGGACCGAACGCCGACACGATGACGGGGACGGTCTCGTCCGGTGGTGTGTAGATCCGGGCCTGCTCGACCCTGTAGTGCGGACCGCGGTGGGTGATCCGCTCGCCTGTCCACAGCTGGCGGATCACCTCGACGGCCTCGCGCAACATGTCGAGACGCACGTCGACGGCCGGCCACGGGTCGCCGAGGATGTGCTCGTTCAGCGCCTCGCCGGTGCCGACACCGAAGCGGAAACGCCCTGGCAGCAGGTTGCTCGACGTGGCGGTCGCCTGGGCGAGGACCGCTGGGTGGATGCGGATCAGCGGGCAGGTCACGGCCGTGGTCACCGCCAGGTCAGTGGTGGCGGCGATGGCGCCGATGACCGACCACACGAACGGCGACTGGCCCTGGCGATCGATCCAGGGGTGGTAGTGGTCGGAGATCCACACGGACCGGAACCCGGCCTGCTCCGCCCGCTGGGCGGTGGCGACGAGCGTGCGGGCGTCGTGCTCCTCGCTGGACAGCGCATACGCCAACTCGACCATCGGGCACCTCCACAACCTGGCGGACCGTCTGCGGCTACCCACCGTGAGGGCCGCTCACACCCGCGCCGCCGGGACGCAGCGTTCCTGGGGTATGCCTGGGACTGACGCGGCCACGTTGGATAGTCCGTGTGGGTGACCGCCGTCGACCCGTCGACGTCCCGGCTGCAGCGGCCGGCAACCCGTTCGAGCGGGGCATCCGGGCCGGCCACGCTCGACACGCTGCGACCCGGCGAAGGCGCAGTCGTCCGCATCGACAGGCACCCCGTCGCAGCGTTCCGGGGCGACGACGGCACCGTCCAGGCCGTGTCGGCCGTCTGCACCGTCCGAGACCTCCTAGCCGCGCCCGTCGGCCGCCCTGTCGTCCGTCAAGCACGACGACACCGCGGCGGACGATCGCTGTCAGGCGACCAGGGGCGGCGAGCCGTGGAGGGAGCGACATCGAGACGCTGGTCGAAGTGCCGCCAACTGAGCAGGCGTCATCTTTGCCTTGCGACCTACCTAGCGCACTGCGCGCTGGCTCCGGGCCCCGAGGCCTGTCAAGCGAGTGTCTGGGCCGGGTGATTCTTGCGATGGCGTTTGCCGGAGCGATCGTGGATCTGTCGGAGCGCTCGTTCAGTCCGTGGCATGAGCGTGCCGGGAGTGGGGATAACGCCCCGTCGTGTCAGGCGCGCGACCGTGCCGCGGCGAGTCACCGCAGGCGCATGACCAAGGAGTCCCGCGAAGCGGATCGACCACGGCGGGTCCCGGGTGCCGCGGTGCAGCCACCCCGCAGGTAGGAAACGCGACGTGGCGTGTGGGTGCACCGAGGGCCGGACGACCTCCTCCTCGGCGGTCTCATCCACGGCCTGCAGCCGGACCAGGCACTCGACCGCGTCCTGCCGGCCGTCGCCCTGGCCGGCCTCGACGGCCGAGAACAGCCGGGTGATCTCCTGGTGCTGCTCGCGTATGAACTCGGCGACGTCGCGCCCCTGGGTCGGTTCGGTCATGGGGTCTTCCCTGACCGTCATGTCCGCCGGTCTTCGGTGGGGAGCCGGTCGGGGCGATCCTCATGGCTGCGGGCGGGGAACCGGCGCTGGGCCTCCTCGCGTCGCCGCCAGTCTCCTCCAGGAGCTCGTCGACGACCGCCTCGTCCTCGCTCGCCTGCTGGCCCAACCAGTCGTCCACGGTGCTGATCGGGGGCTCCTCGATCGTGCCGTGGTCCGGCCGGCCCTCGTCGCCATGCCCGTCGCTCATCCGTGTTCCCTCCTTCGCCCTAGGGCCGCCTATCACGTGGAGGGCAGGGGGTGATACCGGAACCTGGCCGTTGGCAGGAGGCCGCGGCAAGAACCGGTTTGAGAAGCGCTTCTCACGCGGTAGAGGGCCGTCGTGACCACCTTCCGCCGGGCGGGCCCGCCCGTCCTCTGCGTCGTCGGCGACGCACTCCTCGACGTCGACTGGGAGGGCGACGTCCGGCGAGTGTGCCGCGACGCCCCGGCGCCCGTGCTCGACGATCCCCACGAGCACGCCCGTCCGGGAGGCGCGGCGCTGGCGGCGGCGCTCGCCGCCGGGTCCGGGGCCCATGTGCGCCTGGTCACGGCGCTGAGCGGCGACGCCGACGGCCGGCGACTGCGCACGCTGCTCGAGGCCACCGGAGTCGAGGTGGTCGACCTGGCGCTGGCGGGGCCGACGCCGGTCAAGCTGCGGCTGCGGGCGGAGGGCCACTCGCTCGTGCGGGTCGACCGGGGCTGCAGCCCGGTGGCCGCCACCGGCCCCTGGGCGCCCGCCGCGGACGCGGCGGTGGCCGGCGCCGCCGCCGTGCTAGTGGCCGACTATGGCCGGGGACTCGCCCGCCGGCCCGAAGTCGCGGCGGCGGCCACTGGCCCGGCGCCCGTGGTGTGGGATCCGCACCCCGACGGCCCCCGCCCCCCCGAGGCCGTGACGCTCGCGACCCCCAACGTGGCCGAGGCGCGGGTGCTCGCGGGCGGCGGCGCGGGGCCGCCCGAGCGCCTGCCGGGCGTCGTCGCCCTGGCGCGGCGCACGAGCGAGGTGCTCGGCACGTCGGTCGCCGTGACCGCGGGCCCCCTCGGCGCCGTCCTCGCCGGTCGCCGGGCCAACCCCGCAGTGGTGCCGGCGGTCATGGCGCAGGGCGACCCCTGTGGCGCGGGCGACCGGTTCGCGGCGTCGGCCGCCCTCGCGCTCGCCGGGGGCGCCGGCGTGCTGGCCGCGGTCGAGGGGGGCGTGGCCGATGCCGCCGCCTTCGTCGCCCGGACCTCGGCCCCCGTTGGCGCGCGGAGCACCGTGGTGCCGCTGCGGCCGGCGCCGCCGGGTGCCGGCGCGGCGGCGGTGCGGCGGAGCGGGGGCGTGGTGGTGGCGGCCGGGGGATGCTTCGACGTGCTCCACGCGGGCCACGTGCGGCTGCTCGACCAGGCCCGCAGCCTCGGTGACCACCTGGTGGTGTGCCTCAACAGCGACGCCTCGGTGCACCGGCTGAAGGGCCCGGGCCGCCCGCTCAACAGCGCCCACGACCGTGCCGCGGTGCTGCGCAGCTTGGCGGCGGTCGACGAGGTGATGGTCTTCGACGAGGACACCCCGGTCGCCGCCCTCGACATCCTGCGGCCCCACCTGTTCGTGAAGGGCGCCGACTACCAGGGCGCCGACCTGGACGAGAAAGCGGCGCTGGCCCAGTGGGGCGGCCAGGTGGTCGTGCTGCCGCTGCTGTCCGAGCGCTCGACGACCCGGCTCATCGCCACGGCGGCCCATGCGGCCGGCTGAGCCCAGGGGCGTCGCGGCTGTGCTGTGCGACCGAGACGGCACGCTGGTCGAGGACGTCCCGTTCAACGGCGACCCCGCCCGGGTCGTGCCGCTGCCGGGGGTGGCCGGTGGCCTGGCGCGGCTGCGGGCCGCCGGCCTGCGGCTGGCCATCGTGTCGAACCAGAGCGGCGTGGCCCGGGGCCTGCTGTCGGCGGCCCAGGTCGAGGCCGTCAACCGCCGGATCGCCGCCGAGCTGGGGCCGTTCGACGCCGTCGTGTGGTGCCCGCACGGGCCGGACGACGGCTGCGGGTGCCGCAAGCCGGCGCCGGGGCTCGTCCTGGCGGCCGCCGCCCGCCTCGGCGTGGACCCGCGGCGATGCGTCGTGGTGGGCGACATCGGCGCCGACATGGCCGCGGCCGAGGCGGCCGGCGCGACCGGCGTGCTCGTCCCCCGCCCGGCCACCCGGGCCGGCGAGGTCGCCGCGGCGCGCCGGGTGGCGCCCGACTTCGCCGCAGTGGTGGACCTCGTACTCGGCGTGGGAGGTCCCCGGTGAGCGCCGTCCTCGTGGCCCGCCAGGACAACTGCGGCGACGTCCTCCTGGCGGGCCCCGCGGTGCGGGCGGCCGCCGCCAGTGGCCGCCCGGTCCACCTGCTGTGCGGCCCCCGGGGCCGCGCCGCCGCCGAGCTGCTCCCCGGCCTAGCGGGCATCGTCGAGTGCCGGGTGCCGTGGATCGAGCCCGATCGCATGCGGGTGGCGCCGGCGGACGCGGCCATCCTCGTCGACCGCGTCCGGGCGCTCGGGGTCACGGACGCCGCCGTGCTCGTGTCCTCGCACCAGAGCCCCCTGCCGCTCGCCCTGCTGTTGCGGTGGGCCGGCGTGGCCCGCATCGCCGCCGTCAGCCACGACCATGCGGGGTCCCTCCTCGACGTCCGCATCGCCGGCGACCCCGACGTCCACGAGGTCCGCCGGGGCCTGCTGGTGACCGAGGCGCTCGGCTTCCCCTCCCCGGAGGACGACCGTCTCCGGGTCCGCCTGCCGGCCCCTGGCGAACCGGAGATCCCGCCCCCGTACGTGGTCGTTCACCCGGGCGCCAGCGCCCCGGCCCGCACGCTCGACCCCGCGGCCTGGGCCGGCGTGGTCGCCGCCCTGGCAGCGGCCGGGTGGCGGGTCGTCGTGACCGGTGGGCCGGATGAGGTCGGGCTGGGCGCCCGGGTGGCGGGCCGCCACCCCAGGGTGACCGACCTGGCGGGCTGGCTCGACTTCGGCCGGCTCGGCCTCGTGCTCGGGGCCGCGGCGGCCGTCGTGTGCGGCAACACCGGGCCGGCCCACCTGGCGGCCGCGGTGGGGACACCGGTCGTGGCGATCTTTCCCCCCACCGTCCCCCTCGCCCGGTGGCGGCCGTGGCGGGTGCCCCACGTGGTGCTCGGCGACCAGCGGGTGCCGTGTGCCGGGTGTCGGGCCCGAACGTGCCCCCGGGGGGACCACCTCTGCGTGGCCGGCGTGGACGGCACCGCCGTCGTCGCGGCCGTCGACCACCTCGCCCGCCTGCCCGAAGGGAGCCGAGCATGACCACGCCCCTGCGGGTCCACCTCGTGTCCGAGCACGCCAGCCCGCTCGCCGCCGTCGGCGGGGCGGAGGCTGGCGGCCAGAACGTCCACGTCGCCGACCTCGCCACCGCGCTCGCCGCCCTCGGCTGCGAGGTGACGGTCCTGACCCGGGCCGACGCCGACGGGCTCCCCGCCCGGGTGGCCCTCGGCCCCGGCGTCACGGTCGAGCACGTGCCGGCCGGCCCGGCCGCCCCGGTGCCCCGGGACGACCTGTGGCCCCTGATGCCCGAGTTCGCCCGCCACCTCCACCGCCGGTGGCAACCCGACCGGCCCGACGCCCCCGACGTCGTGCACGCCCACTTCTGGATGTCCGGCTGGGCCAGCCGCCAGGCGCTGACCGCCGCCGAGGACCGCCGGCCGCCCCTCGTCCTCACCTTCCACGCCCTCGGCGCGGTCAAGCGCCGCCACCAGGCCGGCGCCGACACCAGCCCACCCGAGCGCCTGGACGTCGAGCGCCGGCTGCTGGCGGAGGTCGACCACGTCGTCGCCACGTCGTGGGACGAGGTGGCCGAGCTGCGCGCCCTCGGCGGGACGCGGCGCCGCATCACCGTCGTGCCGTGCGGCGTCGACGTCCACGCCTTCCGGCCCGACGGCGTCCGCTTCCCGCCCCGGGCGGGCGGGTCCCGCCTCGTCGCCGTGAGCCGGCTGGTGCCCCGCAAGGGGATCGACGACGTGATCGGCGCCCTCGCCCGGCTGCCGGCGTGCGAGCTGCTGGTGGCCGGGGGACCGCCGGCCGCCGGCCTGGCGGCCGACCCGGAGGCGGCCCGCCTCACCCGGCTGGCCGCCGACCGCGGCGTCGGCGACCGCGTGCGGCTGCTGGGCGGGCTGAGCCGAGCCGAGGTCCCGGCGCTGTTGCGGTCCGCCGACGTGGTCGCCTGCGTCCCCTGGTACGAGCCGTTCGGCATCGTGCCGCTCGAGGCCATGGCGTGCGGCGTGCCGGTGGTCGGCAGCGCGGTCGGCGGCCTCCTCGACACGATCGCCGACCAGCGCACCGGCCTCCTGGTGCCGCCCCGCGACCCGGTGGCGCTGGCCGGTGCCGTCGGCCGCCTCCTCGCCGCTCCGGCCCTGCGGGCGAGGATGGGCGCCGAGGCGGTGACCCGGGTGCGCCAGCGGTTCACCTGGCCCGTGGTCGCCCAGGCCACGCTCGACGTCTACCGGAGCCTCGCTGGCCGGCAGGCCGCCCCGCCGAGCTGGGCGGTGCCGGCGTGAGCGCGCCCGCTACCCTCGGTCCCTGGACGCTCGACGACCAGCTGGCGGCATCGCGGCGCGGCCTCGACGCCCTCACCGGTGAGCTCGACCGGCTGCGGCGCTGGGGCACGCAGCTGCGGCAGCGGCTGGAGCAGGGCGGCCGGCTGCTGGTCGCGGGCAACGGCGGCAGCGCAGCGCTGGCCCACCACCTGGCCGGCGAGCTGGTGGGGCGCTTCGACCGCGAGCGGCCACCCTTCAGCGCGCTGGCCCTGTCTGCCGAGCCCGCGGCGGTCACCTCGATCGGGAACGACTACGGCTACGACGAGGTCTTCGCCCGCCAGGTGGCGGCGCATGGCCGGGCGGGCGACGTGCTGGTGGTGCTGTCGACCTCGGGGCGCAGCCCCAACCTTCTGCGGGCCGCCGGCGCGGCCCGGCCTAGGGGGATCACGACGTGGGCGCTCACCGGGCCCGCCCCCAACCCGCTGGCGGCGGCCGCCGACGACAGCCTGGTTGTGCCCTGCCCGGCCACGCCGACGGTCCAGGACGTCCACCAGGTGGCCGTCCACCTGTTGTGCCTCGCCTTCGAGCAGGCGGGAGGGCGGTCCTGATGGCGGCCATCCTGGGGGTCAACGCCGTCTTCCACGACCCGGCCG
>DASRJM010000259.1:0-36588 GCA_035649475.1 Acidimicrobiales bacterium
GGTCGTCGCGCAGGCGCTCCTCGACCAGGCTCGCGAGCGTGGGCCACATGAGTGCCCGGTCGAGGCCCAGCTCGTCCATCAGCTCGATGCGCGGCGCCGGCTCCTGGAAGGCCGGGATGCACCGCATGGGCTCGCCGACGATCTCGCGGTAGCTCTTCCCCTCGGGGTTGCCGTGGCGGAAGTAGGCCTCCTGGGCCCCGGGCCGGGCGACGACGTCGAAGGTGGGGTTGGGGATGTACTCGCTGATCTGGCCCCGCACCGCGATCTTGGTGCGCCCCCGCACCTCGACGTAGTCGATGGCGCCCTTGTACCGCGCCGGCAGGTGGCGGGTCAGGGTTTCCTTCGTCTCGTACAGGTGGTTGTCGGCGTCGAACACCGGGATGTCGAGGGTGTCTGTCATGGGGAGTTCTCCTGTTGCGAGAGGGGACGGCTCAGAGCGACGTGGCCAGTGAGGACAGCAGATCGCGGGTGCGGCGGGACGAGGCGATCAGCGCGTCGCGGTCGGCGCCGAGCGGGACGACCCGGACGGACAGGTCGGTGACGCCGGCGTCGGCGAAGGCCCGGAGGCGCTTCTCGATCGCGGTCTCGCTGCCGGCGGCGAGGATGTCGCCGACGTTGCGGGCGTCGCCGTGGTCGAGGAGGCGCTGGTAATTCGGCGACACCTCGGCCTCGGACAGGATGCGGTTGGTGCGGGCAACGGCGGCCTCGACCTCGTCGTCGCCGCACAGGCACACCGGGACGCCGGCGACGACCCGGGGTGCCGGCCGGCCCGCGGCCTCGGCGGCGGTGACGATGCGGGGGACGATGTGGGTGGCGACCGCCCGCTCGTCGGCCAGCCACAGGATCGTGCCGTCGGCCCGCTCGCCGGCCAGGCGCAGCATCTGGGGCCCGAGGGCCGCCAGCAGCACCGGGGTGGGGGCGACGTCGGTGATGTCGAGCGGGTTGTGGACGCGGAACAGGTCGTTCTCGACGTCGACGGTTCCGGGCCCGGCCAGCGCCCTGTCGAGCACGTCGAGGTGGGCGCGCATCGTGGCCACCGGACGTTCGTAGTCCAGCCCGAGCATGTCCTCGATGACCCAGTGGTGGGAGACGCCGAGCCCGAGAGCCAGCCGCCCGCCGCACACGGCCTGGACCGACAGCGCCTGTTGGGCCAGCGCGACGGGGTGGCGGGGCTGGACCGGGACGACGGCCGTGCCGATCTCGATACTGGACGTCGAATCGCCGACCAGTGCCGCCGCGGTCAGGGCGTCGAACTCGTCGGGGATCTGCGGGATCCAGACCGAGGCCAGCCCGGCCTCCTCGGCCCAGCGGGCGTCGGCGCGCAGCCGGTCGACCTTGGTCTGGTAGCGACCCCGCTCCGGGCCGACCATCACCCCGATGCGCATGGCGACCCTCCTCGGCGGATCATGACGGGAACCACGTGAGAACATCCTTCTTGTCAGAGTGTAATGTAACTTCCAAGCTCTGGTAGTGCGAAGTCCGGAAGGAGGGGCCGTGGGCCACGACGGGCGCCTGTTCATCGGCGGCGAGTGGGTAGCACCCAGCACCGACGCACGCATCGACGTGATATCGCCCCACACAGAGGCCGTGATCGGGCAGGCCGCGACGGCCGGCCAGGAAGAGATCTTCGGGCCCATGCTCACGGTGGTCCCGTACGCTGGCGACGACGATGCCGTCCGGCTCGCCGACGAGTCCGACTACGGGCTCTCCGGGTCGGTGTGGACGGCGGATCTCGACCGCGGGATGGAGGTCGCCCGGCGGGTCCGCACGGGTACGTTCGGCGTCAACCAGCCCTACAGCATCGATCCGGCGGCGCCCTTCAGCGGCGTCAAGGCGAGCGGCGTCGGCCGTGAGCTCGGCCGCGAGGGCTTGGACGAGTACCTGGGGGTCAAGGCCATCTCCGTGGCACCGGCGACCGATCTCAGCGAGGGGAGAGACCGATGACCGCAACCGAGCCCGACGTCTACTACGACCCGTACGACTTCGAGATCGACGCGGACCCCTACCCGATCTGGAAGCGGCTGCGGGACGAGCAGCCCCTCTACTACAACGAGCGCTACGACTTCTACGCGGTCAGCCGGTTCGACGACGTCGAGCGGGCGCTGGTCGACTGGCGGACCTACAGCTCGGCCAAGGGCTCGGTGCTGGAGCTCATCAAGAGCGGCATGGAGATCCCACCGGGGTCGATCATCTTCGAGGACCCGCCCAACCACGACCTCCACCGCGGCCTGCTGTCGCGGGTGTTCACCCCTCGCAAGATGAACGCCATCGAGCCCAAGGTGCGCGAGTTCTGCGCCCGCAGCCTCGACCCGCTCGTGGGCAGCGGCGGGTTCGACTTCATCCACGACCTCGGCGCCCAGATGCCGATGCGGACGATCGGCATGCTGCTCGGCATCCCCGAGCAGGACCAGGAGGCGCTGCGCGACCGCATCGACGATGGCCTGCGGCTGGAGGAGGGCACGATGCCCGACTTCGACGCCATGCGGGCGCGCGGCCAGTCCGACCTGTTCGCCGAGTACATCGACTGGCGGGCCGACCATCCCTCGGACGACCTCATGACCGAGTTGCTGCAGGCCGAGTACACCGACGTCGAGGGGGTGCAGCGCCGCCTCACTCGCGAGGAGGTGCTCGCCTACGTCAACCTGATCGCCGCCGCCGGCAACGAGACCACCACCCGGCTCATCGGCTGGACCGGCAAGGTGCTGGCCGAGCACCCCGACCAGCGGCGCGAGCTGGTCGAGGACCGCAGCCTGGTGCCGAACGCCATCGAGGAGCTGCTGCGGTACGAGCCGCCGTCGCCCGTCCAGGCCCGCTACGTCATGACCGACGTCGAGCACCACGGTCGGACGGTGCCCGAGGGGAGCGCCATCCTGCTGCTCAACGCCTCGGCCAACCGCGACGAGCGCCACTTCCCGGACGGCGAGAGCTTCGACATCCACCGCAAGATCGACCACCACCTGTCGTTCGGCTACGGCACCCACTTCTGCCTGGGCGCGGCGCTGGCCCGGCTGGAGGGGCGGGTCGCGCTCGACGAGGTGCTGCAGCGATTCCCCGAGTGGGAGGTCGACGCGGACAACGCCGTCCAGGCCCGGACCTCGACGGTGCGGGGCTGGGAGAGCCTCCCGGTGGTCACCTCGTGACACTGCCAGTCTTGAGATAGCTGAACGTCCAACTACGATCGTTCGGGTGACCGATACCCCGCTCCCCACCCGTGTCGGCGTCGTCGGCTGCGGCCTGATGGGCTCCGGCATCGCCGAGGTCGCCGCCCGGTCGGGCCGGGACGTGACCGTCGTCGAGGTCGACGCCGCCGCCGCCGAGCGGGGCCTGGCCCGCATCGAGAAGTCCCTCGCCACTGCGGTCAACCGCGGCAAGCTCACCGAGGACGACCGGGCCGCCGCGCTGGGCCGCATCCAGGTGAGCCACGACCGCGACGCGCTGTCCGACCGCGAGCTCGTGATCGAGGCCGTCGTCGAGGACGAGGCGGCCAAGGTCGCCGTGTTCGAGGCGCTGGACAAGATCGTCGAGGCCGGCGACGCCGTGCTGGCGTCGAACACCTCGTCGATCCCGATCATGAAGCTGGCCATGGCCACCCAGCGGCCCGAGACCGTCGTCGGCCTGCACTTCTTCAACCCGGTGCCCGTGCTCGCCCTCGTCGAGCTCGTGCCGTCACTGCTCACCTCGGAGACGACGATCGACCGCTCGCAGCGGTTCGCCGTCGACGCGCTGGGCAAGCGGGTGATCCGCTCGCAGGACCGGGCGGGCTTCGTGGTCAACGCCCTGCTCATCCCGTACCTGCTGTCGGCGATCCGCATGCTGGAGTCGGGCTTTGCCACGGCCGAGGACATCGACGCCGGCATGGTCGAGGGGTGCGCCCACCCGATGGGGCCGCTGCACCTGGCCGACCTCATCGGCCTCGACACGACCATGGCGGTGGCCGAGTCGCTGTACGAGGAGTTCAAGGAGCCGCTGTACGCGCCGCCGCCGCTGCTCTCACGGATGGTCGACGCCGGCCTGCTCGGCCGCAAGACCGGGCGCGGCTTCTACGACTACCACCGGGCCTGACCCGATCCCGTCCACGAGCCCCCAGGCGTGGGCCGTGGGGGCATCGACGGGCCGCGCCGTGAGCGCCAGCAGCGCCGTGCGGTGACGCCCGATGCGGGCGGGCAGGCTCACGGTCCCGCCCGCCCCGGGGATCAGGCCGAGGCCGAGCTCGGGCAGGCCGACGACGGTGTCCGGGTGGGCGACGACGCGTCGCGCGAATGCCGGCAGCTCGATGCCCGAGCCCATGCATGCCCCGTGGAGGTGGGCGGTGACGCGGGGGGCCAGGGCGGCCAGCAGCCGGGCCGGGCTGCGGGTCAGCCGGACGAGGTGGGCGGTGGCCGGGTCGGGGAGCGAGCCGAACTCGTCGAGGTCGCCGCCCGCGCAGAAGCTCGGGCCGTTGCCCCGCAGGTGGACCTCCGTGATGGCGGGATCGACGACGGCGAGCGTCAGCGCCTCGCACAGCTCGTCCCGCAGCCGGGCGTCGAGCGCGTTGCGGACCTCGGGCCGGTCGAGGACGACGTCGAGCCGCGTGCCGTGTCGCTCGACGTCGACCACGGGCGTGTCGGGTGCGGGTCGCTCGACGACGGGGCGTCGCGCCCGCCAGGCGGCGAACTCGGGACCGGCCTGCAAGGTCGAATACACGGCGGACTCGGCGACCAAGCCGGCCTCCACGGACCCGGCGGGGCCGGCCCGCAGCAGCAGGGCGAGCGCGGTGGCGGCGAGCGGCGTCGAGCCGACGGTGGCCTCGATGGCGGCCAGGTCGTCGTCGCCGGGCGGGACCACGACGTCGACCACGTCCGCCATCGGGTCGTCGTCCGGGCGGTCGGCGTCGGACACTCGCACGATCACCGCGGGGAGGCCGGCCACCCGGGCCAGGCGATCGGGCGTCGGCGCTGCGCCGGCGTCCCCCTCGACGACGAGCAGCGCGCCGCGGGTCGTGGCGACGTCCTCGGCGGCGGTGGGTCGCGCCAGCAGGTCGAGGAGCTGATCGGGCGTGAGGTCGTGCCGGTCCATCGGTGCGCGCCATCATGCCCGGCGTGACCGACGCGGTGAGTGCCTGGGCGAGCCGCGGCGCCATGTACCTCACGGGGCCGCCCGGCGGGCCACCGCTCGGCCCCCCGGCCCCGCTGGTCCCCCGGCTGGCGGACGCTGCGGCCATCCTCGGCCGGTGGGTGGCGGTCGACCCGCTCGCCGTCCTCACGGCGCGGGCGGCCATCGCCGGCCTGACGCGCAGGGGCCAGGTGAGCTGCGGCGGCGGCACCCGCCTGCTCCCCACGGCAAACGGCTGGCTGGCGGTCTCCCTGGCCCGGCCCGACGACGTCGAGCTGATCCCGGCCTGGCTGGGCACGGGTCTCCCGCCTGCTGACCCGTGGCCGGTCGTCCGGGATGCGGTCGCCCGCGCCTCGACCGACGACCTGGTCGATCGGGGCGTGCTGCTGGGGCTGCCGATCGCCGCGCTGCCCGAGGACCCGCCGCCTGCCCCGCGCGCGCCGGAGCCGCTGGCCCCACTGCCCTGCCGGGCGACGCTGCTCGGCGACGCTCGCCCCGCCGGCTCCGCCGACCTGCTGGTCGTCGAGTTGGCGTCGCTGTGGGCCGGACCGCTGTGCGGGTCGCTGCTGGCGCGGGCGGGAGCCAGGGTGGTCAAGGTCGAGTCGGTCCGCCGGCCCGACGGGGCGCGGCGGGGGCCGGAGGCGTTCTTCGACCTGCTCAACGCGGGGAAGCGGTCGGTGGCGCTCGACCTCGCCGCCCCCCGCGGCCGGGACGACCTGGCCTCGCTGATCGCCGCCGCCGACGTCGTGATCGAGGGCTCGCGCCCCCGGGCACTCGCCCACCTGGGCATCGATCCTGCGACCGCGGGCGTCCGCGTGTGGGTGTCGATCACGGGCCACGGGCGCACGCCGCCCGACGCGGACCGGGTGGCGTTCGGCGACGACGCTGCGGTCGCGGGCGGGCTCGTCGTCTGGGAGGTAGACCGGCCCTACTTCTGCGCCGATGCCATTGCCGACCCCGCCACGGGCCTGGTGGCGGCCGCCGCCTGCCTCGACGCCCTGGCCGCCGGCGGCCGCTGGCTCCTGGACGTGGCCATGGCGGGCGTCGCGGCGCATCTCGCAGGACCGACGCTCCCGGTCCCGCCCGGCACCGCGGCCCCGCCGCCCGTCGCACCCCCGCGGCCAGGCCCGGCCCCGACCCTGGGCGAGCACACCGACAGGACCCTGCTCAGCGTGCGGCGACGACTGCGCCGCCGATGACCGTGGCGCTCACGTGGTCGGCCGACGGCTCCGCCAGGATCTCGTCCAGCGGCCCGTCGAGCAGACACAGGTCAGCGGGGGCGCCGACGTCGACCCGGCGGGGGGTGCCGCCCGGGGCGCCGGGCGGGGAGAGGAACAGCGCCAGCGCCCGCTCGGGCGGCACGGCCTCGTCCGGGCCCAGGATGGCGCCGTCCGCCGTCCGGCGGTCGATTGCGGCGGCGATCGCCCGCCACGGGTCCGGGTGCCCGAACGGGGCGTCGGTGCCGCCGCCGACCGGGATGCCCGCCTCCAGCAGGGTCCGGCACGGGTAGAGGTGCGGCACGTCGTCGGCCTCGACCTCGACCCGGTAGCGGTCGCCGCGCTCCCGCACGAAGTTCGGCTGGGTCACGACGACCAGCTCCAGCTCGGCCACGACCGCCCGCAGGTCGGGTGGGACGACCGACCCGTGCTCGATGCGGTCGCCCGCCCGGGTGCCGGCGTCGTCCCAGGCCGCCAGCGCCAGCGCCAGGCCGGCCCGGGTCACGCAGTGCACGGCGACGGCCCGATCCGCGTCGTGGGCCCGCCGCATCCACCCCGCCAGGTCGTCGGGCGCCGGCAACGCGTAGTCGGCCACCATGAGCTTCACCGGCCCGCGGCCGAGCGGCGGCGGCATCTCCGCCGCCGCCAGCCGCGGCCCGCCGGTCACGGTCACCCGCTGCGGAAGCTCGCCCGCCGCCGCGGCCGCCGCGATCGGCGCCAGGTCGTCCAACGCGCCGACCGGCGTGGCGTCGGTGACCCCGGTGACCCCGTAGCGGGCGAGTCGCCGCCCGACGGCCGCCAGGTCGGGCGGGGGCGGCGCCGGCAGCCTGTCCCGCAGCCAGCCGTCGAGGCCGATCAGCCGCCCGGTCGGGGTGCCGGCGTCCCCGAGCTCGACCCCCTCGACGGTTCCGTCCGCGCCCACCCGTTCCAGTCCGAGCGAGTTGAGCACCCAGGCCGCGCCCGACCGGTGCTGCACCCGGACGGGACGGTCCGCCACGATCGCGTCGAGCCGCCACCGGTCGAGCGGCCCCGCCACGGACTCGTGGTAGCCGATCGCCCGGACCCACTCGCCGGGCCCGACCGCTGCCGCGGCCCGGGCCAGGCCCGCCGCCAGCCCGGCCGCGTCGCCGACGGCCGGCGGGCCGACGAGGGGCGACCGCGCCGCCGCGGCCAGGGCCAGCAGGTGGATGTGGTGGTCGTGCAGCCCCGGGATCACCGCCCCGCCGCGCCCGCCGACCTCCTCGTCCCCGGCCCGCGCTGCCAGGCCCGGGCCGATCGCCGCGATCACCCCGCCGCTGGCCCGCACGTCCACGGGCAGCCCGTCGACGACCACGTCGCGCAGCACCAGGTCGGTCATCGCGACGAGTCTCACAGGGCGCTCACCCGGCGACGCACGGGCTGAGCTAGGACGTGGTCGGCTCCGGCTGCGGCGAAACCGGCTCGGCCGGGCCGAGGACGAGGACCTCCGCCACGTACGCCTCGCCGTAACGGCGCAGCGCGTCCTCGCTCCGTTCGACGAACAGCGCGAAGCCCCCACCGGACGCGTACGGCTTCCGCTTGTACGCGTAGGCCCAGCCCTCCGCCCGCAGCTCCAGGAGCAGCCGGCGGTACAGGCGCCAGCGATTGCCGAACCGGAACGTACTCTCGAGCGCAGTGCACACGGCCACGACCAGGCTGACCCCGAACGCGGTCCACCGCGCCCAGGACGCCGCCACGGTGGGGCTCGCCAGCGCCGGGAGGAGCAGGGCGCCGACCACCGTCGGCACCCGCCAGCCGTAGTACCACTGCCGATTCGAGTCGACGCGCCGCTGCGCAACCAGCACCTGAGGCCGCCAGCGGTCGTCCATGTACTGCCGCTCGCGCTCGGTCAGGTCGAGCGACGACATCAGCGCGTCGAGCTCCGCCTCGAGCTGCCTCTTGCCCGATCCGGTTCGTGCCATGGGACACCTCCGTCCTCGTGGAAAGTGTGGCGTCTGGCGCGCCCGACACATGTGCGACGTCCTGCGGGTGCATCGCCGCGGCGTCGGGACGGGGCCGGACAGGCCTCGAGTGCCACTCACGCACCGGATCGGGGACTGATCCTGCGGCCCGAGACCAGGTCGACCGAGATCGCCACGACGCGGCCGGCGTGGCCCGTGGCCCAGCGGGTGAGCGGGCCGCGGACGAGCGAGGCGAGGGCGGCCGGATCGGTCAGCTCGCGGGCGATGCCGGTCACCACCACGCTCCACCCGGACTCGGTCGCCGGGTCGATCTCGTCGACCTCGAAGGCGACCACCGCGTGGTCGGTGGCCGCGTCCAGCTTGGTGCCCGGGCTGGTGCGGATGAGCACCTGGCGGCCGTCGAAGCGGAAGTTCACCGGCAGCACCAGCGGCAGCGCCGCGCTGGTGACGGCGATGCGACCCAGGACCGCGGTCCCGAGCAGGCGCAGGCTCTCCTCCCGGTCGAGAACCTCGAGGCCGTTGCGGTCGAGCTCCATGCGATCTCCTCTCGCGAGCGATCGCCGGGCCGGAGCCCGGCGATCATCTCGCCCGTGGATCGTGCCCGTGTCAGCGGGGCGTGTGGCGCAGGTGGACCAGTCCGGCGATGACCAGCAGGACCAGCAGGGCGGCGCCGGCGAAGGCGACCCAGGCGGCGATGCCGGCGATCATCCCGATCGTGGCCCAGGCGTAGCTGGTCAGGAGCAGGCCGCGGAGGGTCTCGCCCCGGAACAGGCTGTCCCGCTGGGCCTTGAGCTCGTTGGCGGTGGCCTGCAGCTCGGCCACCTCGGCCTCGGTGGCCCCGTTCTCCCGGGCCTCGACCACGGCCTGGGCGGCGCCCCGGTCGTCGATCTCCGAGTACGTCTTGCCGTCGGCGATGCCTTCCATGTGTCCGGCGATGTAGCCGGCGTAGGCCTCGGCCTCGGTGCCGGTCGTGACCTGCTCGTCGGCGTACTTGACGAGGTCGTCGCGGCCCTCTTCGCGGAGGCTGTCCGCGTCGGGGAACACGACGTTCTGCGAGGCGAGCTCGTCGTGGACGTAGTCCTCGGCGAAGTCGGAGCCCCACATCAGCAGCCCGCCGGCGGCGGCGAAGACCACCGCGGCGACCGCGCCGGTGCCGATCAGCAACTTGTCGAGGGTCCGCCGGCGCAGCCGGACGACCTCGCGGTCCTGCGGGATCGTGGCGACGGGGGCGGGGCGCTCTTCGGTCACAACACTCATCTCGAGGCCTCCCGTGTTCTGTGCGGATCAGGCGATCCGCCTGCCTCGAACGTACGGACCCGCCCGGGGGCGCCCCAGGGCCGAAGGTCCCGCGGTCGAGGGCCCTTCGGGGTCTTTCGGCCCTGTCGCTCGGGGCCGTGGACGCGGCACGATGGTGGTGAGGCGGCGGACCGACGGAAGCGAGGCCACGGTGACCATCCGGGTGTTCCTGCTGGACGACCACGAGGTCGTGCGGCGAGGGGTGCGCGAGTTGCTGGAGAGCGGCGGCGACGACCTGGTCGTCGCCGGCGAGGCCGGCACGGCCGACGAGGCGTTGCGCCGGATCCCCGCGGTGAGGCCCGACGTGGCGGTGCTCGACGTGCGGCTGCCCGACGGCAACGGGGTCGAGGTGTGCCGGGAGATCCGCTCGCGCCACCCCGAGGTCCAGTGCCTCATGCTCACGTCGTTCGCCGATGACGAGGCGCTGTTCGACTCGATCATGGCGGGGGCGTCGGGCTACGTGCTCAAGCAGGTGCGCGGAAGCGACCTGATCGACGGCGTGCGCCGGGTGGCCGCCGGCCAGTCGCTGCTGGACCCGCGCGTCACCGCCCGGGTGCTGGAGCGGGTCCGCGGGGGACCGGACGAGGACGAGGGCGGCGTCCACCTGACCGACCAGGAGCGACGGCTGCTCGATCTGCTGGCCGAGGGGCTCACCAACCGGCAGATCGGCGAGCGCATGTTCCTGGCCGAGAAGACGGTCAAGAACTACGTGTCCAACCTGCTCACGAAGCTGGGGATGCACCGCCGCACGGAGGCCGCCGTCTACGGCGCCCGCATGGCCGACCGCCGGGGCACGCGTCCCGGCTGACCGGCCACGGGGAACGCGGTCAGCCGAGGGGGACCCGCCAGGTCAGCACGGTGCCCCGTGGCGAGCCGGCGGCCAGGTCGAGCGAGCCGCCCCGCCGCCCGGCGCGGGCCGCCATGTTGTCGAGCCCGCGGCCGCGCCGCGCCCCCGGGCCGGGCGGCCCGACGCCGTCGTCGGCCACCCGCAGCGCCAGCGCCCCGCCGCCCACCCCCAGCCGCACCTCGACCTGGTCGGCCTCCGCGTGGCGGGCGACGTTGCTGAGCGCCTCCCGCAGGGTGGCGAGGACGTCGCCGACCAGGTCGTCCGGCGTCGCCGTGTCGACCGGGCCCTCGAACAGGACCGTGGGCTCGGTGCCGAGCGCGGGCGAGACCTCTTCCACGAGGTCGAGGACCCGGCGCCGGATGCCGGTGACGGCCGGACCCGGGCCGGGGGTCTCGAGGGCGAAGATCGTGGAGCGGATCTGCTTCACCGTGCTGTCGAGGTCGTCGACCGCGGCCTCGACCCGGGTGGCCGCCGCCGCCGGGTCGGAGCGGACGAGCGCCGCGGCCCCCTGGAGCGACAGGCCGGTGGCGAACAGCCGCTGGATGACCGTGTCGTGCAGGTCGCGGGCGATGCGGGCCCGCTCGTCGACGAGTGCCAGCTCCTGCACCCGCGCGTGCAGGCGGGCGTTGTCGATGGCGATCCCGGCCGCGGTCGCCAGGCCTACGACCAGCTCCTCGTCGACGTCGCCGAACTCGTCGGCCGACGTCTTGTCGGTCAGGTAGAGGTTCCCGAAGACCTCGTCGCGCACGAGGATCGGCACGCCGAGGAACGACCGCATCGTCGGGTGGTGGGGCGGGAACCCGAAGCTGTCGGGGTGGCGCCGCAGGTCGGGAAGCCGCAGGGGTCGGGCGTCGACGATCAGCAGGCCGAGGATGCCGTGGCCCTCGGGCAGCGACCCGATGGCGGTGCGGGTGTCCCGGTCCACGCCGACGGTGATGAACTCGGACAGGCGGGTGCGGCTCGGATCGAGCACGCCGAGAGCGCCGTAGCGGGCGTCGACCAGGTCGACCGCGGCCTGGGTGATCCGCTCGAGCACGGCGGGCAGGTCGAGGTCGCTGCCGACGGTCAGGACCGCGTCGAGCAACTGGCGCAACCGGTCGGGCCCGGCGAGCTCGCTCATCGCCGGGCGATGGTACGGCAGGGCCACCGCCGGCGACCCGAGCGGCGGCCCTGCGTTCTCACGACACCACGATGGCGGTGACCATCCCGAACATCCCGGTGTCCCGCTCCACGTGGTTGAGGATGTGGCAGTGCCAGACCCAGGTCCCGGGGTCGTTCAGGTGGACCAGCACCGAGTACCGCTCCCCGGGCGCCACGTTCACCGTGTCGGCGACGTAGGGGTGGTCGAGCGGGAACCCGTCCTTGGCCACGACCACCTGGTCGAACTGGTGCAGGTGCATCGGGTGGATCTGGCTGCCCTCGTTCACGTAGTGGACCAGGATCCAGTCGCCCCGGGTGGCCGTGATCGGCGCCGTGGCCGGGAAGCTCTTGCCGTTGAGGGAGTAGCCGATGACGCCGCTGTCGTTGAGCACGAGCGGCAGCTCCTGGCTGACGGCCAGGTCGGCGGGGATGGGGTGCCCGCCCACGGTCCGGCCCGCGGGCAGCGGTAGGCGCCCGACGAGGATCGTGCCGAGCATCCCGTTGGGGACCTGGAGCTGGCCGTGGTGGTGGGCGTGGAACATGGCGACGGCGGACTCGCCGGCCGTGAACTCGTACGTGAAGGACTCGCCCGGCTGGATCGACTGCTGGGTCAGTGGGGCGACGCCGTCCATGCCGTTGTCCACGTTGAGGCCGTGGAGGTGGAGGTCCGTCGCCATCGGGAGGTCGTTGTGCAGCACGATCCGCACCCGGTCGCCCACGTCGAGGTTGATCCGGGGGCCGGGGACCGCGCCGTTGTAGGTCCAGGCGTCGACGACCTTCCCCGGCTCGACCTCCCACGGGGTGATCGCCGCGGTGAGCTCGAACTCCTTGATCCCGCCCTCCCCGATGGTCGGCTCCAGCACCTGGTTGCCCACCCCGTCCGTGGCCGCGGGGTAGGCCGCCATCGACTCGTCCATGGCCGTGGACATGGCCGCGTAGTCGCCGCCCGACATGTCGTGGCCGGCGTGGGCGCCACCCGCCGCGGCGTCGCCGGCGGCCGGCGCGGCCGCGCCCTCGCCGGTCACGGTCAGCGTGCCGGTCATGCCGGAGTCGGCGTGGCCCGGGATCGTGCACAGCAGGTCGTAGGTGCCGGGGGCCAGGCCGCTCAGGTCCAGCGTCTCGCTGTCGCCGGCGGACAGGTCGGTCGTGGCGATGTCGGCGCCGGAGACCGACAGGTTGTGGGGCGTCGACCCCGAGTTCGTGACCGCCAGCGAGCCGCCGGCCGGGACGGTGACCGACGCCGGGGACAGGGCGAACTCGCTGAGGTCGACCGTGGCCGCGACAGCGCCCCCACCGCGGTCGCCCGCGCCGTCGTCGCCGCGGAAGACGACGGCGACAGTGGCCAGCACCAGCGCGAGGACGGCCACGACGACGGCGGCGGCGCCCGCGCCCCAGCCGCGTTCCTCGGCCGGCGGTGGGCTCGCCGGTGCGGCCGGTCGGTCCGGTGGAGCGGATGTCGGGTCGGTGGTCAGCACGGCGTGCTCCATTCCTCGTGCGCAGTGTCGACCCCGACGATGGGCCGCGCCCGCCCGGGCGCACAGGGCCGTCCGGCTCCGCGCGGAGGGGACCTTGGTCCTACGTCCGGGACACGGCCAGGTCGTGCACGATCTCGCCCGCGAACCGGTCCACCGCGGCGGGGTCGCGCCAGTCGCCGGCCATGCGGGCCGCGATGGCGTGCGCCATCGCGCCCTGCGCGTCGGGGGCCAGAGCGCCGCCGAACGTCGTGTGGCCGCGGGCGCCGATGCGCCGGGCCAGCGCCGCCACGCCGCGTGCCGGCGGGATGTCGGGCGACTGCTGGTCGTCGCCGAGAGGGCCGCTGCTGAACAGCCACACCGGCCGTTGCCGCAGCTCGGCGCGGTGGCGGCGCACGAACCGCCGTGCGTCGCGGTGCCAGCGCCCGGCGTACAGGGCGCCGCCCACCACGACCAGGTCGTAAGGGCCGAGCGGCCCGACCTCTGCGGCGGGCGCGAGGTCGACCGTCATGCCCCGGTCACGTAGGGCCGTGGCCAGCATGCCGGCGAGGCCGGCGGTGCCGCCCCGCTTGGATCCGTAGGTCACGAGTGCTCGCATGCCCCGAGCGTGCGCCCGCGCCCCGGACCGGCGGCAGGGCGCTCGGCCACGACATCGCCGGGTCCTTCGGCCCTGGCGCGGCGCCGCCGGCGCGGGCACGGTGGAGGCATGGCAGAGATCGTCGTCGGAGTCGACGGCTCCGAGCAGAGCGGCGCGGCCCTGCGCTGGGCCCTCGGCGAGGCCGAGGTGAAGCACCAGGAGGTCGTCGCGCTTCTGGCGTGGGACCTGTTCTCCCAGGTCCACGCGGACGGCAGCCGGCGGTTCGACCCGCACTACGGCGACGCCGACGCCGGCGCGGCCCTGGCCGCGTTCGTCGAGGCCGCCCTCGGGGCCGAGGCCGCGAGCCGGGTGACGCGTCGGGTCGTGTGCGACCTGCCGGTCCCCGCCCTGCTCGACGCGTCGGAGGGCGCCGCGCTGGTCGCGGTCGGGGCCCGCGGTCTCGGCGGCTTCCGGGGCCTGCTGCTCGGCTCGGTCAGCCAGCAGGTCCTGCACCACGCCCGGGTCCCGCTGGCGGTGATCCGGCCGGCCGAGGGCGGTGGGGACGGGTCCGGGGCCGGCCGGGTCATCGTGGGCGTGGACGGCTCGCCGAGCTCGGCCGCCGCCCTCACCTGGGCGATCACGGAGGGCGCCGCCCGTGGCGCCGTCGTGGAGGTGATCCACGCCTGGGAGCCGCCGGTGTTGTACGGGCCCGTCGCGGGGGTGGCGGGCTTCGAGGCCGCCGCGGTCGAGGACGCGGGCGAGCGGCTCCTGCGGGAGATGGTCGAGCGGGCCACCGAGGCCGCGGGCGCCGCGCCCCCGGCCGTGGAGCGCACGGTCGCGACCGGGGGCGCGGCCTCGTCCCTGCTCGACGCGGCCAAGGCCGCGGACCTGCTGGTCGTGGGCCGGCGCGGGCTCGGTGGCTTCGGCCGCCTCCTGCTCGGCTCGGTGTCCGACCACGTTGCCCGGCACGCGCCGTGCCCGGTCGTCGTCGTGCCCGGCGAGGAGGTCAAGGGATGAGACGGCTCCTGGACGGGCGCACGGGCCTCGAGATCATCGATCCCGACCAGTGCCGCCGCCTGCTGGCCGGCGACGAGATCGGCCGCCTGGCGGTCGTGAGCGGCGGCACGCCCGCCGTGTTCCCGGTGAACTACGTCCTGGACGGCGACGCGGTGGTCTTCCGCACCGCCCCGGGCACCAAGCTGGCGAAGGGCCCACGGTCCAAGGTGGCGTTCGAGGTCGACCACTTCGACCGTGCCCACCGCACCGGCTGGAGCGTGGTCGTCGTCGGTCGTCTGGACGAGGTCACGCGCTACGACGCTTCCGCCTACGAGCGGGTGCGGAGCCTGCCGGTCGAGCCATGGGCGGGAGGCGAGAAGGGCCACGTGATGCGCCTCCAACCGGACCGCATCACCGGCCGCCGCATCGTCCGGGACTGATGGCCGCGTTGGCAGGCCCGCGCCCTCCATGCTGGGCCGGTGGAGCTCGGACGCTTGTTCCGGGCCGTGCCGCCGGACGACCTCGACGAGAGCGGGGTGGCCGAGCTCACCGATCCGGTCGTCGTGGCCCGCGCCGCCGATGGCGAGATCGCTGCGGCGTGCGGCTAGCGGGTCTGGCCCAACGCCTCGCGCACCTGTCGGTCCTCGCCGACCCGCGCCACCGGCGCCAGGGCCACGCCCGGCGGGCGGCCACCGCCGCCATCGCCCGGGCGCTGGACGAGCGGCTGCTGCCGCAGTGGCGGGCTCGCCCGCGGGCGTCCCGCGCCCTGGGCCGGCCCCTCGGGCTCGTCGAGATGGGCGCCCAGCTGGGCCTGGAGCCGACTGACCCCTAGTCCGACGGCAGCGGAACGCCCGTCGACCGGGCGTTGTGAGCCGCGGCCGCCCTAGCCTGGGCCGGGCGGGCGATCGGAGGAAGAGATGACCGAGACCGCCGGCCTGAACGTGCTCTACACCGCCACCGCCCATGCGACCGGGGACGGCCGCAACGGCCATGCCACCACCGACGACGGGCGGCTCGACCTGGACCTGCGCATCCCCAAGGAGATGGGCGGGCCCGGCGGGGCCACCAATCCCGAGCAGCTCTTCGCCGTGGGCTACGCGGCCTGCTTCCACTCGGCGCTCAAGGTCGTCGGCAAGCGCCGGGATCTCGACGTGGACGGCTCCGAGGTGTCCGCCAGCGTTGGCATCGGCGCGCTCCCGGACGGCGGCTTCGGGCTGACCGTCGAGCTCGACGTCCACGTGCCCGCCCTCGACAAGGAGACCGCCGAGTCCCTCGCCGCCGACGCCCACCAGGTCTGCCCCTACTCGAACGCCACCCGCAGCAACATCGATGTGACCCTCACCGTCGTCTGACCTTAGTGTTGACCTGGGTTCAACAACGGGGGGAGCGATGCGCCGATGGAGGGGAGCGGCCGCCGTCGCCGCGGTCGTGCTGGCGCTCGGTGCCGGGTGCTCCGGCGACGACAGCAGGGACCGGGCCGAGGGAGACGGGGGCGCGGGCGGGGGCCCGACGACCACCGCCGGATCCGAGGTCGTGCCGTCGGCCGGCTGCGAGGACGCCGGAGCCCAGCCCCAGGCCGACCTGGTCGAGTCGTCGATCGAGTCCGGCGGCGTCTCTCGCCGCTACCTGCTGTCGTCGCCGGCCACCGAGGCCGGGGACGACCCGCTGCCCCTGGTGCTCGACTTCCACGGGCTGGCCGAGGGGGCCGACGTCCACGCCGGCATGACCCAGCTCGGGCCGCTCGGGGTCGAGGAGAGCTTCGTCACCGTGTTCCCCCACGGCACCGGCCAGCCGGTGCACTGGAACACGGGCACCGACCCCGCCAACCCGGACCTGGTCTACGTCGCCGCCCTGCTCGACACGGTCGAGGCCGCGCGCTGCATCGACACCTCCCGCGTCTACGCCACCGGCCTGTCCAACGGGGCCATGATGACCTCCGCCGTCGCCTGCGCGATGGCCGACCGGGTGGCGGCGGTGGCGCCCATCGCCGGCCTGACCCGGCCAGAGCCATGCGAGCCGTCCCGCCCCGTGCCGGTCCTCACCGTCCACGGCACCGCCGACCCCATCCTGCTGTTCAACGGCGGCATCGGGACCGGCGTGCTTACCGCCGCGCTGAGCGGGGGCGGGGCCGAGGCCGCGCCCACGACGACGCTCCCGCCCGACCTGGACGGCGCCGGCTACCCGGAGACCGTGCGCCAGTGGGCCGAGATCGACGGCTGCGACGTCGGCTCGGCCACCGACGAGCGGGTCAGCGACGAGGTGATCGTCCGGACCTACGAGTGCCCGGAGGGCGCGCCGGTCGAGTTCTACATCGTCGAGGGCGGGGGCCACAGCTGGCCCGGGAGCGAGTTCAGCCGGTCGATCGGCCAGATCGTCGGCCCGACCACGACGGACATCGACGCCAGCGCCGAGGCGTGGCGGTTCTTCCGGCAGTTCGCGCTCGGCTCGTGACGGCCTCGCTGGTCTGTTGGACCGGCGTGACGATCGTGTAGCTCGGTCGGTCAGCCGGCGTGGCGCTGGACGAACTCGACCTGGTAGCCGTCGGGGTCGCCGACGAACGCGATCGTGACGGGCCAGCGGTCGAGCCGCATCGGCGCCACCAGCGAGGGGTGGCCGGCGTCCACGGCGCGCTGGTGCAGGCCGGCGCAGTCGTCGGTGTCGACGTACAGCTTCCACATCGACCCCATGAGCACCGGCCCGTCCTGGTCGAATTGCTGGGCCAGCTGCAGCTTCCCCCCCGCCTCGGGGTTCTCGACGATCGCCTCGTGGGCGTGGGGGATCTCGGTGCGGCTCGTGCACGTCAGCCCCAGCAGCTCGTAGAACGCCAGCGTGGTCTCGATGTCGGTCACGTTGAGGCAGTACTGGCCGAGCCACGGCGAGCCGGGCGCCGCGTCGGGCCACGGGTGCCGCTCCACCAGCTCGACCAGGTAGCCGTCCGGGTCCCGCACGAACGCGATCGTGACCGGCCAGCGGTCGAGGCGCTCGGGCGCCGCCTCCACGGTGGCCCCGGCCTCCCGGGCCCGGGCGAAGGTGGCGGCCACGTCGTGGGTGTTGACGTACAGCTTCCAGAACGCGGTCCCGAGGTCGAGCGGCCCGTCCTGGTCCTTCTGCTGGGCGAGCTGGAGCCTGGACCCCCCGCCCGGGTTCGCCACGATCGCCTCGAACGCCTGGGGGATCTCGGTCCGGCTGGTGTTGTCGAGGCCGAGCGCGGTGTAGAACGCGACCGACGACTCGAGGTCGGTGACGTTGAGGCAGTACTGGCCGAGCGAGCTGATCATCGGGCCCCCAGGCGAATTTCCTAGTCGTTGTAGACAATTCCACACCGGCACCGCCGCAGCAAGAGATCGCCGTCGCGTCACACCGGCCGTGACCAGGTACGGTGCCCGCATGGCGAGTCCCGATCCGGCGCCGCCGGCGAAGCGGTCGAGGGCCGGCCGCCCGGCCCGGATCAGCCGCCAGATGATCGCGGAGGCCGCCCTCGCCCGCGGCCTCGAGGGCCTCACCCTGCGTGACGTGGCCGACGACCTCGGGGTGTCGATCGCCGCCCTCTACCACCACGTGACGAGCAAGGACGACCTCATGCGGCTGGCGGCCGAGTACTCGGCGGCCCGGGTCCCGCTGCCGGTCGACACCGGCCAGCACTGGGCGATGTGGCTCCACGAGTGGGCCGAGTACAACTTGGACGCCTTCCTCGCCCAGCCCGGCCTGCTGGCCCAGTACCTCGAGGGCGCCATCCGGGCCGAGGCGATCGCCACCAACCTCGAGGCGATCCTCGACGTGCTGGTGCGCCAGGGCTTCTCGGTGACCGAGGCCAACGAGGCCTACGAGGTGGTCACGGCGTGCGCGCTCGGCACGATCGTCAGCGTCCTCCGCGAGCGGGAGGTCGCTGCCGAGGGCCGCAGCTCCGCCGAGGCGTTCCGCGAGGTGGCGGATGCCCGGGGCCCGGACGCGCTACCGCACCTGCGCCGGCTGCTCGACGACGTGGCCGCCACCGGCCGGCCGTCGTTCCAGGCCCGCATCGCCACGGTGCTGTACGGGATCGCGGTGCGGCGGGGCGACGACCCGGGTGTGATCGACGGCCTGCTGGCCGAGGCCGCGGCTAGTAGGTGACCGGCACCTTGGCCGGACCCCGGACCGTCGTCGTCCGGACGAACTCGACCGCGTCCTCGTCGACCTCCCACTCGACCAGCCGGTCGAGCGTTTCGTCCAGCACGACCCGCCCCTCGAGCCGGGCCAGCGCCGCCCCCAGGCAGAAGTGGGCGCTGTACCCGAAGGCCAGGTTGCGGTCGGTCTTGCGCTCGACATCGAAGCGGTCGGCGTCCGGGAAGTGGCGCTCATCCCGGTTGGCGGCCGCGTTGAGCAGCGCCATCTTCGACCCCCGCGGCACGATCTGGCCGTGGAGCTCGACGTCGCGGGCGATCCAGCGGGCCTGGATCGGGGACGGCGACTCGTAGCGCAGCAGCTCCTCGACCGCCCCGGTGAGCAGCGTGCGGTCCGCGGCCAGCCGGCGGCGCTGGTCGGGGTGGCGAGCCAGCAGGATCGGCGTCCAGCCGAGCAGCCGGGCCGTGGTCTCGGCGCCGGCGGTGAACAGCAGCAGGACGAACGACGACACCTCGCGCCGCGAGAGGCGCCGCCGGCCGCCATCGGGCCGCGGCACCTCCGCGGCCACCAGCGCCGAGATCATGTCGTCGGCCGGCCGCCGGCTGCGGGCGTCGATGGTCTCCTCGAGGTAGCCGACCAGCTGCTTCATCCCCGCCACCCGGACCGGCCCGAGCTGGCGCACGCCCAGCACCTGGCCGGGCGGGTCGAGGTCGGGGTCGTAGTGCATGAAATGGTCGGTCCAGTGACCGAGGTCCTCCTGGTCCTCGGCGGGGATGCCGAGCAGCTGGCCGATGACCATGGCCGGGATGAGCCCGGCGAAGTCGCCGAGGTAGTCGAACCCGCCGGACCCTGCCACCGCATCGAGACGGGCCCGGCACAGCGCCCGCACGCTCTCCTCCAGGCCGCCGACCCGCCGGGGCGTGAAGCTCCGGCTCACGAGCCCGCGCAGCGTGTCGTGGTAGGGCGGGTCGGTGAAGATCATCATCTGGCCCTCGGGGTCGCCCTCGTCGTCGGGCGCCAGCGGGTCGATCAGCTCCAGCACGGTGCTGTGGCCCGAGGAGTACGTCTGCCAGTCGGTGAGCCCCGCGAGCACGTCGTCGTAGCGGCTCAGTGCGTAGAAGCCGTGGTGCTCGTTCCAGTAGAGCGGCGCCTCGTCGCGCAGCCGCCGCCAGGTCGGGTGGGGGTCGACGTCGATGACCGGGTCGTACGGGTCGTAGGTGACCGGGGCAGTCGCCGTCATGGGGCCAGCTCGTGCGGCTCGGTCGGGTTCTCGCCCGCCTCGAACCGCTCGGCCCGGTCCCGCAACGTGCCCGCGTGGCGGTCGCCGTCGAGGACCATCACGAAGCGGCCGTCCCGGATGCCGTCGACCACGAGGTGGGCCAGCTCGTCGAGCGGCTGGACGGGGACGCCCTTGGCCCGCAGCTCGGCCACGGTCATGGCGGGCGACGACCGGGGCCGCTCCCGGGCCAGCTCGGCCGGGCGGTTGCGGTCCGAGGTCCACAGGCCGGTGTCGAGCAGCCCCCGCCCCGACGGGTAGAACACCGCGGCCCACAGCTTGGTGCTCTCGGCCGCGAGCTGGGCGGCCAGGCACTCGGTCAGGCAGGTGACCGCACACTTCGTGGAGGCGTACACCGCGGCCTGGGGCAGCGGGGCGATCGGCCCGTCGGGGGACGAGGTGTTGATCACCACCCCCTCCTCGCCGCCGGCCAGCATCCGCGGCACGAACGCCAGGACGCCGTGGGCCACGCCGAACACGTTGACCCCGAACGTCCAGGCCCAGTCGTTCGGCGTCGACTCCCAGACCAGGCCGCCGGGCGGGCCGACGCCGGCGTTGTTGCACAGCACGTGGACGGCACCGTGGGCGGCGTAGGCGGCGTCGGCCAGCGCCTCGACGGATGCCGCCGAGGTCACGTCGGTGCGGACCCCGAGCACGTCGGCGCCGGCGTCCCGCAGCTCGCCGACGGTCTTGTCGAGGGCCGCCTGCTCCACGTCCGCGAGCACGAGCCGCATCCCCTCGGCGGCGAACCGGTCGGCCAGGGCCCGCCCGATGCCGCCGGCGCCGCCGGTGACGACGGCGACCTTCCCCGTGAGGTCGTTCATGTCAGTGGTGCACCTCGTCGGTCGTGGGGCCGATGCGTTCCACGATGCCCGCCAGCGCGTCCACGTCGACCCGGTAGACGTCGGCGGCGTTGGTGCCGAGTATGCGGGCGGTCTCGTCCTCGGGCACGTCCCGGAACCGTTCGGTGATCCACTTGCGGGTGTGGGGGTAGGTGCCCTCGGGGTGGGGCAGGTCGTTCCCCCAGAGCAGGTTGCCGACGCCGATCTGGTGGCGGCGCTGGATCTCGTCCAGGCCGGGTGTGGAGGCGGCGAACCAGCAGTTGCGGTCGACGTACGCGCTCGGCGCCATGCTGATGTCGAGGCGGAAGGCGTCGCCGAACTTGCGGGTGTTGTGGGCGCCCTCCCACTTCTCGTCCATGCGGGTGACGATGTCGGGGACCCACCAGGCCCCGTTCTCGGCGATCGAGTACTTCAGCTCGGGGTGGCGCTCGAACACGCCCGACAGCACGAGCACCCAGAACGGCCGGGCCGCCCACCACCAGGCCTCGGCGGCGTAGATCGGCAGGAAGCCGGGGCCGAGCGGGTAGTCGGCGGGCCCTGCGCCCGAGTGCGTGTGCAGGACCATGCCGGCCTCGGCGCAGGCCGCCCACACCGGCTCGTACACCGGGTCGATGTAGGCGGGGGCGTCGAACCAGCGGGTGGGGATCATGACCCCCCGCAACCTGCGCTCGGCGGCGGCGCGGATCTCGGCCACGGCGTCGTCCACGCCGGCCGTGATGGGGACGACCGCCACGCCGAGGCGGCGGTCGGGGTTGGTGGCGCAGAAGTCGGCGAGCCAACGGTTGTGGGCCCGGGCCCCGGCCTTGACGGCACTCGGGTCGACGCCGGCGCCGGAGCCGAGCCCCGAGCCGAAGGGCGAGCTGGCCAGGCGCCCGGTGCCGAGCACGTCGGCGTCGGGGAACAGCACCTCGGCGGCCACGCTCTCCTGGTCGAGGATCGCGTCGCGCACGGCGGGGTCGTAGCCGGCCCGCATCTCGTGGTCGCCGGTCTCCTCGTCCCACTCCTCGACGAACGCGGTGTTGACCATGCGGCCGGCCTGGAGTTCCTCCTGGTGGGCGTCGAAGGCCTCGCGGAACTCGGGGTCCAGGTAGGCGCGGTAGACCTCGGGCGGCGGTCCGGCGTGCCCGTCCGCCGATATGACCAGGTAGCGCGCCATCGCCCAGACCCCCCGAGTGAATTTCTGAAAGTGATCCGATAATAGGGCGGGCGTGGGCGTCCAGGTCAAGGGCGGGTGCTCAGACCGCCTTCGGCACCTTGCCGGTGCGGGTGAAGATGAATCGCATGATCTTGTGGCCGGTGTCGGCGGTCGGCTCGAACATCAGCGGGCAGCCGCCGTCGATGACGGTCATGCCGTGGTCGCGGCCGTAGACGGTGGCCGCGTCGCACACGCTGCCGCCACCGAACGACCGGTGCATCCACACGTTGCGGATGCCGAGCTCCTCGCACTCGCGGACGGTGTCCTCGCCCCGGTCCGGCCGGGTGGCGATGACCACCGCGTCGACGCCGCCGGGGATGTCGCGCAGCGCGTGGTAGCAGGCGTCCCCCTCGACCTCCTCCGCGTTCGGGTTGACGGCGAACACCTCGTAGCCGCGGTCGCGGAGCCGGCCGTAGACGACGTTGCTCCCGTGGTTCTGCGGGTGCCGCGAGACGCCCGTGACGGCGATCCGCCGCTGGGCGAGGAACTCGCGGGCCGCGTCCTTGATCGTCTGCATCATCTGCCTCCTCTGTCTCACGCCGGTTGCGATGCCGTGGCGGGGTCGGTGCCGCCGCTGTCGAGTCGGAACGGCGGGTACTCGTCGCGCATCAGGGCCGCGTAGGCGAGCACCCGGAAGCACCAGCGGTTCATCCCCATCACGAAGTCGAAGACCGGCTGGGGGTAGTCGTGGCGGAACGCGTTGATGACCATGGCGATCACGGCCAGGAGCGCGATGAGTCCCGGGCCCGCGGCCTCCCAGCCGCCGACGAACACGGCGACGATGAGGTAGTGGGGTACGGCGAGCAGCCACCACTTCACCAGCACCAGCCCGCGCGAGAGGTGCTCGGGGTAGTCGACGGCGAACTCGGCCGGGTAGTCCGGGTCGGGGCCGAGGCGGAACGGCGGATACCGGTCGGTGCCAAAGGCGGACAGGCCGTAGAAGGCAACCCGCCACGTCCAGCGCATGACGCCCACGTTGAACTCGAAGATCGACCGCGGGTAGGCCCCGGTCATCAGGATCGCAACGCCGGCGACGAGCGTGAGCACCGTCACGGCCAGCCAGAGGAAGGCCAGCACGACAGCGTGAGGGATCACGAGGACCCACTTCACGAGCCAGAGCCACGGGCTGAGCGGCCGGTCCAGCCGGCCGTCCAGCCGGGCGGGATAGGTACCCGGCGCATCCATCGCGTTCGCCTCCTGTGTCGGCGACCTCTGAACCCAGCCAAGCACCCGGGCGCTGCGTCCTCCAGGGTCGAAGGGCCCCGGCTGCGCCGCCGAGTGCGTCCTGGCGGATCGCGCTCGTGGTGCTCAGGCCGTGCGGCGCGAGGCCACGACGACCGGCTCGGGCGACTCCTTGCGGGCCTCGGCCAGGGGCTTGCCGCAGTCCGGCACCGGGCGGGCCTCGCTCGCCACCACCGCCTCCCACGCCGCCCGCTCGCCGGCCGGGGACTCGGCGGTCAGGGCCACGACACCGTCGGCCACCTCCCGGCCCTCCCGCCGCCAGTCCAACCACCCCCAGCCGACCTCGGCGAACGCCTGGCGCTCCAGCGCCTGGAGGCCGGGGGAGCCGATGCCGGTCGAGCCCCGGTAGTGGGGGAGCACGTCGGCGACCGGGCCGGAGCGGTGCAGGACCCGGGCCGTGAGCTCACGGTCGAGGTAGGCCCACATCGTGCCCTGGGGCAGGACGATGGCCGTGGGGGCGAAGCGGTGGCCGCCCGTGTGGCTGGTCCGCCCGACGGCGTAGCCGGCCTCGCGGACCGCGGGGTCGGCCAGCAGCTCCATGGCGAGCAGCGTCCCGTCCCGCCCGCAGCACGGGTCCCGGCGCCCGTGCCCGCACACCAGGATGTCGCCGATTCCATCCTCGTCACCGCCGTCGCCGGCCAGCAGGGCGAGGGCGGCGTCGACCACGCCGGCGGCCGGTGCCATCCGGGCGATGCGCGCGTAGCCGGCGAAACCGGTCCCGTCCGGCCGCCGGTACAGCACGACCCTTGCCATCCCCCCGCGGGGCGCCACCGCCTGGACCCGCACGCGTGCGGCCTCGGCGGCCGCGTTGACCGCTGCCAGCTCGGGGATGTCGCCGACGCCGGCGGGCCAGGGCAGCGGCCAGTCGACCAGCAGGAACCCGCCGTAGTGGCCGGCGGTGCCCAGCGGGGCGAGGCCGGCCGCGCGGGCCACCTCGGCGCAGCGCAGCGTGGTCATGCCGGCGGTCAGCCCAGGTCGAGGTGGAGCATCCGGGCCGCGTTGGTCCGCATGACCTTGTCCACGACGTCCTGGGGCACGCCCGCCATCAGCTCCTCGGCCACCGCCAGCGTGTCGGGCCAGGTCGAGTCGGTGTGGGGGTAGTCGGTCTCGAACGTGATGTTGTCGGGCCCCACCGCGTCGATCGATTCGATGCCGTGGCGGTCGCGGAAGAAGCAGCCGTAGATCTGCCGGTAGTAGTAGGTCGACGGGGGCTCGGGCACGAGGTCCTTGGTGTGGGCCCAGGCCCGGTGCTCCTCCCACACCGTGTCGGCCCGTTCGAGGATGTAGGGGATCCAGCCGATCTGGCCCTCGCTATAGGCCAGCACCAGGTCGGGGAACTGCACGAGCTTGCCGGAGAACAGCCAGTCCGCCATCGATGCCATGGCGTTGTTGAAGCTGAGCGTCGCGGCTACGCCCGTCGGGGCGTCGGGCGAGGTGGCCGGCATGCGGGACGACGAACCGATGTGCATGTTGATCGTGGTGCCGGTCTCGGCGCAGGCGGCGAGGAACGGGTCCCACGCGCCCGAGTGGATCGAGGGCAGGCCGAGATGCGGCGGGATCTCGGAGAAGCAGACGGCATGGACGCCCCGCTCGGCGTTGCGCCGCACCTCGGCGGCCGCCAGCGCGGCGTCCCACAGCGGGACGATGATCAGCGGGATCAGCCGGCCGCCGGACTCGCCGCACCACTCCTCGACCATCCAGTCGTTGTAGGCCTGCACGCAGGCCAGGCCGAGGTCGCGGTCGGTGGTGGCCTCGGTGAACGTCTGCCCGCAGAACCGGGGGAACGTGGGGAAGCACAGCGACGCCTCGACGTGGTTGATCTCCATGTCGTCGATGCGGGCCTTGGGCTCGTAGCAGCCCGGGCGCATCTCCTCGTAGGTCATCGGCGTCATCGTCATCTCGTCGCGGGGGTAGCCCACCGCGGCGACGTGGCGCTTGTGGACGTAGACCAGGTCCTCGAACACCCAGCAGTCGGCCTTCTCGGGGGCGTCGTCGTCGAAGACCTGCTCGTAGTGCCCCCCGCCGATGTGGCGCATCCCGGCCACGCCCCGCCGCTCCACCCTGGGGCCCCGGTCCCGGTGCCGGGCGGGGAGCCAGGCGTCCCACACGTGCGGCGGTTCGACCACGTGGTCGTCCACGCTGATGATCTTGGGGATCATGGAGGGCGAGCCTACATGAACCGCTGTTCACCGTGCCGTAGGCAGGATTCACTACAGTGCCACCGTGATGGCACAGCACGTGTGGACCGGCCGGGCCGACTCCTCCGTCCTCGACCTGCTCGACCGCCGGCTCGCCACGGAGCCCGACGGCGAGTACCTCGACGTGTGCGGTGTCTCGGTGACGGCGGCCGAGGTGGCGGACACGGCCGGCCGGCTGGCCGCGTCGCTCGCCGGTCTCGGCGTTCGGCCGGGCGATCGGGTGGCGACGCTGGTGGACAACTCGATCGAGGGCGCGCTGGCCTGGTGGGGGATCGTCCACGCCGGCGCGGTGGCGGTCCCGGTCAACACCGCCTACAAGGGCGAGTACCTGCGCCACCAGCTGGCCGACTCCGGGTCCCGGGTCCTGGTGGTGGCGGACGACCTGGCCGACCGGGCCGCGGCCGTCGTTCCCGACCTGCCCGACCTCGGCCACGTGGTGGTGGTCGGCACGGGCGGCGAGCGCGGGGTCCGCGGCGCCGCAACCCACTCGTGGGCGGACCTGCTGGCCGCCGAGCCGGCGGCGCCTGCGGACGTCCGTCCCGGCGACCTGGCAACGTTCGTCTACACCGGCGGGACGACCGGGCCGTCGAAGGGCTGCATGCTCAGCCACAACTACCACGAGGCCCTGGCCCGCCAGATCGGCCTGTGCTGGGGGCGGACCGCCGACGACGTCGTGTGGACGCCGCTGCCGCTGTTCCACTTCAACGCCATCGTGACGGCGGTCCTGGGCCCACTGGTCTACGGGGGGCGCGCGGCGATCTACCGGCGGTTCTCGGTCTCGAACTTCTGGCCGGAGATGAACCGCACCGGCGCCACGATCACGTCGACGCTGGGCACGATGGCGTACCTGCTGGCCCACGACGTCGACCGGCCGGAGATGCCCCGCTCCGGCGCCCCCGGGGCCAACACGTCCCTGCGGCTGATCGGCGCCGCCCCGCTGCCGGTCGAGGTCGACGACGTCCTGCGCTCCCGGTTCGGGGTCGAGACGTTCAGCGGCGCCTACGGCGTGACGGAGGCCAGCCTGATCTCCTGGCAGCCGCCCGGGACCCGCAACAAGCCCAACGCGGCCGGCGTCGTGAACGACGAGTTCTTCGACGTGCGGATCTTCGACGACGACGACGCCGAGGTCGGCCCGGGGGACGAGGGCGAGATCGTGGTGCGGCCCAAGCGCCCCCACGTGATGTTCGAGGGCTACTGGGGCCGGCCCGAGGCGACGGTCGAGGCCAGCCGCAACTGGTGGTACCACACGGGCGACATCGGCCGGGTGGACGAGGACGGGTTCCTGTTCTTCGTCGACCGCAAGGCCGACTACCTGCGCCGGCGGGGCGAGAACATCTCGAGCTTCGAGGTCGAGCGCATCCTCATGTCGCACGGGTCGCTCGCGGACGTCGCGGTGCACGCGGTCCCGAGCGAGCTGACCGAGGACGACCTCAAGGTCACGGCCACGCTCAAGGACGGCGTGTCGCTGACGGAGGAGGAGCTGTTCCGCTGGTGCATCGACCAGCTCCCGTACTTCGCCCTCCCCCGCTACGTCGAGTTCCGCGAGGCGCTGCCCCGCAGCCCGGTCGGCCGGGTCCTCAAGCGAGACCTCCGGGCAGAGGGCCCGGGCCAGGCCTGGGACGCCGAAGCGGCCGGCATCGCCTACGAGCGTCGGTGACCCCCCGCGATGTGGCGGCGCATACGCCGAGCACCCGGCGCATGCGCCGCCAAATCCGCTAGGCCGTCGCGTTGGCGGCGAGCTTGCCGATCTCGACGCCCTTGCCCGTCCGCCGGATGCGGCCGGTGTCGTAGGGGCGGATGGCGACGTCGTGGTCGCCGGCCTCGGCCCTCAGCGCGGCGACCGTGGACGCCGTCCGGGCGCGGTGGACGAAGGGGTCGAAGTGGTACCAGCGCATCGCGTTCTCGTGCGTGATCTTGGCCAGCTCGTCGTCCGGCACGTCCGCGGCCACCGCGGCCAGCTCCTCCGGGGCCGCCGGCCAGGACGAGTCCGAGTGGGGGTAGTCGCACTCCCATGAGATGTTGTCCAGCCCGATCATGTGCCGCAGCATGATCCCGACCGGGTCGGCGATGAAGCACGTCAGGAAGTGGTCCCGGAACACCTCGCTGGGCAGGCGATCGCCGAAGTCCTGGCCCGTCCACCGGTGGTGCATGTCGTAGGTCCGGTCGAGACGGTCGAGGAAGTAGGGGATCCAGCCGGTCCCGCCCTCCGACAGCGCGATGCGGATGTCGGGGAACTGCTTGATCACCCGCGACCACAGCAGGTCGGCCGCCGCCTGGCAGATGTTCATCGGTTGGAGCGTGATCATCACGTCCACCGGGGCGTCCGGCGCCGTCACCGCCAGGCGGCCCGACGACCCGAGGTGGATCGACAGCACGACGCCCTCGTCCGAGCACGCCCGCCACAGCGGGTCCCAATAGTCGTCGTGGAAGCTGGGGTAGCCGAGCGTGGCCGGGTTCTCGGTGAACGTCACCGACCGCACGCCTTTGGCCGCCAGCCGGCGGACCTCCTCGCTCGCCAGCTCCGCGTCCCACAGCACGGGCAGGCCCATGGGGATGAAGCGGCCGGGATGGGCGCCGCACCACTCGTCGACGTGCCAGTCGTTGTAGGCCCGCAGGACGGCCAGCGCGAGGTCCTTGTCCTCGGTGGCGGCGAACAGCCGGCCCGAGAAGCCGGGGAACGACGGGAAGCACATCGACCCCAGCACGCCCCCGGCGTTCATGTCCTTGATCCGCTCGTCGACGTCGTAGCAGCCGGGCCGCATCTCGTCGTAGGCGGTCGGCTCGATCCCGTACTCCTCCTTGGGGCGTCCGGCCACGGCGTTGAGCCCGATGTTGGGGATCTTCGACCCCTCGAACTCCCACACCTCGGACCCGTCGGGCATGCGCACGACACGCGGCGCCCGGTCCTTCCAGCGCTCGGGGATGTGGCCGTCGAACATGCCGGGCGGCTCGACCAGGTGGTCGTCGACGCTGACGAGGATCATGTCGTCTGCCTGCATGGCCTTCCCCTCCGAACTGGCGTCCCGCAACTCTGAACTATAGTTCACTTGATCAGATAGAGCGTTCGCGCCGACAACACGCAGGGGGACGACATGGGGGACGAACCGGTCTACGCCGAGAGGATGTTCCCGGCGCCCGTCGACCTCGGCATCGCGGCGGCGGACCGGGCGGTCTCCTCCGTCGCCCACGGCACCGAGGCGTGGCTGACCGGCCGGGGCGGCGAGGGCACCGCCTGGTACCAGGGCGGCGGCTCGGCGTCGGACAGGGCCGTGCAGGGCATCACGATCTACCCGCCGACCCGCGGCGTCCAGACCCAGGGCGACGCGTTCGAGCCGGTGAAGATCGGGATCCTCATCGACATGGACCTCAACCAGCTGCTGGCCGACTGGATCGACCCGACGATGCTGGCCATCGAGGACGCCATGAACGAGGGCGTGTTCTCCCGCGGCCCGGTCCAGCTGGTCATCGCCGACGCCCGGGGCCTGCCCCGTGAGAACTACCGCAAGGTGATCGACGGCTATCGCTGGCTGGTCGAGCAGGGCTGCGTCGTCGTGCTGGGCCCGATGATCTCGGACAACTCGCTGGTCCTCCAGGACACCGCGAACGAGCTCGGCGTGGCCTGCATCGGCTGGACCGGCGCCCACCGCTTCGCGTCCGAGTACTGCTTCACCGTCGCCAACGGCGACATCCCCACCGAGGGCGTGATGTGCGCCCAGTGGCTGGCCGCCCAGGGCCTCACCAAGGTCGGGTCGTTCTGGGAGCAGGGCTCGTCCGGCCGCGACTACGCCGACTACTTCCGGGACACCGCTGGCCAGCTGGGCCTCACGGTCGTGCGAGAGGTCAAGCTCGAGCCCAACCCCCGGGGCCTGCGGGACGACCTGGCGATGATGCGGGACCTCGGCGTCGAGGGCATCTACTACGGCGGCTACGGCTACGCCACGTTCCACTTCGCCGAGGCATTCGCGGCGCTCGGCTGGGATCCGCCCCGGGTCATGGGCACCGCGTTCATGTTCTATTCCAACTCCAACCGCTGGGCCGAGGGCCTGGAGGGCTGGCACGGCGTCGACCAGCTGGGCCAGGACGGTGCCAACCCCAACTACGAGGCGATGATGGCCCGCTTCGAGAAGCGGTTCGGCCGCTCGACGCGCAACGTGGTGGTGGCGCTGGCCTATGACACCGCCCGGGTCGCCATCCACGGCATCGGCAACGCCGCCATCCCCACGCCCCGCCATGTCAAGGAGGGCATGGAGCGGATCCGCTGGATGCCGGCCACCAACGGCGGCCCCGGCACGTACATCCAGTTCGGCCCCCACGACCGCAAGGGCTACAAGGGCGACTTCCTCACGATCCGCGAGCTGCGGGGCGGCGAGCTGCGCTTCGACGGCTACCACCGGCCCGAGTGGCCGTCGAACGCCTCGTCCTGACGGGCGGACCCGCGGACCGGCCGTGCCCAACGACAAGGTCTACATCCACGAGTACATCGACATCGTCGGGCACAACCGCGCCCGCTACATGCACCACATGACCGCCAACTGGGTGCCGGTGGCGCGGGCCGAGCGGAACCAGCTCTGCTTCGGGGTGTGGGCGACGGTCGGGTCGACCGGGCGGTGGCCCGAGGTCGTCAACATGTGGGAGCTCGACGGCTGGGACGGCCTGGTCGCCAACTTCGCCCACGAGGTCGTCGGCGCGGGCGCCCAGGACCCGTCGCTGGCCGAGTGGTGGGCAGTCGCAGCCTCGCTCCGGCGGGGCGGCGTCGACCGCATCGCGGTGCCCGAGCCGTGGGCCCGCCCGATCGACGTCCTCGTGGCCGACGGCGTTCGGGGCGAGCCCTACGCCCACGAGCTGGTCACGGTCCCGCCCGGGACCTCGCCCCGGCTGCTGGCCGCCGTCCACGACGAGGGCGCGGCCGCCTGGGCCGACGCCGGCGCCGAGTGCGTCGGTGCCTTCCGGGTCGCCATGGGCGCCGACACCGAGGCGATCCTCCTGTGGGCGCTGCCCGGCTGGGCCGCCTGGGGGCGGGCCGAGCATGCCTGGCTGGCGGCGGCCGGCGGCCGCGGGCCGTTCGCCGGCTGGCGTGCGAGGCTGCTGGAGCTCGGCGCCACCTGGCAGCGGACGCTCCTGACCGACGCGCCGCTGGCGCCGCTCCGCCTCGGCCGCCAACCGGAGGCGTCTGACCGCCTCCCCCTCGACTCCCTGTAGGAGACCACGGTGCAGCAACTGAACGAGATCGGCTTCTACGGCCTGGCCGGCCACTCGGCCACACCCCGCGACATCGTCGGCGAGGCCACCGACGGCGAGCGGCTGGGCCTGGGCTCGGTGTTCGTCTCGGAGCGGTTCGCGACCAAGGAGGCCGCGGTCCTGTCGGGGGCGGCGGGCGCGGTCACCGAATCGCTCGGCGTGGCCACCGCGGCCACCAACCACAACACCCGCCATCCGCTTCTGACCGCGGCGTTCGCCAGCACGATGCACCGGCTCACCGGGGGCCGCTTCGCGCTGGGGCTGGGAAGGGGGTTCGACCCGCTGTTCGACGTGATGGGCCTGCCCCGCATCACGATGGCCCAGATCGAGGACGTGATCGGGATCTACCGCCGGCTGTGGACGGGCGAGGCCGTCGTCGGCCACGACGGGCCCGCCGGCCGGTTCCCGTTCCTCCAGCAGGACCCGAGCTTCGATGAGGACATCCCGATCCTGCTGGTGGCGCTCGGGGGGAGGACGCTCGAGTTCGCCGGCCGGGTGGCCGACGCGGTGGTGCTCCACACGTTCTTCACCGACGAGGCGCTGGCCCGCAGCGTCGCCGCGGTCCGCCGGGGCGCCGAGGCCGCGGGGCGGGACCCGGCGGCCGTGCGGGTGTGGTCGGTGCTGGCTACCGTCGGCGATCACATCGACGAGGAGCTGCGGCTGCGCAAGCTCGCCGGCCGCATGGCGACGTACCTCCAGGGCTACGGCGACCTGCTCGTGCGGGTCAACGGCTGGGACGCGGACGAGTTGGCCCGCATCCGTCAGGCCGACGTGATGACCGGCGCCCGGGGCGCCCTCGACGCCACCGCCACCGTGGACGAGCTGCGGGCCCTCGACGAGCTGCTGCCGCCCGAGTGGCTGGCGGCGTCGGCCACCGGCAGCCCCGAGCGGTGCGCCTCCCGGGTGCAGGACCAGTTCGTGGCGGGCGCCGACGCGGTCATCCTCCACGGCGCCACGCCGGCCGAGCTGGCGCCGGTGGTCGAGGCCTATCGCAAGGTCCGGGACGACGCCCGCTTCGCCTCGGCGCCGGCCAACCCCGGCCGCAGCGGGTGACGGTGCGGGCCACCGTCCGGGACCCGGCGGACCTCACCGCTGCGTGGCTGACCGCGGTCCTCGGCACCGCGGTGACCGGCGTCCGCCACGAGCCGGTCGGGACCGGGCAGATGGCCGCCTGCTACCGGCTCCACCTCGACGGCGACGGCTGCCCCGCCACGCTCGTGGCCAAGCTGCCGCCCCCCGACGTCGACCTCGGCCCGACCGCGGCCGGCGCCTACCGCAACGAGGTGGCGTTCTACGCCGAGCTGGCGCCGACGCTGGCGGTGCGGGCCCCGGCCTGCCACCACCACGCCGTCACGGAGGACGGGGCGGGCTTCACGCTGCTGCTGGAGGACCTGGCCCCGGCCCGGCCGGGCGACCAGGTGGCGGGCTGCAGCCCTGGCCGGGCCCGCGACGCCGTGGTCAACCTCGCGGGGCTGCACGGGCCGCGGTGGTGCGACCCGACGCTGGCGGAGGTGAGCACGTTCGCGCCGCCCGCCCGCGGCGACGGCGACGTGCTGGCCGGCATCCTGGCCTCGGCGACGGACACGTTCTGCGACCGCTACGGCGACCGGCTCGCGCCCCCCGATCGCGATGTCCTGGAGGCCGTGCCCGCGGTGATCGGCGCCTGGTCAGGGGCCCGACCGGAGCGGTTCGCCCCGGTCCACGGCGACTACCGCCTCGACAACCTGCTGTTCCCGGACGAGGGCGGCGGCGTGGCCGTCGTCGACTGGCAGACGGTGAGCCTCGGCCTGCCGGCCCGCGACGTGGCCTACTTCCTCGGGACCTGCCTGTCGGTGGAGGACCGGCGGGCGCACGAGGAGGCGCTGGTGGCCGCCTACCACGCCGCGCTGGTCGACCACGGGGTGGCGGGCTACCGGCTGGAGGCCTGCCGGGACGACTACCGATTCGGGCTGCTCCAGGGCCCGCTCATCGCGGTGCTGGGGGCGGCGTTCAGCCAGCGGACCGCACGCGGCGACGACATGTTCATGGCCATGACCGCACGGTCGTGCGCCGCGATCCGGGACCACGGCACGCTGGCGCTCGCCGGCGGCTAGTGGAGTCAGATCCGGCCGGGGCGGCGCAGCGGCTCGGGGACCCAGCCCGGCGAGCGGCGCTCCTTGAAAGCCCGGAAGCCCTCGGCCGGCTCGGGCCCGGCCAGGCTGGCGTCCATGCTCATGCGGTCGTAGTGGCCGTAGAACTCGTCGATCACCCGCTTGAGCGCGGCCCGCGCGCCGGGGGCGGTGCGGCAGCACCAGGCCAGGGCGTCGGTGGCCTCGTCCATGAGGTCGTCATGAGGCACGACCCGCGCCACCAGGCCCCAGGCCTCGGCCTCGGCGGCGCTGACCGTGCGCCCGGTCATGAGCATGTCCCGGGCCCGGGCCGGGCCGATCTGGCGGGGGAGGATCTGGGCGTAGTTGGTGTCGGCGATGCCCCGGAAAAGCTCGGGCGCCCGGAACGTGGCCCGGTCGCTGGCCACGGCGACGTCGGCCAGCATGGCGATGACCAGACCGCCGCCCTGGGTGAGGCCGTTGATCGCGCACACCACCGGCTTGGGCGACCGGCGGACGGCCCCGAACGGCGTGTTGTCCATGCCGAGCAGGGTGGGCAGGTCGGCCCAGCCGTCGGCGTTGTCGCCGCCGAGGTCGCCGCCCGGGACGAACACGTCGCCGGTCCCGGTCAGCAGCAGGCCCGCCAGCTCGGGGTCCCGGTTGACGTGATCGACCGCGTAGCGGACGCCGAAGTACATCGCCGGGGTCATGGCGTTGCGGGCCTCGGGCCGGTCGACGGTGACGACGGCCAGCGGCCCCCGGCGCTCGAAGCGGAGGTGGGGCGTGCCCAGCCAGTCCCCCTCCGGCGGTCGCGATCGGGCGTTCATTTCCCGGAATGTAGCTTCAGCGACGCGGACGGCCAGTACCATCCGTCGAATGACAACCGCCCTCAGCCGTCGCGAGCTGCGGCGCCAGCAGCACCACGAGCTCAACCGCAACCAGCTGCTCGACGCGGCCGAGGAGGTCTTCGGGGCCAAGGGCTTCCACGCCACGACGCTCAAGGAGGTGGCCGACCTGGCCGAGTTCTCCGTCGGGTCCGTGTACTCGTTCTTCCCCAGCAAGGACGAGCTCTTCCTGCAGATCTTCCTGCGGCGCGGCGCCGAGCTGCTGCCGGCCATGGAGGCGATCGCAGAGAGCGACGACCCGCCGCTGGCCCGGCTCCACGCGCTGGTCGACCTGGAGGTCGGGTTCTTCCGGGAGCACCGCCACTTCGCCCGGCTCTACCTGCGCTCGGCGCCGTCGACGTCGCTGCCGCCGATGCCGGTGTACGAGGGGTTCAAGGCCAACTTCGCCCGGGCCATGGAGCTTCACGCCCGGGTGTTCCGGGAGGGGCAGGCGCGGGGCGAGCTGCGCAAGGGCGACCCCTACGTGCTGGCCCGCATGCTGAGCGGGATCGTGGCCACCTTCCAGCTGCTCGATCCGGCCACCGGCTCCGACGACGCCGTGCCGGGCGGCGGCATGGCGCTGGAGGAGCTGCACGAGATCGTCGCTGGAGCGTTCGAGAGCTAGTGTGAGCGACAGTTCAATCTGCTGAAGGCACAACCGCGCAGGCGCATGAGGGGTTCGCGATGGCGACGACGGAGGCCGAGGCCGGCCGCATCACCGACGAGGCGATCGCCCGGCTGCGCGCCCGGATCGGCGTGGCCGAGCCCCACCCCCGGCCGCCGCACTACCGGGAGCTGACCGCGGACGTCTTCCGCCACGTCGCCGAGGCCTACGGCGACGACAACCCGCTGTGGTGCGACGCCGCCTACGGGACCACCACCCGCTGGGAGGGGCCGATCGCCCCGCCGCCGTTGGTCGGGGGCGACACCCTGGTCGGCGAGGACGAGGTCACCGCGGTCGACCGGGAGCACCGGGACCTGATGAGGGGCGACCCGCTGCGGGGCGTCCACGCCTTCTACGGCGCCAGCGCCCGGGAGTGGTGGGCGCCGCTGCGGCCCGGCGCTCGGGTGAACCGGCGCAACGCGCTGGTCGGCGTGCTCGACAAGCCGAGCGAGTTCGCCGGCCGGGCCGTCCACGAGTGGACCGGCCAGGTGTTCCGCGACGGCGACGGGCCGCTGCTGTCGGCCCAGTACCGGCTGATGATCCGCACCGAGCGGTCCCGGGCCCGCGAGTCCGGCAAGTACGGCGACGTCGAGCTGGCGCCGTACACCGACGACCAGATCGGCGAGATCGAGGGCCAGTACGCCGCGGAGCGCCCCCGGGGCGCCGAGACCCGGTGGTGGGAGGACGTGGCCGAGGGCGACGCCGTCGGTCCCCTGGTGAAGGGCCCGCTGACCGTGACCGACATGATCTGCTGGCACGTCGGCATGGGCATGGGCCTCTACGGCGTCGCCCCCCTCCGGCTCGGGGCGGCGAACCGCCGCCGCATCCCGCGGTTCTTCCACCGCGATCCGCAGAACGTCCCCGACGTGATGCAGCGGGTCCACTGGGACCCCGAGTTCGCCCGGCGGTCCGGCAACCCGACCACGTTCGACTACGGCCGCATGCGGGAGACCTGGCTGATCCACCTGTGCACCGACTGGATGGGCGACGACGCCTGGCTGTGGCGGCTCGACTGCGAGTTCCGGCGGTTCAACTACGTCGGCGACACCCAGTGGCTGCGGGGCACCGTCACCCGCCGCTACCTGGTCGAGGGCAGAAGGCCGGCCGTCGACCTCGACCTGGTGGCGGAGAACCAGCGGGGCGAGGTGACCACCCCGGGCCACGCCACGATCCTGCTGCCCAGCCGGGAGCACGGGCCGGTGCGGCTGCCCGACCCGCCGGGCGGGGCCGCCGACCTGCCCGCCGCGCTCGACGCCATCGCCGCGGGGTTCGCGGCCGGCACTGCCTGGGCCGACCGGTGACCAACGACTACCGCTCGGTCGATGGCGTCCGCGTGACGCTCGACGGCCCGGTCCTGCGCCTGCAACTGGACAGGCCCGACCGGCGCAACGCCCTCGACGACACGATGTTCGCCGGCCTGGTCGAGGCGCTCGACGCGTGTGGCCGCGACGACCGCGTGCGCTGCGTCGTGCTGTCCGGGGCCGGCGGCCACTTCTGTGGCGGCGCCGACATCGTGGCCCGCAACGCCCCCGCCGACGGACGGCCCGCGCCGAGGCCCCGGGCCGGCAGCATCCAGCGGCGAGTGCCGTCGACGGCGCACCGGCTGATGACCCTGGTGCTCGGCGTGCAGGTGCCGGTGGTGTGCCGGGTCCAGGGCTGGGCCGCCGGCATCGGCCTGCAGCTGGCGGTGGCGTCCGACTTCGCGCTCGCGGCCGAGGACGCGCGGCTGTGGGAGCCGTTCGCCGAGCGGGGCTTCACCCCGGACTCGGCCGCCACCTGGCTGCTGCCTCGGGTGGTCGGCACCGTGCGGGCCCGGGAGCTGCTGCTGCTGGGTCGCGAGCTCGACGGGCGGGAGGCCGCGGCGTGGGGCCTGGTCCACCGGGCTGTCCCCGCCGGCCGCCTCGACGTCGAGGTCGGCGAGCTGGTCGACCGCCTGGCCGCCGGTCCGACCGTGGCGCTCGGCCTGACCAAGTGGCTGCTGCACGCGGGGCACACCGCCGCCTTGGCCGACCAGCTCCAGAACGAGGCGGTGGGCCTCGAGCTGTCGTCCCGCAGCGAGGACTTCCGCGAGGGCCTCGCGGCCTTCCGGGAGAAGCGCCGGCCGCGCTTCGGCGGCCGATGACCCGCCTCGCCGTCCCGGCCGGCGCGCCCCCCGGCGAGGTCGTCGCACTGGTCCGCGACTGGGTGGCCGCCCACGTTCCCGCCGCCTGGCGGGACGCCGCCGCCCGCGGCGGGCCCGCGGCCGTGCGGACCGTCCGCAGCCGGGCCGACTACGAGGCCTGGTA
>DASRJM010000260.1:0-3162 GCA_035649475.1 Acidimicrobiales bacterium
CGGATCCCCCGCATCGACGACATGTCGATGACGAGCCCGCCGTCGTTGACACCGAGGCCTGCGCCGTTGTGGCCGCCGCTGCGCACCGACACGAGGGCGTCGTCCTCCCGGGCCAGGCGGATGGCCGTCATCACGTCGGCGACGTCCGCGGGACGGGCGATCGCACCGGGCCGACGGTCGATCGAGCCGTTGTGCACCGCTCTGGCCTCGTCGTAGCCGGCGTCCTCGGGCCGGATCACCTCGCCGCGTAGCTGGTCCGTCAGCGCGTCGACGGTCTTCCTGGACACGCTTCCGCTCGTTTGCATCGCTGCATCTCCTTGCTGGGACGGTCTGTCATGAGGGCACGCTGACCGTAAGGAGCGCAGCGTTCGGGTTCCGTTCGGAACCCGTCGGAGCCTGAGCGCCGGTGCGAACGCGCCGTTTGCCCCGGCGAACGCCCGACGATCGTCAGTCCTCGGACCGCTGTGGCCGCGAGGTGTCCGTGCGCGCCCGCTCCCGCCACCAGGCCGGCAGGGTGGGTGCCGTGGCGTACGCAGCCGTCGCCGCCGCGAGGAACCGGTCGCGTGCCTCCGGCGATTCCGACGCCGGACCGGTCGTGACGGCGCGCGCAGCAGCCGCCGCCTCGTCCCAGGCTCCCCGGTCGGCCGGTAGCGGCAGTGCCAGCAGGTCGGGCGCAGCGACCTTGATGGCGTCGCGGGCGAGCGCAGTACCCGGGGCCCTGCCCAGCAGCCAGGCCGTTGCTGCCGGCGAGGCCACGGCCGCCGCCAGTCGCCACAGATCTGTGGGGTCATGCGGCACGACGGCCACGACCGGGACCGACGGGACCCACGATCCCGACGCGTCGACCGCAGCCTCGACCACCCGGGTCTGCGTGGCGACCAGGAGCTTCGGGACCCGAGCCCGCGCCACCCACTGCTGCGCGGCACGCCCGCCGACGCTGTCCAGCTCCGTAAGGTCGACGACCGGGGCCCGCCAGGTGCGCTTTGCGAAGCGGGCGGGACGGCGTCCCCACGAGCAGCCCAGCCAATCGATCAGCCCGCTCGTGATCAGGGGCGCCACCACGTCGTCGGCCCGAGCGCGCTCTCGGACCGCGGCGACCAGGCCGTAGTACTCGTCCCGGAAGCCCGCGATGACCTGTGCGAGGTCAGCGATCGTGCCGCTCGAGGTCGGGGTACGCAGCCGGGGGATGCCAACGGCGTCGGCGAAGCGCTCGGACCAGGGGTTGGGCTCGCCGCTGCGGCGCCCGGGCCCCACCTCCAGGACGGGCGCGCAGACGCGGACCGATGCCGCAAAGACGGGCCGCTCGTCGACCCAGATGTCGAGGAGCCGGGCCCGCTGGTCGACGGCGGACCGGACGGCGGCGGCGTCGCGTGCCCCCACGAGCGACTGCGGCTCGACCAGCACCACCCGGCCCCCCGGCCGGACCAGGTCACAGCCCGCCAGCAGGAACAACCAGGCGGCGTCGGTGTACGCACGGACCGCGGGCCCGTAGCGGCCCCGCAGCCGCTCCTGTTGGTCCGGCGTGCGGGCGGTCGCGCGCCCGAGTTGGCTCTGGAACGGCGGGTTGCCCACCACGACGTGGAAGCCGCCGGCGGGCTGATCCGGCCAGACCGCGCCGCCGTCGGCCAGCGCGTCCGCGACGACCAACCGCCCCGGCGGCGGCGCCTCGCCGGCCCACAGCGCCAGCGCCGCCTCGGCCACCGCCAGGCCTACGGGATCGATGTCGGCGCCCCACAGCAGATGGCGGACCACGCGGCGACGCTCGGCGCCGCGGCGGTGCAATCGCCGGGCGGCGGCGACGAGGAAGGCGCCACCGCCGCACGCCGGATCGCAGACCGTGACCGCCGGCGCTGCGCCCAGTCCGTCGAGCGCCCGGACCACCAGCCGATCCGCCAGCCAGCGCGGCGTGACGTGCAGTCCGTTGGCGCGGCGCTGATCGTCCCCGGTCGCGGCCTCGAGGGCGGCGGCCAGGTCGGCACCGGGAGCGACGTCGGGCTCGGCGACGGTGTCGGTGACCTGGTCGACGACGGCGTCGACTGCAGCCTCGACGTCCGGGCGGCCCCCCGCCAGGGCCCACAACCGGAGCCCGTCGGGCAGCTGGCGTCCGGTGGTGGTGGCCAGCCGCACCGCAGCGACGGCCACGGCCCGGGCGCGGTCACGGTCGCCGAGCGCCGTTCCCGTAGCCTGACTCCCGAGGCGATCACTGTCGTTCCCCTGGTCCCGAGGCAATGGCGAACGGTTGCCGTCCGTCATTGCCTCACGCTCCGGCAGGCGTTCGTCATTGCCTCGGGACTCGGGATCCTGGCGTGCCATCGTCCTGGCCGACGGTACCGTCGATTCCGTGGCCGACCAGGGCACGACCCACCACCGCAACGCACCGCGCCCGGACGTCACCGTGGAGCGCGTCGCCGCCGACGTCACATATCCGCTGCGCCAGCGGGTGCTCCGCCCGGGCAGGCCACCGGCCGCGGCCCGCTTCGACATCGACGACGAGCCCTCCACGGCGTCGTTCGCAGCCCGGACGCCCGACGGCGAGGTGGTGGCCACCGCCGTCGTCTACCCCGAGGCCTGCCCCTGGCTCCCCGACCGGGCGGGCGCCTGGCGGCTGCGCGGCATGGCCACGGCACCCGACCGTCGCGGGCGTGGCATCGGGACGCGGGTCCTGCGTGCGGGGCTCGCGCACGTCGCCGCGTCCGGCGGCGACCTCGTGTGGTGCAACGCCCGGGTCCCGGCGCGCAGGCTCTACGAGCGGGCCGGCTTCAGGACGCACGGGGTGCCGTGGGAGGACCCCGAGATCGGGCCGCACATCGCCATGTGGCTTGACCTCGGTGGCGTCGCCCGGACTCCAGGCCCCTAACCTCGACCCGATGCGCTGGACGATCCACGGCGAGCGGGCCCTCTACGACTCGGAGTGGCTCCGGCTCGTGCTCGTGGACATCGAGGTCCCGGACGGCGAGCGCTTCGACCACCATGTCGTGCGCTACCCGCAGCCGGCGGCGGGCACGATCGTCAGCGATCCCGAGCGCGGCGTGCTGCTCATCTGGCGCCACCGCTTCATCACCGACACCTGGGGCTGGGAGATACCTGCGGGCCGCATAGAACCGGACGAGTCACCGGAGGAGGCGGCGGTGCGGGAAACGGTCGAGGAAACGGGCTGGCGGC
>DASRJM010000261.1:0-2072 GCA_035649475.1 Acidimicrobiales bacterium
CGGGCGACGCCGGGCCGGACGCGGGGCCCAAGGGCGACGACGAGGGCGAGCCGCCGCCCTCCAAGCCCGGGGCCTAGTCCTCGTCCTCCTCCATGCCCTTGGCGATCAGGAACCCCCGCGCCCGTTCGGACAGCGGGTAGCGGTCGACCAGCCGCCAGAACGCGGGCGAGTGGTCGGGCACGGCCAGGTGGGCGAGCTCGTGGACGAGCACGTAGTCACGCACCCAGGGCGGCCAGGGGGCGAGGCGGTCCGAGAGCCGGATGGTGCCGTCGTCGGGGGTGCAGGAGCCGTACCGGGCCCGCATGTTCCCCACCCAGCGGACCGAGCGCGGCTCGACCATCCCCTCCAGGTAGCGGCGGGCGAGCAGCCGCGCCCGCCGCTCCAGCTCGGCGTCCCCGGGGACGACCCGCCGGGCGCGCCGCTCCAGCCGCTCCAGCATGGTCGCCACCCAGTGGTCCTCCTCCCGCCGGCTCATCCGGGCCGGCAGCAGGACCACCACCGTCTCCCCCTGCCGGTAGGCGGTGACGGTCTTGCGCCGCCGGGCGCTCCGGACGACCTTGACCGGTGGCCGGCTCGCGTCAGGTGACTTCTGCGTGCTCATCGCCCGGAGTATCGCACCGGCTCGCGACACCCCGGCCACAACTTTTTCCTGTCCACAGGCCCCGGCGGACCGTTCAAGCAGGTCGCATCCGGCAAAGATTTTTCTCGTTCCGGCGGCCGTCCCCAGCAATCTACCGGGTTGTCCACAGCCGTCCCCAGGGCCGTCAACAACGGTGCCCGACTTGTCCCCAGCGTCGTCCACAGGCCACGGTCTGTTCGCGTTGACGCCCCCGGACGCGCGTGCCATCGTGCACGCGACACGAGACCCCCGGAGGTACAACGGCCCTCGCTCTGTAAGGGGAAGGCAGAGCGCGAGCCAGCGGATCACCGGGGGTCTCGTGAGTCCTGACCAGGCAAAACGCTACCCGGCCAGGGCGACCCAGACCGCGCGTTGTTCGGCCACCACCGCCACGGCGGCGGGCCGGAACCCGAGGCGCCGCGTGGCGACCTCCCTGGTCCGTGGGTCGATGGCCGAGACGGTGCCGTCCCGGCTGTTGGCCACCCACACCCGGTCGGCGCCGTACGCGATCCCGCTGGGGCCGTTGCCCACCCTGATCTCCTTGGACCTGGCGGCGGCCGGGTCGACCCGCAGCACCGTGTCGCTGCCGCTGCTGGTCACCCAGACGGCGCCCTCGCCGACCGCGACCTGGTCCGGGGCCCGCCCCAGTCTGACCGGCTCGCCCGGATCGCCGGTGCGGGTGTCGAACGAGCGCAGGGTCCGATCCTTGGTGGTGACCGTCCAGACCGTCCCCCCGTCCGCGGCCACCGCCAGCCCGCTTGGCGTGTGGCGCAGCGGGATCGTCGGGTCGACCTGGTTGGTGCGGGCGTCGATGCGGGCGAGCAGGCCGCCTCCGCTCCGGGTCCGGCCCGCTACCCACACAATGTCGGCGTCCGGCGGGGCGGCGATGGCGCTGGGGCTCGCGTCCATCGGGATGTGGGTCGGGTCCGAGCCGGGTTCGACGCGTGCGACCTGCCCCTGTTTGGCGTTGGGGATCCAGACGCTCCCGCTGGCGAAGGCGAGGCCGGGGCCGCCCTGACCATCCGGCCAGGACCCGGAAGGCGGGATGGTCTCCTGGACCCGGTTGGTGCCGGGGTCGACCACGGTCACGGTGCCGTCCCGGCGGTTGGCCACCCAGACAAGCCCGCCGCCGACTACCACCGCCGACGGGTCGGTCCCGACCGCGACGGCCGCGACCGGGTCGTAGGTCGCCGGGTCGATGCGGACGGCGCTGTTGGCCGCAGGCGGCACCGCCGGTGTGGTCGGGACCGCGGGCGCGCCTTCGTCCCGGGCCAAGACGACGGCCACCACCAGGAGCACCGCCGACAGCACCGCCGCGGCGATGGTCAGCACCAGCGACGAACGCCGGGTCAGCCCGCCCCGCCCAGGCCGTCGGCGACGCCCGGCGCGACGCCCGACCGCACGGCGAAGGCGGTGGCGCAGGCCGGCCGGAGCGGCTTCGGTCAGGGCCGCT
>DASRJM010000262.1:0-10428 GCA_035649475.1 Acidimicrobiales bacterium
AGCGCGGACCCGCCGTCGCCGTCGCCGCCGTCGCCGCCCACGGCCAGCACCGCGACCACAGCGGCCACGACCACGACGGCCGCCACCCCGACGCCGATCCACAGACCCCGCCGCGACCCGCCCGCGGGCGCAGGAGCGGCGCCGGGCGTCTGGTCCTGGGGCGGGAACGGCTCCATGGCGGAGGGCACGCTAGTGGCGCCCGTCGCACCGCAGCGCGCGGCATAGTTCCGCTCCCCTGCGGGTTGTCGCGCCCATGCCCCGTGCTGTCGTATTCGACCGGTACGGCGACGTGGACGTCCTCCGCGTCGCCGAGCAGCAGGTGCCCCAGCCCGGGCCGGGCGAGTTGAGGGTGGCGGTCATGGCGGCCGCCGTCAACCCCGGCGAGGCCAACATCCGCGGCGGCATGTTCGCCGGGCGGTTCCCTCCGGCATTCCCGTCGGGGCAGGGCCACGACCTGGCCGGTGTCGTCACCGCCGCGGGCGCAGGCTCCGCCCGGTTCGCGCCCGGCGACCACGTGCTCGGCTACACCACCGAGGCCGCCAGCCACGCCGACGCGGTGGTCGTGCCCGAGGCGAACCTCGTGCCCAAGCCGGCGGGCGTGCCGTGGGCCGTGGCCGGCTCGCTCTACGTTGCGGGGACCAGCGCGTACGCCGCGGTCCGGGCGGCGGGGGCGAGGCCCGGGGACGTCGTCGTCGTATCGGGCGCCGCGGGTGGGGTCGGCTCGATCGCCGTGCAGCTGGCCCGGCGGGCGGGCGCGACCGTCGTCGGGTTGGCCGGCCCGGCCAGCCACGCCTGGCTGGCGGGCCACGGGGTGGTCCCGCTCGGCTACGCCGAACCCGACCTGGCCGGCCGCATCCGGGCCGCGGCGCCCGGCGGGGTCGACGGCTTCGTCGACACCTACGGCCACGGCTACGTGGAGCTGGCGCTGGAGCTGGGCGTCGCCCCCGACCGCATCGACACGATCTTCGACTTCGCCGCCGTCGAGCGCTACGGCGTCAAGGCCGAGGGCAACATGGGCGAGGGCGCCCCGCCGGTGATGGCCGAGCTGGCCGCCATGGTTGCCGCGGGCGAGCTGGAGGTCCCGGTGGCGGCCACCTACCCGCTCGAGCGGGTCCGCGACGCCTTCCGCGAGCTGGAGCGGCGCCACACCCGGGGCAAGATCCTGCTGGTGCCCGATCCCGTGCAGGCGCTCGTGTCCGAGCTCGACCTGGCACCCCACCCCGAGGGCGGCTGGTACCGGGAGACCTGGCGCCACGACGCGCCCGGCGGCGAGCGCCCGGCCGGCTCCGCCATCCACTACCTGCTGGCCGCCGGCCAGCGCTCGCACTGGCACCGCGTCGACGCCGCCGAGATCTGGCACTTCTACGCCGGCGAGCCGCTGCGGCTGTCCATCCACGCCGGCGACGGACCCACCGAGACGGTGACGCTCGGTCCCGACGTGCTGGCCGGCCAGCACCCCCAGGCGATCGTGCCGGCGGGTGCCTGGCAGTCGGCCGAGCCGGCCGGGGCGTGGGCTCTGGTGGGCTGCACGGTGTCCCCCGGCTTCACGTTCGACGGGTTCGAGATGGCGCCCCCGGGCTGGTCGCCCGGCTGATTCAGCCCACGCCGACGCGGTCGCCGATCAGCAGCGGGGCCAGGTACTGCCCGGTCCAGCTGTTCGGCGTGGCCGCGATCTCCTCGGGCGTGCCCTCGGCCACCACCGTGCCACCGCCGCTGCCGCCCTCGGGGCCGAGGTCGATGATCCAGTCGGCGGTCTTGATCACGTCCAGGTTGTGCTCGATGACCAGGACCGTGTTGCCCTGGTCGACCAGCCGGGAGAGCACGGTCAGCAGCTTGCGGATGTCCTCGAAGTGCAGGCCCGTCGTGGGCTCGTCGAGGATGTAGATCGTGTGGCCGGTCGAGCGCTTGGCCAGCTCGCTCGACAGCTTGACCCGCTGGGCCTCGCCGCCCGACAGCGTCGTGGCGGGCTGGCCCAGCCGCACGTAGCCGAGCCCCACGTCCACCAGCGTCTGCATGTGGCGGGCGATGGCCGGCTGGTTGGCGAAGAAGTCGAGCGCCTCCTCGATGCTCATGGCCAGCACGTCCGCGATGTTCTTGTCCTTGAACGTGATGTCGAGCGTGTCGCGGTTGTAGCGGGCGCCCTTGCACACCTCGCACGGGACATAGACATCCGGCAGGAAGTGCATCTCGATCTTGATCGTGCCGTCGCCCGCGCACGCCTCGCACCGTCCGCCGCTCACGTTGAAGCTGAACCGCCCGGGCAGGTAGCCCCGCACCTTGGCCTCGTGCGTCTGGGCGAACAGCTTGCGGATGTGGTCGAACACGCCGGTGTAGGTGGCAGGGTTGGACCGGGGGGTGCGGCCGATGGGCGACTGGTCGATGTCGATGACCTTGTCGAGCTGCTCGATGCCGACGACGCCGGTGTGCAGGCCGGGCGGCGTCTTGGACCTGTACACCTTCTGCATCAGCGCCCGGTAGAGGATGTCGTTGACCAGCGTCGACTTGCCCGACCCCGAGACGCCGGTCACGGCCACGAAGTTGCCGAGCGGGAACTGCACGTCGATGTTCTTGAGGTTGTGCTCGCGGGCGCCCCGCACCCGCAGCCAGTTGTCGCCGGTGGGCCGGCGCTTCTCGGGCACCGGGATCGACCGCTTGCCCGCCAGGTACTGGCCCGTGAGCGAGCTGCGATTGCGCAGCAGCCCCTTGACCGAGCCGCTGTGCACGATCTCGCCGCCGTGCTCGCCGGCGCCGGGGCCGATGTCGACGACGTGGTCGGCCACCTTGATGGTCTCCTCGTCGTGCTCGACCACGAGCACGGTGTTGCCCAGCTCGCGCAACCGGATCAGCGTGTCGATCAGCCGCCGGTTGTCGCGTTGGTGCAGCCCGATCGACGGCTCGTCCAGGACGTACAGCACGCCCACCAGGCCGGACCCGATCTGGGACGCCAGACGGATGCGCTGGGCCTCGCCGCCGGCCAGCGTGCCGGCCGACCGAGACAGCGTCAGGTAGTCGAGGCCCACGTCGAGCAGGAAGCCCATACGGGCGTTGATCTCCTTGACCACCCGCTCGGCGATCAGCCGGTCGCGCTCGGACAGCTCCAGGGCCGCCAGCGCCTTGGCCGCCTCGCCGATCGACAGGTCGGAGATGTCGGCGATCGAGTAGCCGTCGACGGTGACGGCCAGGGACAGCGGCTTGAGCCGGGCGCCGCCGCACGTCGGGCACGGCACCTCCCGCATGTAGCCCTCGACCTGCTCGCGGGCGCTGTCGGACTCGGCCTCGGCGTGGCGCCGCTGGAGGTACGGGATAACGCCCTCGTAGTTGGCGTGGTAGGTGCGCTCGCGGCCGTAGCGGTTCTTGAACTTCACCCACACGCGGTCGACGCCCTTGCCGTGCAGCACGGCCTGGCGCTGCTTGGCCGTGAGCGACCGGAACGGGGCGTCCATGTCGATGCCGACGTCCTCGGCCACCGCCACCACCAGCCGCTGGAAGTAGCGCTGGTGGCCACCGGACCAGGGGGCGATGGCCCCCTCCTCGAGGCTGAGGTCGGGGTCGGGGACGATCAGCTCGGCGTCGACCTCGTAGTGGGTGCCGAGGCCGTCGCACACCTCGCACGCCCCGTAGGGCGAGTTGAACGAGAAGTTGCGGGGCGCCAGCTCGTCGAAGCTGCCGTGGCCGTTGGGGCAGGCCAGGTGCTGGGAGAACGTCAGGGTCTCGGGCCCCGTGTCCTCGTCGTCGCCGTCGTCGGCCGTGGCCCTGTCGCCCTCGCCGCCGCCCGGCACCCGGTCGGGGCCGCCGCCATTGCGGGGGACGATCTGGACCTCGGCCACGCCGTCGGCCAACTTCAGCGCGGTCTCCAGCGAGTCGGTCAGCCGGCGCTCGATGCCGTCGCGGCGCACGAGCCGGTCGACGATGACCTCGATGGTGTGCTGCTCGTAGCGGGCCAACTCGACCCGCTCGGACGTCTCGACCACCTCGCCGTCGACCCTGGCGCGGGCGAACCCCTGGGCGGCCAGGTCGGCCAGCAGCGTCTCGTACGTGCCCTTGCGGCCCCTGACGACGGGCGCCAGCACCTGGAACCGGGTGCCGTCGGGCAGCTCCATGATGCGGTCGACGATCTGCTGGGGCGTCTGCCGGGTGACCTCGGCCCCGCACTCGGGGCAGTGGGCGACGCCGATGCGGGCGAACAGCAGCCGGAGGTAGTCGTAGACCTCGGTGATCGTGCCGACCGTCGAGCGGGGGTTCCGGGACGCGCTCTTCTGGTCGATGGAGATGGCCGGCGACAGTCCCTCGATGAAGTCGACGTCGGGCTTGTCCATCTGGCCGAGGAACTGGCGGGCATAGGCCGACAGCGACTCGACGTAGCGGCGCTGGCCCTCCGCGTAGATGGTGTCGAACGCCAGGGACGACTTGCCCGAGCCCGACAGCCCGGTGAAGACGATCAGCCTCTCCCGGGGCAGGTCGAGGCTGACGTTGCGCAGGTTGTGCTCACGGGCACCGCGGATCACCAGCGAATCAGCCACGAGGATCCAGGCTAGCGTCTCGCGCCGATAGAAGAACGCATGTTCGCCCCCACCCTCACTCCGGTCACACCCCCGCCTCGCGCAGCTCGCGCTTCAGCTCGTTCACCTCGTCGCGCAGGCGGGCCGCGTACTCGAAGCGCAGGTCGGCAGCGGCCTCGTGCATCTCCTCCTCCAGGGTCTGGATGAGGCGCCCGAGCTCGGTGGGCGGCAGGTCGACCAGCTCGTCGCGCAGCCGCTTCGCGGCGCCCGGCCGGCCGCGCCGCCGGCCCTCGCCCGGCACCGGCGCCCCCTCGTCCGGCCGCAGGTGGGCGAGGATGTCGTTGACCGCCTTGCGGATGGTCTGGGGCTCGATGCCGTTCTCGGCGTTGTAGGCGAGCTGGAGCTGGCGCCGGCGCTGGGTCTCGCCGATGGCCCGCCGCATCGAGTCGGTCACGGAGTCGGCGTACATGACGACCTGGCCGTCGACGTTGCGGGCCGCCCGGCCGATGGTCTGGATCAGCGACGTCTCGCTGCGCAGGAACCCCTCCTTGTCGGCGTCGAGGATGGTTACGAGCGACACCTCGGGCAGGTCCAGGCCCTCCCGCAGCAGGTTGATGCCGACCAGCACGTCGAACTCGCCCAGGCGCAGGGCCCGCAGGATCTCGATGCGCTCGATCGTGTCGATGTTGGAGTGCAGGTAGCGGACCCGCAGACCCTGCTCCAACAGGTAGTCGGTCAGGTCCTCTGCCATCTTCTTGGTGAGCGTCGTGACCAGCACCCGCTGGTCGCGCTCGATGCGGGAGTGGACCTCGGACAGCAGGTCGTCGATCTGGCCCTTGGTCGGCCGGACGATCACCTCGGGGTCGACCAGCCCCGTGGGCCGGACGATCTGCTCGACGACCTGGGACGACACCTCCAGCTCGTACGGCGCGGGGGTGGCCGACAGGAACACCACCTGGTTGACCCGCTCGACGAACTCCTCGAAGCGAAGCGGCCGGTTGTCGGCCGCGGAGGGCAGCCGGAACCCGTACTCGACCAGCTGCTCCTTGCGGCTGCGGTCGCCCTCGTACTGGCCGTGGAGCTGAGGCACGGCCACATGGCTCTCGTCGATCACGACCAGGTAGTCGTCGGGGAAGAAGTCGAGCAGCGTGTGCGGGGGCTCGCCCGGGCCGCGGCCGTCGATGGGCGCCGAGTAGTTCTCGATGCCGCTGCAGAAGCCGACCTCCTGCATCATCTCCAGGTCGTACTGCGTGCGCATGCGGAGGCGCTGGGCCTCGAGCAGCTTGCCCTCCCGCTCGAAGTAGGCGAGGCGGTCGGCCAGCTCGGCCTCGATGCGCTTGATCGCCCGCTCCATGCGCTCGGCGCCGGTCACGTAGTGGGTGGCGGGGTAGATCGCCAGGTCCTCGAGCGTGCGGATCTGCTCGCCGGTGAGCGGGTCGACCACCGTGATGCGCTCGATCTCGTCGCCGAACAGCTCGATGCGGACGGCCGTCTCGTCGTAGGCGGGGTGCAGCTCGATCGTGTCGCCCCGGACCCGGAACTTGCCCCGGGTGAGGCTCATGTCGTTGCGGTCGTACTGCATGTCGACGAGCTTGCGGAGCACCGCCCGCTGGTCGATCTCCTCACCCCGCTCGAGGAACAGCAGGTTGTCGCGGTACTCCTCCGGCGAGCCCAGGCCGTAGATGCAGGACACCGACGCCACCACGATGACGTCGCGCCGGGTGAGCAGCGCCGAGGTCGCCGAGTGGCGGAGGCGGTCGATCTCGTCGTTCACCGACGAGTCCTTCTCGATGTAGGTGTCGGACGACGCGAGGTAGGCCTCGGGCTGGTAGTAGTCGTAGTAGCTGACGAAGTACTCGACCCGGTTGTGGGGGAAGAACTCGCGGAACTCGTTGGCCAGCTGGGCGGCCAGCGACTTGTTGGGGGCGATGACCAGCGTCGGCTTCTGCACCTGCTCGATCGTCCAGGCCACCGTGGCGCTCTTGCCGGAGCCCGTGATGCCGAGCAGCGTCTGGTAGCGCTCCCCGTTGGTGATGCCCTCGCTCAGCGCGGCGACGGCCCCCGGCTGGTCGCCCGCCGGCTCGAACTCGGACACCATCTTGAAGGGCACGCTCTTGAGGGCCATCGCAGACCGACTGTACCGGCGGGGTGTGACATCCCCGCCGGCGCGCCGGCCCGCGGTCCGGGGGTAGCGTGAGGGTGGCGCAACTCCAGGTGCGGCGGTCACAGCCCGCCGGTCCCGCCCCCGGCGGGACGACCCGGTGGAACCCCGGGGCCACGCGGTACACCCCGCTCCCCCGAGGACGGCAGCCGCCCTCCTCGCTCCCGTGACGGAGAGTGGAGGAAGCATCGTGTACACCGGACTGATCACCGAGGTCGGCGCCGTCGTGGACGTCGACGCGGACGGCGTCGTCGTCGCCGGGCCCAAGACCGCCGCCGGGCTCCGGCCCGGTGGCTCCGTCAACGTGTCGGGCGTGTGCCTGACCGCCACCGAGCGCGGCGACCACTCGTTCCGGGTGGGCCTGTCGGCCGAGACCCGGCGGCGCTCGGTCGCCGGCGAGTGGCGACCGGCCGACCACGTCAACCTGGAGCTGCCGCTGCGGGCCGGCGACCCGCTCGACGGCCACCTCGTGCAGGGCCACGTGGACGCCGTCGGCAAGGTCACCGCCGCCGGCGAGGAGGCCGGCGGCCGGCGGGTGTGGATCCGGCCGCCCCGCCGGTTCCTCGACGACCTGGTGCCCAAGGGGTCGGTGGCCGTGGACGGCGTGAGCCTGACCGTCGCCGAGATCGTGCGCGACCGGTTCTCGGTCGCCCTGGTCCCCGCCACGCTGGCCGACAGCACCCTGGCCGGCCTGGAGGAGGGCCGCCGGGTCAACCTCGAGTCCGACGTCATCGGGCTCGTGGCCCGGCGCTGGTCCGACCGCCCCACCGCGGCGCTGGCCGCCGTCGTCGGGGCGCTGCCCTGGGCCGGGCGGCTCGAGGGCAAGGTGGCGGTCGACAAGGCCGTGGCCCAGATCGCCGCCGGCGGCGCCGTGGTCGTGTGGGACCCCGACCTGGAGGGCGAGGGCGACGTGGTGGTCGCCGGGGCCGGGATGCGGCCCCAGGCGTTCACGTTCCTGCTCACCCAGGCGTGCGGCCACACCACGATCCCGTGTGCCGGCGAGGTTCTGGACCGGCTGGAGATCCCGCCCATGCCCGGCGCCGGCGACCGCCAGGGCACCGCGTTCCGCGTGCCGGTCGACCTCGCCGCCAACCCGGGGACCGGCGTGTCGGCCGAGGAGCGGGCCGCCACCGTGCGGGGCCTCGCCGACCCCACGACCCGGCCGGAGGACTTCCTCCGGCCCGGCCACGTGTTCCCGCTGCGGGCCCGGGACGGCCTGCTGGCCGAGCGGGGCGGGCACACCGAGGCCGGCGTGGCGCTGGTCCGAGCCGCCGGCCTGGCGCCGGTCGCGGCGGTGTGCGAGGTCATGAACCCCGACGGCCGCATGGCCGGGGAGGCGGACCTGGAACGCTTCGCGCTGCGGTGGGGCCTCCCGATGGTGGCGGTCCAGGACCTGACGCTGGCCCTGTAGCGACTCTGGCGTTCGTCCGTGTCGGTATCCGACACGGACGGACGCCGGTCAGCCGTCCCGCACGGTCCGCAGGCCCAGCAGCGCTCCGAACCCGATCAGGCAGGCCCCCGCCACCGCGTCGGCGGCCTGCGCCGCCCCGTCGCCCAGGCGCCGGCCGGCAAGGGCCACGCCCGCCGCCAGCACCGCGAACCAGCCGACGCTGCCGGTGCCGATGCCGCCCAGCAGGGCGACGCCGTCCTCCCAGCCCCGCACCACCGAGGCGGTGGACGCGGCCGCGAACGCGGTGGCCCACGAGGCGATGGTCAGCGGGTTGGAGGCGGTGGCCGCCACCGCGGTGCGCCAGGCCCGGGCGGGCGTGACGACCTCGGTCGTCGTCTCCAGACCGAGCCGGACCCGGTGGGCGGTGCGCAGCGTGCGCAGCCCCATGACGACCAGCACCGCCGCCCCGATCGCCCCCAGCACCAGCCGCACCGGGCCGATGCCGACGAGGGACGCCGCGCCCGCCATGCCCAGACCGCCGTAGAGCGTGTCGACCGCGGCCGCGCCCGCCCCCACCGCGAGGCCGGGCGCGAACCCGTGGCGGAGCGTGGTGCGGATGCAGAGGAGCGACACCGGTCCGACCTGGGCCGCCACCAGAGCGCCCAGCCCGAGCCCGGTGACCAGGGCCGGGAGCATCCCATCACTCAACCACCCCGGCCGCCGCGGGCCCGCACGGGTTTCGGACCGACCAACGGCCGGGTGCAGCCGGACCGGCACGTGACACTCGGCTGGGGCCGCGGCTACACGGACGTGGTGCCGGTGCACGGCGTGGTGTTCGGCCCGCCGGCCGAGCAGCGGCTCACGGTGTCGGTGGACGTGTCGCCCCATGGACCTGCGGGTCCAGCGTGGCGATCCACTCCCACACCGCGTCGACCTGGCGCTCCAGGTCCTCCAGCGAGCCGCTGTTGTCCACGACCCGGTCGGCCCGGGCCCGGCGCTCGTGCCGGCTGGCCTGGCGGGCCATGCGGGCCCGGACGTCGTCCTCCCGCATGCCCCGCGACTCGACCAGCCGGCGCACGGCGACCTCCGGGTCGACGTCCACCACGACGAGGCCGGCCACCGGGTAGCCCCGCTTGGACTCGACCATCAGCGGGACGTCCAGGACCACGATCGCGTCGGTCTCGGCCAGCGACGCCATCTTCTCGGCGATCCCCGCTCCGACGGCAGGGTGGACGATGCCGGTCAGGTCGGCCAGCGCCTCGGGGTCGGCGAACACGATGTCGGCCACCGCCGCCCGGTCGAGCTCGCCGTCCTCGGCCACGATGCCGGGCCCGAACCGGTCGACCATGGCCCGGAACACCGGGGTGCCGGGCTGCTGCACCTCGCGGGTCACGGCGTCGGCGTCGACGACGACGGCGCCCTTGGCGGCGAGCAGGGCCGAGACGGTCGACTTGCCAGACCCGATGCCCCCGGTGAGACCCACGACCAGCACGAGCGGGGACGCTAGCCCCCGCCCGTGCGGCCGGACCTACTCGGCCTGAGCGTCGTCGCCGGGCGCGGCCTCGGCGCCGGCCTCCGGCGTCGCGCCGGCCCCGGCCTCCGGCGTCGCGCCGGCCCCGGCCTCCGGCGTCCCGCCGGCGTCGGCCTCCGGGGTCCCGCCGGCCTCGGCCGGCGGGCTCTCGCCGGCCTCCGCGTAGTAGTCGGCCCAGGCCTCGTCGGCCTCCGGCGAGTGCTCGACGGACGGGCCGATGTAATTGCCCTGGTCGTCGTAGGCGTGCTCGCCGAAATGCTCCTGGTACTCGGCCGCCACGATGCCGCCCTCGGCCGCCTGCTTGATCGACAGGCTGATGCGCCGGCGCTGCAGGTCGAGGTCGATGATCTTGACCCACAGCTCCTCGCCGGGGGTCACCACCTGCTCGGGCAGGTCGACGTGGTGGGCCGACATCTCGGAGATGTGGACCAGGCCCTCGATGCCGTCGCCCACCTGGACGAAGGCGCCGAACGGCACCAGCTTGGTGACCCGCCCGTAGACGAGCTCGCCGACGCGGTGGCTGGTCGCGAACTCCTGCCACGGGTCCTGCTGGGTGGCCTTCAGCGACAGGCTGATGCGCTCGCGGGACAGGTCGACGTCGAGCACCTGGACCTCGACCTCGTCGCCCACCGCCACGACCGAGCCGGGGTGGTCGACGTGCTTCCACGACAGCTCGGACACATGGATGAGGCCGTCCATGCCGCCCAGGTCGACGAAGGCGCCGAAGTTGACGACGCTGGACACGACGCCCTTGCGGACCTCGCCCGGCTTGAGGTTGGCCAGGAAGTCCTCGCGCTGCTCGCGCTGGGTCTCCTCCAGCCATGCCCGGCGGGACAGCACCACGTTG
>DASRJM010000263.1:0-20973 GCA_035649475.1 Acidimicrobiales bacterium
GACGGGTCGTGGCTGCTGACCGGGCACAAGTGGTTCTGCTCGGCGCCGATGTGCGACGTGTTCCTCATGCTGGCCCAGGCGCCGCAAGGCCTGTCGTGCTTCCTGGTGCCGCGCTGGCTGCCCTCCGGCGAGCGCAATGCCGGGTTCCGCCTCCAGCGGCTCAAGGACAAGCTCGGCAACCGCTCGAACGCGTCGAGCGAGGTCGAGCTGGAGGGCGCGGTGGCGTGGCTGGTCGGCGAGGAGGGCCGCGGCGTCCGCACGATCATCGACATGGTGGCCCACACCCGGCTCGACTGCGTGCTGGGCGCCACCGCCACCGTCCGCCAGGCCGTGGCGCAGGCGACCCATCACGCCGCCCATCGGACCGCGTTCGGCCGGCCGCTGATCGACCAGCCGCTGATGCGGGTGGTGCTGGCCGACCTGGCCGTCGAGTCCGAGGCCAACACGGTCACCGCCATGCGGCTGGCCCGGGCGTTCGACGACGCGGCCCGGGGCGAGGAGGGCGCCGACGCCTTCCGCCGCCTGGCCTGCGCGGTGGCCAAGTACTGGGTGTGCAAGCGCCAGCCGGCCGTGGTGGGCGAGGCGCTGGAGTGCCTGGGCGGCAACGGCTACGTCGAGGAGTCGATCATGCCCCGGCTGTTCCGGGAGTCGCCGCTCAATGGCATCTGGGAGGGATCGGGCAACGTCATGTGCCTCGACGTCCTGCGGGCCATGGCCCGGGAGCCCCAGGCGCTGGATGCGTTCCTGGCCGAGCTGGACGCCGCCGCCGGCGCGGACCGCCACCTCGACGCCGCAGTGGCCCGGGTCCGGGACGAGCTGTCCGACGTCGACGGCATCGAGCCCCGGGCCCGCCGGGTGGTGGAGGCGATGGCGCTGGCGTTCCAGGGCAGCCTCCTGGTCAGGTACGGCCACCCGGCCGTGGCCGACGCCTTCTGCGCCTCCCGCCTGGCCGGCGACGAGGGCCTGGCGCTGGGCACGCTGCCGCCGACCGTCGACGCCGGCACGATCGTGGAGCGGGCCCGCCCCAAGATCGCCTGACCCCTGGGCGAAGGGTGCAGGCGCCACTACTATGCGCGCCCGGCGGGCGGATGCCAGCCGACATAGGGGGAATGCCTATGCGCATCCGCAGAGCAGCGGGTCCCGTGGCCGTCTTCGCCCTCGTCGTCGCGACCGTCCTCGGACTGTCGCCGGCGGGGTCCGGGGCCAGCCCGTCCGACGGCCCGCACGCCATCGCAGTGGGGAGCGTGCGGCTCTCGGGCAGCCAGGAAGTGCCACCGACCGCCTCGCAGGGGTTCGGTCGGTTCTCGTACTTCGCGGGAGGAGACACCCTCTGCTACGTCCTCACGGCCTTCCGGCTCGGTGAGGCACCCGTTGCTGCCCACATCCACGTAGCTCCGGCGGGGGTCAACGGCCCCATCGTCGTCGGGCTGGAGCTCCCCGATCCCATCTCGGCCGATTGCATCAGGGCCGAGCCCGACCCGTCGGTCAACAGCCCGATGGTGCTGACGCAGGAGGAGTTGGACGCCATCATCGCCAACGAAGCCGGCTACTACACGAACGTGCACACCGCCACGTTCCCGGCAGGAGCCATCCGGGGTCAGCTCCGCTGACCAGCTAGGCGAGCGTCGGGGTGGTGGTGGGGGGACCACCCCGACCCCAACGGGCGCTCACGCCGTCAACGACCTGCGGAGTCGCCACGTGGCCAGCACGCCCAGCGCCACGGCGAAGCCCGCCAGCACGGCCAGGGGACCGGCGATGGCGGCCACCCCGCCCCGGTCCCAGATGAGCGTCACCCACGCGTCCATCGCCCAGGCCTGCGGCGTGAGGTGGCCGGCGGCCCGCATGATCGGCGGGACCAGGAACAGTGGCCACATGCAGCCGCCCAGCATCCCGAGGGCGATGGCGATCGGCGTGGCGATGGAGGCCGCCTGCTCCTGGTCGGTGGCGATCGCCCCCACGAACAGGCCGGCGAACGTGGCCACCAGGGCGAACGTCAGGATCAGCAGGCCCACCCCCATGGGATCGCCCCACGGGACGTCGAACAGGACGGCGCCGATCACCACGATCACGGCCGACTGCAGCAGGGCCACGGCCAGCTTGGACGCACCGAGGCCGAGCAGGATCGTGCCGGTGCCGTGCGGCGTGGCGAGCATCCGCCGGGTGATGCCCTGGCGCCGCTCGCGGGCGAGCGCGGTGCCCGCCACCAGCGTGTTCACGAACGTGAACAGCACCAGGTTGCTCGGCGCCGTGTAGTCGAAGTCGCCGAGGGCGGCCTCCCCGCCGTCGTCGACCGTGACCGTGCGCACCCCCACCTCCGGGGTGTCCGGCGCCAGCGCCGCCGCCTCCTGGCGGGCGGACGCCACGGCCCCCGGGTCGGCGCCCTCGCCTGCGGCCGCACGGCCTGCGGCCACCACCGCGGCCCGGTCGCCGACGGTGGCCCGCACACCCGCCTGCACCGCGGCGGCCGACGTCGACGTCGGGTCGGCGACCAGCGTGACGGTGGCGTCGTCGCCGGCGTCGACGGCCTTGCCGTAGCCGTCCGGGATCACCACCCCGGCCGACACCACCCCGGTGCGGATGTCCCGGCGCAGGTTGCCCTCGTCGTGGTAGACGTCGACGCCCTCGGTGTCCCGCAGGCCGTCGACCAGGGCTCTGGACTCCGCGGTGCCGTCCCGGTCGATCACGCCGACGTCGAGCCCCTCGGCAGCACCGAAGGTCGACCCGATCAGGAGGATGATGGCGGTCGGCAGCAGCACGACGAACAGCAGTGCCACCCGGTCCCGGACCAGGCGCCGCACCTCGTTGCCGGCGATGGCGGCCACCGCGCTCGCCCGGGTCGGGCGGGCGTCCGCGCTCATCGGGCGCCCAGCCGGGCCGGCAGCAGGCGGGCGGCCACCACGCCGGAGACGCCGGCCCAGGCCAGCAGCACCAGCGCGTACGGGACCACGTCGGCCAGCCCGCCCGCGCCGGCCGACAGCTCGGCGAAGCCCCGCAGCGCCCAGCCCATGGGCGTGAGCACCGCCAGGCGCTGGAAGGCGTCGGGCAGCGCCCCCGGCGGGAGGAACGCCCCGCCCAGCAGGGCGAAGATCAGTGCCACCGCGGTCGCCAGCGTGTCGGCGGACTGCTCGGTACGGGCCAGGGCCGCCAGCAGCCCGGCGATGCCGGCCACCGACAGCGCCGAGCAGACGATCAGCACGAGGACGCCGGCCGGGTCGCCCCAGTCGGCGCCGAGGGCCGCGGACGTGGCCGCCCAGATGACGCACAGCGCCGTCACGCCGGTCACGACGACGGCCGCGCCCTTCCCGGCCAGCAGGGCGCCGGCGCCGACCGGTCCGGCCCGGATCCGGTCGATCACGCCGGTCCGCTTGTCGGTCAGGAGGTCCCGGGCCACGGTGCCGAGCGATAGGAACAGGAAGAAGATCCCCATGCTCGGCCCGAAGTAGGCCGCGGGTGAGATGTCGCCGCCCGTGCTCCGCTGCTCGACCGCAACCGGCAGGTCGATGGCCGCGAGCGTGTCCGGGTCCGGGACCGGGTCGCCGAGCGAGGAGGCGGTGGCGGCGGCCAGGCGCCCGGCGTCGGCCCGAGCCGCGAGCTCGCCGGCCACTGCTCGGGCCACGTCGGCCGTCACCGCGGAGTCGGCGTCGGCCAGGACCTCGACGTCGCCCGGCTGGTCGGTGGCCAGGGAGGCCGCGAACCCCTCGGGGATCACGATGGCGGCGTCGAGGTCGCCGTCCTCGATCTTCGTGCGGGCCTCGTCGACGGTCTCGACCGCCTCGAAGTCGAGGCCGGTGGCGTCGCCGGCGTCGTCGCCGGTCAGCGCGGCCACGACGCCCCGGCCGAGCTGCGAGCCGTCGGCGTCGACGATCCCGAACGTGGCGTCGAAGTCGTCGCCCCCGCCGAACGCCAGCGTGATGATGGCGGCCAGGGCCAGCGGGCCGCCGACGGCTGTGATGAGGAACGACCGGTTGCGGAGCCGCCGGCGCAGGTCGTTGCCGCCGACGACGAGCGCGGCCCGGGCCGGCGACATCAGTCCCGCAGCGCCTTGCCCGTCAGGCCCAGGAACACGTCCTCCAGGTCCGGCTCGACCAGCTCGATGCCGCCGAACGTGATGCCGGCGTTCTCGCCCGCCGCCACGATCCCGGCCAGCGCCGTGCCGCCCTCGGGCACCCGGATCGCGACCGTCCCGTCGCGACGGTCGACGCCGAGCGTGCCGGGCAGCCCGGCGCAGGCGGCGGCGAACGCGTCGAGGTCGCCGGTGCCGGACACCAGGACCTGCTCGCCGGCGCCGAGGCGGTCCAGCAGCTGGCGGCGCGTGCCCTCGGCGATGAGTCGGCCCTCGTCGATGATGCCGATCCGGTCGCAGAGTCGCTCGGCCTCCTCCATGTAGTGCGTGGTGTAGAGGACCGACAGGCCCTCCGCACCCAGCGCCTCGACACAGCTGAGGATGGCGTTGCGGCTCTGGGGGTCGACGCCGACGGTGGGCTCGTCGAGCACCAGCAGCCGCGGCTGGTGGAGGAGGCCGGCGGCGATGTTGGCCCGGCGCTTCATGCCGCCGGAGAACTCGGCGACCCGGTCGTCGGCCCGGTCGGCCAGCCCCACCAGGTCGAGCACGCCGTCGATGCGGGCGGCGAGGTCGTGGCCGTCGAGGCCCTGGAGCCGGCCGAAGAACCGCAGGTTCTCGCGGGCCGACAGGTCGTCGTAGAGGGCGACGTCCTGGGGGACGAGGCCGATGGCGGTCTTGGCGTCCGTGGCCCGGGGCGACATCGGCCGTCCGGCCACGGTCACCTCGCCGTCGTCCCGCTCGAGCAGCCCGCAGACCATGGAGATGGTGGTGGTCTTGCCGGCGCCGTTGGGCCCGAGCAGACCGTAGGTCTCGCCCCGGGCGATGTGGAACCCGACCCCGTCGACCGCCACCCGCTCGCCGTAGGCCTTGCGCAATCCGTCGCACACGAGGACGGGCCCGGCGGCGTCCAGCGGGGGGTCGGCCACGGTCGCCGACGCTACTGGCGAGGGTCGGCGCACGGCCCGCGGAACGGGCGTCCACGACCGTGTCAGTGGTCACACGTGGCGGCTCCGGATGAGGTGGATCAGAGGCGCTCCACGATCGTGACGTTGGCCTGGCCCCCGCCCTCGCACATGGTCTGCATGCCGTAGCGGCCGCCGGTGCGCTCGAGCTCGGCCAGCAGCGTGGTCATGAGCCGGGCGCCGGTGGCGCCGAGGGGGTGGCCGAGGGCGATGGCGCCGCCGTTGACGTTCACCCGGTCGAGGTCGGCGCCGGTCTCCCGGGCCCAGGCCAGCACGACCGAGGCGAACGCCTCGTTGATCTCGACCAGGTCGATGTCGTCGAGGGTCAGTCCCGTGCGCTCGAGGGCGTGGGCGGTGGCGGGGATCGGGGCCGTCAGCATCCACACCGGGTCGTCGGCCCGGACCGAGAGGTGGTGGATGCGGGCGCGGGGGCTGAGCCCGTGGTCGGCCAACCCCCGCTCGTTGACGACCAGCAGGGCGGCGGAGGCGTCGGAGATCTGCGACGAGCAGGCCGCCGTCACCCGGCCGCCGTCGGTCAGCGGCTTCAGCGACCGGATCTTGCCCCAGTCGGGCTCGCGGGGACCCTCGTCCTGCGTGCAGTCGGCGAGCGGGACGATCTCGCCGTCGAACCGGCCCTCGGCCCGGGCGCGCAGCGCCCGCTCGTGGGAGGTGACCGAGAACCGCTCCATCTCGTCCCGGCTGATGCCCCAGCGCTCGGCGATCATCTCGGCCGACGCGAACTGGCTCAGCTCGCCGCTGCCGTAGCGGGCCACCCAGCCCTCGGACCCGGTGAACGGGTCGTCGAAGCCGAACGGGGCGCCGGTGGTCATGGCGGACGAGATGGGGATCTGCGACATCTGCTGCACGCCCCCGGCCACGACCACGTCCATCGTCCCGGACATCACGGCCTGGGCGGCGAAGTGCAGCGCCTGCTGGGACGAGCCGCACTGGCGGTCGACGGTCGTCCCGGGCACGTGCTCGGGGAGCCCGGCCGCCAGCCAGCAGGTCCGGGCGATGTCGCCGGCCTGGCCGCCGATGGTGTCGACGCAGCCGAAGACGACGTCCTCGACCGCCGCGGGGTCGATCCCGGTGCGGTCCACGAGCGCGGCCAGGCTGTGGGCGCCGAGGTCTGCGGGGTGGACCCGGCTCAGCCCGCCACCCCGGCGCCCGACCGGCGTCCGCACGGCGTCGACGATGTAGGCCTCGGTCATGTCGTCGTCTCCCTAGATCCCGATCGCGGTCGCCACCCGGTCGCGGTGCCAGGCGGCGTCGCCCCACGCCTTGGCCAGCGCCCACGTGCGCTTGAGGTACAGGTGCAGGTCGTGCTCGACCGTGTAGCCGATGGCCCCGTGGCACTGCAGCGCCGCCCGGCCGGCCCGCCAGGCCGCGTCGGACGCCATCGCCTTGGCCATCGACACGTCCCGGGTGGCGGTCGCCGCCCCGGTGGCCAGCGAGTGGGCCGCCCGGTGGACGGCCGGGCGGGCGAACGCCAGGTCCTTGTGGGCGTCGGCCAGCCGGTGCTTCACCGCCTGGAACGACCCCACCGGCACGCCGAACTGGTGGCGCTCGGTGACGTGGGCGACCGTCAGCTCGAGCATGCGGGCGCCCAGCCCGAGCAAGACGGCGGCGGTGCCCCACGCACCGCGGTCGAAGGCGGCGGCGACGGCGGACGAACCACCGATCTGGCGGCGCATACGCCGGTATGTCGCTGTGGGCGCCGCCACATCGGTCTGCGAGACGGTGGCGGCCCGGCGGGCCGGGTCGACCGTCGCCACCGGGTTCAGGGTGACCGTCGCCGGGTCGACCAGCCACAGCGCGCCGTCGCGGTGGAGCAGCAGTGCGTCGGCGTCGGCGGCGCAGGCGACGTGGGGCCCGCCGAGGTCGGTGGCCACCAGGCCGGCGTCGCCGCCGAGCAGTGGCGCGGCCACCGCCGCGGTGTCCACCAGCGGGTGGGGGAGCGCGGCCCGGCCGGCCTCCTCCAGCACCAGAACCAGCGACCGCTCGTCGAGCCCCAGGCCGCCGCGGTCGTCGGGGGCGAGGATGGCGGGCACGCCCATGTCGACCAGCCGGTCCCACACGCCCCGGTCGAGGGACGCCGCCTCGCCGGCGGCCCGGACCGCCTCGGGCGGGCACTCCTTGTCGAGCAGGTCCCGGACCGCGTCCCGGAAGGCGAGCTGATCGTCGTCGAAGCCGAAGTGCACGCCCGTCACGCCCTCGGCAGCCCGAGCAGCCGTTCGGCTGCGATGTTGCGCTGGATCTCGTTGGTGCCGGCGTAGATCGGGCCCGACAGAGCGAACTGCCAGCCCTTCGACCAGGGACCCTCGACCTCGGAGGCCGGGCCCAACAGGTCGAGCGCCAGCTCGTGCAGCTCGACGTCGAGCTCGGACCACCACACCTTGTTGATCGAGCTGTCGGCCCCCATCGTCGCCCCGTCCGCCAGCCGGGTGACCGTCTCCAGCGTGTACAGCCGGTAGGCCTCGGCCCGCATCCAGGCCTCGGCGATCCGGTCCCGCAGGCCCGGCCGGGGGTCGGCCCGGTACAGCTCGAGCAGCCGGCCGGCCGTGGCCAGGAAGCGGCCGGGCGAGCGCAGCGTCAGGCCCCGCTCCGACCCGGTGGTGGCCATCGCCACCGACCAGCCCCGGCCCACCTCGCCCAGCACGACACCGCCCGGCACCGCGCCGTCGGCCAGGAAGGCGTCGTCGAAGAACACCTCGGCGAAGCCCTCGTCGCCGTCGAGCCGGCCGAAGCCCCGCACGGTGACGCCCGGCGTGTCCAGCGGCACGAGCAGGTAGCTCAGCCCCCGGTGGCGCTCCGACTCCGGGTCGGTGCGGAACAGGCCGAACAGGTGGGTGCAGAACGCCCCCCGCGTGGTCCAGGTCTTCTGGCCGGCGAGCCGCCAACCGCCGTCGACCCGGCTGGCCCGGGCCCGGATCCCGGCCAGGTCGCTGCCCGCGTTCGGCTCGGACCAGCCCTGGCACCACAGGTCCTGGGCCGCCGCCATGCGGGGCAGGACGTGGGCCTGCTGCTCGGGCGTCCCGAACTCGAACACGGTCGGGGCCAGCAGGAAGATGCCGTTCTGCGTGACCCGGGGCGGGGCGCCGGCCCGGTAGTACTCCTCCTCGAAGATCAGCCACTCCCAGAGGGACGCACCCCGGCCGCCGTACTCGGCCGGCCACGACACCGCGGCCCAGCGGCCGGCGTGGAGGCGGCGCTCCCAGTCGAGGTGCTGGGCGAAGCCGTCGCGGGTGTCGCCGGAGGCGATGGCACCCTCGCCGCCGTGGGTCGCGTGCCAGGCGGCGAGGTTCGGCTCCAGCCAGCCCCGGGCCTCGGCCCGGAAGGCGTCCTCGCCGGCCGACCAGGTCAGGTCCACCTACCCCCCAGGCGGTCGAGGGTGGCGAGGGCCTCGGACTCGATGCGGGCCAGCAGGTCGGCCACGGTGGGCAGCTCGCCGATGACGCCGGTGACCTGGCCGGTGGGCAGCACGCCGGCGTCGAGGCGCCCGTCGACCAGCGCGTGCTTGATGAGCATCGGCGCGTTCGCCGCCATGGCCACCTGCGACCACGTGAGGTCCTGGTGGCGCTTCATGTCCACGCCCTCACGCACCAGGTCGGGCAGCGGGGTGCCGGTCAGCTTGCGGAACGCTAAGGCCGAGCGCAGCGCCCGGGGCAGCCGGGTCAGGGCGGAGGACCGCTCCAGGCGGTCGACCGCCGGCGTGCGGATCACTCGCTGCGGGGCACCGTCGAGCGCGGTGGTGACCACCGTGTCGGTCACGGCGGCCGCCAGGTAGCGGGCCTTGACGTCGTCGGGGACCCGGCTCTCGGCCGTGAGCAGGAACCGGGTGCCCATGGCGACCCCGTCGGCGCCCCAGGCCAGGGCGGCGACCAGGCTCCGCCCGTCGTGGAACCCGCCCGCGCCCAGCACCGGCAGGGCGTGGCCGACGGCGTCGACCACCTCGGGCAGCAGCAGCGAGGTCGGCACGGTCCCTGTGTGGCCGCCGCCCTCGCCGCCCTGGGCGATGACCGCGTCGACGCCGAAGTCGAGCATCTTCTCGGCGTGGCGGCGGGCGCCCACGGTCGGCATGACCAGGACGCCGGCGTCGTGGAGGCGGGCGACCGCGTCCTTGGTCGGCGCCCCGGCGAAGCTGACCAGCCGTACGCCCTCCCGCACGCACAGCTCGATCCGCTCGCCCAGGTCGGGCTGGTCGGCCCGCAGGTTCACCCCGAACGGCGCCGGGGTTCGGTCCTTGACCGCGGCGATGGCCTCGGCCTGCTGCCCGGCGGTCATCGTGACGGCGGCCAGGACGCCGAAGCCGCCCGCCCCGCTGGTCGCCGCGGTCAGCGACGCGCCCGACACCCATCCCATGCCCGTCTGCACCACGGGCAGCCTGCACCCCACGAGGTCGCAGAACCGGGTCCGCAGCGAACCGGAATCTGACGGTGTGTCAGACATGGGTGCCAGACTAGTGGGGTGATCTTCAGCGCGGGCTACGAGGGCACGTCGCTCGACGACCTCGTGACCCGGCTGCGGGCCGCCGAGGTGGCCGTCGTCGTCGACGTGCGCCGCACGCCCGCCAGCCGCAAGCCCGGGTTCTCCCGGCGCCGGCTGTCCGAGGCGCTGGCGGCGGGCGGCATCGACTACGTCAGCGAGCGGGACCTCGGCAACCCGCCCGAGAACCGGGACGCGTTCCGCCGCGGCGACCCGGCGGCCGTCCGCCGCATGCGGGCCATCGTCGCCGGTCCCGGGGCCGAGGCCCTCGACCGCGTCGTGGCCCGGGCGTCCGCCGAGCGGGTGGCGCTGCTGTGCATCTGCGCCGACCACGCCCTCTGCCACCGGCGGATCGTGGCCGACATGGCGGTCGAGCAGGACCCGACGATCGAGGTGCTACAGCTACCCTGACCGGGGCGCGGCCCACAGCTGGGTGACGTAGCGGGCCGTGTAGCGGCCGCCGTGGGCGTCGACGACCGCGCCGACCTCGGCCAGCAGGTCGGCCCGCCGGTCGGGGTCGAGGACAATGTGGTTGGAGTGGGTCTGGAGCAGGTCTAGCCACTCTGCGGTCGTGTAGGTGTGGCCCCAGGGGAGAGACCGGGCCACCGGCGGGCCGAAGTCGAGCCCAGGCGGCATGTCGTCGTCCCGGCCGGGCGTGGGCAGGCCGCCGCAGGAGGGGAGGACTCCGACCTCGGGCTCCCGCCGCCGGTACACGTCGTCGATGGCGTGGCGCAGCGGCGAGTCGTCGGACTCGTCGGCCGTGTTCCACCACAGGGCCAGCCACCCACCCGCGCGCAGCAGGTCGTGGGAGCGGTGCAGGCGGACCTCGGGGTCGATCCAGTGCCAGGCCTGGGCGGACACCACGAGGTCGGCGGGCACGTCGCCGGGCTGCGGCTCCCACTCCTCGAACCCGCTGACGTCGATGCGCCAGCCGCTGGCGGCCGGCACGTGGTCGCGGGCGATGGCGGCCATCGCCGGGTGGGGCTCGACCCCTACGCCGGTCATGCCCCGGGCCGCCAGCAGCCGGGTGGCCTTGCCGGTCCCGGACCCGATCTCCACCACTCGGGCCTGCGGCCCGGCCCACGCCACCAGCTGGTCGACCAGCTCGTCGGGGTACGCCGGCCGGGCCCGGTCGTAGCGGGTCGCGTCCTCGCCGAAGACCAGTCGCCGGTCCCGCTCACTCATCGCCGGGCAACCTAGCGGTACCGGATCCGGCCGGCCGCGCCGCAGGAGTCGCTAGCTCGGGACCTCGCGCTCGCGGGCGCCCTCCGGGTCGATGAGCTCGCGGATCAGCCGCAGCTCGTCGTCGGTCGGCAGGCGGGAGGTGGGGACCGGGTCCGGGATCGCCAGCTCGAACCCGGTGGCCGCCACCACCTCGTCGACCGTCACGCCCGGGTGGACCGAGCGCAGGCGCATCCGGCGGTCGGGGGTGTCGAAGTCGAACACGCCCAGGTTGGACACCACCCGCCGGATCTCGACCCAGCGGCCGGCGTCGCCGAGCGCGGCGGCCCGGTCCCACCCGATGCCGCACACCGTGTCGACCCGCTCCACGAACACCTTGGGGCCGTGGTTGGGTACCCAGTAGCTGGTCGGGTCGTTGATCGTGTTGCCGGGTGCGCCCCGGTAGCCCAGCAGCTGGACCGTGGGGCGGGCGTAGTCGCCGATAGCGGCGAGGTTCTGGTTGCCGTACCGGTCGACCTGGCTGGCGCCCATGATGATGTGGCGCCGCCCCGACCACACCCAGTCGAACATCGACCGGTAAGGGTTCCAGTACTCGACCACCCGGTCGCCGGGGGCGACCACCGCGGCGTCGTTGGCGACCAGCGCGGCCTCGCCGTCGGTCATGCACAGGTCGGGCTCGAACGTGGCCCGGGCCAGGCGCCCGCCGATCATGGGGATGGTGCCGATCGGGTTGGCCAGGATCTCGCCGTCGCCGCGGAAGCACTCGGCCACCGCCACCACGCACACCTCGGCGCGCGTCACGTCGGTCACGACCCCGCCCCCGCCCGCACCTTGGCCTGGTACTCGTCCTCGGGGATGTCGACCCACTCAGCGCGGAACGCCTCCCACGCCTCGGGGCTGCGGGCCGCGGCGGCGTAGGCCCGCTGGACCTCCTCGTCCCGCGCATAGTCCGGGTCGCACAGCGTGAAGTGGGCGCCGCCGGGCGCCTCGACCACACCGTCGACCATCATCCGCGACACCCGCAGCTGGTGGATGCAGCCCTCGCCCGCCAGGTCCCCGGTGGGCACCACCCGCTCGACCGAGATGAACCGTCCGCCGGTCGGCGCCGCCTGGAGCATGAGGTCGTCCCAGTACAGGTCCGGCCCGAGGAACATCGCGTTGCCCCGCGGGTCGGCCCGGTTGAGATGGCACAGCGCGGCGTCCAGCTCGAAGGCGGGGATCGCGACGAGGTCGTCGCCGCCGACCGGTGACGTGAACGTCGCCAGCTTCGGGTTGTCCCGCAACAGGTCCGAGCCCAGGCCGACGCGGCTGGGCAGGAACGGGATCCGCCAGGCCGCGGCCTGGAGCGCCAGGTGGAACAGGCCCTCGTCGTACGGCTCGTCCTCGACGGCCCCCGACTGGCGGGCCGCCCGGAAGTGCGGCTCCAGCGGGATCGAGTCGAGCGACACGAAGGCGTACACGGCCCGCCGGACCTTGCCCGCTGCGCACAGCAGGCCGAGGTCGGGCCCGCCGTGGGTCACGATCGTGAGATCGCGCAGGTCGCTGCGGGCGATGGCCCGCACCAGCGCCATCGGCTTGCGCCGGCTGGCCCAGCCCCCGATGGCGATGGTCATGCCCGAGCGCAGCCGGCCGACCACCTCCTCGGGCGTCATCGTCTTGTCGTTCCTCATGTGTGGTAGTGCTCCCTCGCGGAAGTCGTCGTGGTGTCTCGCCGGCCAGGTCCGCCGCTGGACGGCGTCCCCGTCGTCGACGCAGCCTCCGGCTGCGCCTTCCTCCTGCGTCCTTGCCAGCGACGAACCTGGCTCGGCGATCCATCCACGCGACTTCCGCGAGCGAGCACTAGGTGTCGCGCCCCTCCACGAACGCGTCGCGGTGCTCGTCCGCCACGCCCGACAGGTTCAGCTCGAACGTGAACCCCTGCTCGAACCGGTAGCTCCGCTTGACGTCCCACAGGTCGATCCCGTTGAGCGACTCCTTGGCCGCCCGGATGACGACCGGGGACTTGGCGGCGATCTCGCCCGCCACCTCGCGGGCCGCGTCCCGCAGCTCGTCCCGGGCGACGATGCGCAGCACCGACCCGAAGGCGTGGAGCTCGGCCGCGGTGGCGGTGGCCGACGTGTAGACCATCGCCCGCATCTTGTGTTGGGGGACCAGGCGGGACAGGTGGGTGGCCGCGCCCAGCGCGCCGCGGTCGACCTCGGGCAGGCCGAAGGTGGCGTCGTCGGACGCCACGATCACGTCGGCGTTGCCGACCAGCCCGATGCCGCCGCCGAGGCAGAACCCGTGCACGGCGGCGATCACCGGCACCGGGCACTCGTACACCGCAGCGAAGGCGGCGTAGCAGCCCCGGTTGGCGCCGACCAGGGCGTCGAACCCGGCAGTGGCCTGCATCTCCTTGATGTCGACCCCGGCGTTGAACCCCCGGCCCTCGGCCCGCAGCACGACGACCCGCACGGCCGGGTCCTCGCCCAGGCCCCGCAGCGCCGCCGCCAGTTCGAACCACCCGGCCACCGGCAGGGCGTTGACCGGCGGGTGGTCGACGACGACCTCGGCGATGCCGCCGTCGTCGAGCTCGGTCGTGATCGGCATGGAGGGCCCCTCCGCGTTTCTGACGCCACGTCAGGTCGCTGTGGCAAGGTAGGCCGGAGGAGGCAGCGTGGACAACCCACTCGACCACACCGGCCGGGTCGTGCTCGTCACCGGCGGCACCCGGGGCATCGGCCGAGCCATCGCCGCGCGCTACGCGGGCGCGGGGGCGGCCGTGGTGGTGTGCGGGCGCACCGACCCGGGCGACGGCGGCGGTGGCGTCGGATTCGTGGCCTGCGACGTGCGCGAGTCCGAGCAGGTCGCCGCACTGGTCGACACGATCGTGTCCCGCCACGGGCATCTCGACGTCGTCGTGAACAACGCCGGCGGGGCGCCGTGGGCGGACTCGTCGACGGCGTCGCAGCGCTTCACCGAGCGGGTGCTGGCCCTCAACCTCGTCGCCCCGTTCGTGGTGGCCCAGGCCGCCAACCGGGTGATGCAGGGCCAGGACACCGGCGGCGCCATCGTCAACATCGCCAGCGTGTCGGGGATCCGGCCGTCGCCCGGCAGCGCGGCGTACGGCGCGGCCAAGGCCGGCCTGCTCAACCTGACCCAGACGCTGGCGGTCGAGTGGGCGCCCAAGGTGCGGGTCAACGCGGTGGTGGCCGGCCTGATCGCCACCGAGCAGGCCGAGCAGACCTACGGCGACCCCGCCACGCAGGACCGGGTGGCCGCCACGGTGCCGCTCGGCCGCCTCGGAAGTGGCGACGACGTGGCGGGCGCCTGCCTGTTCCTGTCGTCGCCCGCGGCCGCCTACGTGAGCGGCGTGGCGCTGCCGGTCCACGGCGGCAACCAGCGGCCGTCGTTCCTGTCCGCCTTCGAGACCGAGGACGGTCGGTAGCATCGCCGCCCGATGACCACGGCCGAACTCGCGTTCCTGGCGGTCGCCGGGTTCGGCGCCGGCCTGGTCAACGGCGTGGCCGGGGGCGGGTCGATGGTGTCGTTCCCCGCCCTGCTCGCGGTGGGGGTACCCAGCCTGGAGGCCAACGTCACGTCCACCGTCGGGATCTGGCCGGGCTACATGGGCGGGGCCGCGGGCTTCCGCCGCAACCTGGCGGCCCAGCGCCACCGGCTCCCGGCCCTGGCCGCCATCGCCCTGGTCGGCGCCCTGGTCGGGTCGCTGCTGCTCCTGGTCACCTCGGACGACGCGTTCGACGCGTTGGCGCCGTGGCTCGTGCTGGCGGCGTGCGGGCTGTTCGCGGCCCAGCCGTGGCTCGCCCGGCGGCTGGCGCGGGGCGAGCCCGGCGGTCGCCGCCACGGCGTGCTGCGGGCGGTGGGAGTGTTCGGCGCAGGGATCTACGGCGCCTACTTCGGGGCCGGGCTCGGGGTGGCGCTGCTCGCCGTCCTGGGCATCACGCTGCCCGAGCGCCTCGACGACATCAACGCCATCCGGACGGTGCTGGCGCTGCTGATCAACAGCCTGGCGGTGGTGGTCTTCGTGGTGGCCGCACCGATCGAGTGGTCGGCCGCCGCGGTGATGGCGCCGGCCAGCCTGGCCGGCGGCTACGTGGGCGCCCGGACCGCGACCCGCATGCCGGTCCCCGTCTTCCGGGCGGTCGTGCTCGCCCTCGGCCTGGCGGCCGCGATCGGGTTGTTCCTCCGGTGACGTGCCGCCTTGCCTTACACAGTAAGGCCGGGTCTACGCTCTGCACGATGCATCGTCGCCTCGGACTCTCGCTCGCCGGCCTGATCCTCGCCGGGGGCGTCGCCGCGTGCGGCGGCGGGGGCGGCGGCGACGACGCCGAGGGCCTCGCCAGCGAGAGCGACGATCCCGCGCTGCCCGACGACCTGGTGTTCGTGGACGGCACGTCTGCCGAGGTGACCGCCCTCGACAACACGTTCCGGGCCGCAGACATCGAGGTCCAGCCGGGCACGACCGTGACCTGGGAGAACAAGGGCCGCAACGACCACGACGTCCTGCCCGTCGAGGGCGACGCGTGGGGCGTCGAGGTCGAGGGCTTCGGGCCGGGTGCCACCTATTCGACCACGTTCGACGAGCCCGGCGTCTACCGCTACTACTGCTCGATACACGGGACCACCGACGAGGGGATGGTCGGCACCGTGGTCGTGGCCGACTGACACAGACGAGACCTTGGGGGAGCCCACCATGCCCACCGCCCGACGGCTGATCGGCGCCGTTCTGGTCGGCGCGCTCGCGCTCACCGCTGCCTGCGGCGGTGACGAGCGCACAACCGACGACAGCGGCGGCAGCGCCGCCGAGGACACCGGCGGCGCCACCCTCCGGGTCCCCGAGGACCACGCCACCATCCAGGCCGCGGTCGACGCCGCGGCGCCCGGAGACCTCGTCCTCATCGCCCCTGGCACCTACCAGGAGGCGGTCACCGTCGAGACCGACGAGCTGACGATCCGGGGCCTCGACCGCAACGAGGTCATCCTCGACGGCAACTTCACGCTCGACAACGGCATCCGGGTCGTGGGCGCCAACGGCGTGGCCGTCGAGAACATGACGGCCCGCAACTACACCGAGAACGGCTTCTTCTGGACCGGGGTGGAGGGCTACCGCGGCTCGTACCTGACCGCCTACCGGATCGGCGACTACGGCGTCTACGCCTTCGACTCGACCAAGGGCCTGATCGAGCACGCCTACGCCTCGGGCAGCCCGGATGCCGGCTTCTACATCGGGCAGTGCTATCCGTGCGACGCCGTCATCGACGACGTGATCGCGGAGTACAACGGCCTCGGCTACTCCGGCACCAACTCCGGCGGAAACCTGACCATCGTCAACTCGACGTTCCGGTTCAACCGGGCCGGCATCGTGCCCAACTCCGGCAGCTACGAGCTGTGCTACCCGGCCCGGAACACGGTGATCGTCGGCAACACCGTCCACTCGAACAACCAGCCCGACACCCCGGCGATCGACGCCGCGCTGCTGGCGATGGGCAACGGCATCCTGCCGTCCGGCGCGGTCGGCAGCGTGATCGAGCGCAACCTCGTGTACGACCACGACCGCACCGGCATCGGACTGGTCCCGTTCCCGGAGGAGGACGCCAACGACGTCCCGCCCCCGCCGGAGAACGACGAGGTGCCGTGCTCGGAGTCCCGGAACGCGGCCACGGCCGACCCGGCCGACATCCCCGACCTGGTCGTGTGGGACCCGCGGGCGAACCGGGTCGTCGGCAACGTCGTCGAGGACTCACGGCTCGCCGACCTGGCCGTCGGCTCGGTCGACGACGTGTCGGGCCTGGACAACTGCTTCTCGGGCAACACGTTCGTCACCTCCGCGCCACTCGACGTCGAGGCATTGGCGCCGTGCGACGGCGAGGGCTCGGGTGGTGACTGGAGCGCCGGCGCGCTCGACCTCCTGGGGCTCATGACCGCGGTGCCGCCGCCATCGGGCGACTACAAGACGACGCCCGTCCCGGGCCCGCAGCCGACCATGCCCGACGCCGAGTCGGCCCCGGCCCGCCCCGCCACCGACGTCCCGACCACGGTGGACGCGGACGCCATCCAGGTCCCGGAGAGGCCGTCGTGAGACTCGGGGCCGGCGCGATCCTGCTGGCCCTCCTGCTCGTCGCGTGCGGGGGCGCCTCGGCGCCCTCGCCGCCCTCGCCGCCCGCGGCGGTGCGGCTGTCGCCGACCGATCCCGGGCCCCAGGGGAGGGTCCCGCAGTTCGTCGTCGAGTGCGGGTTCAGCCACGCCGCCCCCGACGACCCGATCGTCCACCCCGGCCACGCCGGCCTGTCGCACCTCCACACGTTCTTCGGCAGCACGCTGACCGGCGCGGGCTCGACCGCCGAGGGCCTCGCCACCGGCTCCACCACGTGCGACCAGCAGCTCGACCGGGCCGCCTACTGGGCGCCCGCGCTGCTCGACGGCGGGGCGCCGGTGACGCCGACCGGGGCGATCGCCTACTACCGGCCGGGCGTCGACGTGGACCCCGCCTCGGTCGAGCCCTACCCGTTCGGGCTGGCCATGCTGGCGGGCGAGCCCCACGCCGAGGAGGGTCAGCCCCTCGACGTCGTCGCCTGGTCGTGCGGCACCGGGTCCGAGCGCCACACCGCCCCGCCCGAATGCCCCCGGGGCCGCCCGCTGCGGCTGGCGGTGGCGTTCCCGGACTGCTGGGACGGCCGCAACCTCGACAGCCCCGACCACCGCGCCCATGTGGCCCGCAGCGAGCGCGGGCGCTGCCCGGAGTCGCACCCCGTAGCGGTGCCCCAGCTGCTGCTGACGGTCTCCTACCCGGTCGCCGGGCCCGGCCACGACCTGGCGCTGGCGTCCGGGCCGCTGACCGGCGGGCACGCCGACTTCCTCAACGCCTGGGACCCCGACAAGCTGCGGACCGAGGTGGAGTCCTGCCTCCAGCGCGGCCTGACGTGCGGCGTGGCGAGCACACGTTCGTGATGACGCGGTCGAGCCGGCCTGGCAGGCTGTGCGCTTCGTGAGCGCCCGCCCGCCGGCTGCCGGGGGGCGGTGGGCGGGCGCTCACCGACCGGGGCGGGGCCGCCGGTAGCCCGCGGCATAGGCCGGGACCGCGATGCCGGGCGGCAGGGCCGGGTCCGGCTCGGGCGCGCCGAACACCGTGGACACGGGGACGACCCCGGCCCAGTGGTCGAGGTCGTAGTCCTCGTCCTCGTCGAGGGGCGGCCCGGTGCGGACCTTGACCGACGCCTCGTCCAGCGGCAGCGCCAGGACCAGCGTGCCGCGCAGCTCCTTGTCATTCGGCTCGCGGGTGTCGGCCGTGCGGCCCGGCACGATGTGCTCGACGAGCGTGTCGAGCGCGGCCCGGCGCTCGTCCAGGTCGGCGACGGGCGTGGCGTGTCCGATCACCACGACCGACCGGTAGTTCATCGAGTGGTGGAAGGCCGAGCGGGCCAGCACCAGCCCGTCGACCAGGGTGACGGTCACGCACAGCTCGGTCGCCTTGCCGCCCCGCAGCAACCGGCTGGCGGGCGAGCCGTGGAGCAGCAGCCGGTCGCCGTCGCGGGCGTAGAGCATGGGGATGACGACCGGGCCCTCGTCGGTCGCCAGGCCCACGTGCGCCACCAGCCCCTCGTCCAGCACCGCGTGGACCTGGGCGGCGTCGTAGCGCCCCCGGTCGGGCTGGCGCTTCACCGTGGTGCGGAGGGAGGGCGGGGCGGTCACCCACGCGAGGCTAGGGCGACGCGGGGACCGCCCCCAGCCGATTCGGGTCAGGAGGGAGGGGGCGTGTCGAGGTTGATCCAGTTCGCCATCGCGTAGCGCTCGCCGACGGGGCTCAGGCCGTCGAGCCGGGCCAGGTCCTCCGTCGTCAGCTCGACGTCGAGGGCGCCGACGTTCTCCTCCAGGTACGTCCGGCGCTTGGTGCCGGGGATGGGGACGACGTCGTCACCCTGGGCGGTCACCCACGCCAGCGCGACCTGGCCGGGCGTGACCCCGTGGGCCTCGGCGATCTCCTTCACGACGGCCACGAGGGCCAGGTTGCGCTCGAGGTTGTCGCCCTGGAACCGGGGCTGGGTCCGGCGGAAGTCGTCGCCCTGGAGCTGGTCCAGGCTGGACACGGTGCCGGTGAGCAGCCCGCGGCCGAGCGGGCTGTAGGGCACGAGTCCGATGCCGTTCTCCCGGCAGGCCGGCACGATGTCGGCCTCGATGTCCCGAGAGAAGATCGACCACTCGGACTGGAGGGCGGCGATCGGGTGGACGGCGGCGGCCCGCCGCACCGTGTCCGACGACGCCTCCGACAGCCCGAGGTAGCGGACCTTGCCCGACTCGACCAGCTCGGCCATGGCGCCGACGGTCTCCTCGATGGGGACGGTCACGTCGGGCCGGTGCTGGTAGTAGAGGTCGATGTGGTCGAGGCCCAGGCGGCCGAGCGAGGCGTCGCAGGCCTGGCGGACGTAGGCGGCGTCGCCCCGGACGCCGCGGCCGCCGGGCTTGTCGGGGTCGAGGTGGATGCCGAACTTGGTGGCCAGCACGACCTCGTCGCGGCAGGGGGCGATGGCCTTGCCGACGAGCTCCTCGTTCTCGCCGAAGCCGTACATGTCCGAGGTGTCGAGGAACGTGACGCCCAGGTCGAGCGCCCGGGCGATGGTGGCCTCGGCCTCGGCCCGGTCGGGGGTGCCGTAGGCGAAGCTCATGCCCATGCAGCCGAGGCCCTGGGCGGAGACGGTCAGGCCGGAGCGCCCGAGGGCGCGGGTGGGGAGGGTCATGGATGGTCCCTTCAGCTGGCGGGGGTGGTCTGGGCGCAGTAGCCGGCGATCTTCATGTCGACGACGGCCAGGGCGGTCTCGAGCTCGACGATGCGCTCCTTCACCCGGTCGCGGTGGCGCTCGAGGATCGCCCGCCGGCTGTCCTCGTTGCCGGGGCCCTCGTCGACCAGGGCGAAGTAGGCCTTGATGTCGCGGATGGGCATGGCGGTGAGCCGCAGCCGCGTGATGAAGGCGATGCGGGCCAGCTCGGCCTCGGTGTAGTCACGCCGACCGGCCTCGTCGCGTGGCACCGCGACGAGGCCGATCCGCTCGTAGTAGCGCAGGGTGTGGGCCGTGACCCCGGTGTGCTCGGCCACGGCGGCGATGCTCGTCACACCGCCGACCGTAGGGGTTGGAGCGCGCTCTAAGTCAAGGGGCTCGCTCTAGTGCGTGCCGTGAGCGTGATCGCAGGTCACCGGTTCGCCCGGGCGGACCTGGCCGCCGCCGACGCCTTCCAGCGCTGCGAACGGGCCGCACGGGTGGCCGACGATCCAGACGTGGACCATGGGCTCGACCGCCCGCCGGTGGTAGCCCGGAGGGCAGGGGGCGGGGATGGGGTCGGCCAGCGCCACCTGCCAGTTGTTCTCCTCGCCGTACCAGCACAGGTTGTCGTGGATGTGGTACTGCACCAGCGGCCCACCCAGGTTCGGGGCGGTATCGAGGGTCTTGCCCGGCTCGAGGAGGTACATCGCCGCCTCCAGCGTGCGCTGCCCGCCCGTCACCCGGTAGACGAGCGACTCGGGGACCGAGGCGTCGAACTCCCTCTGATCCGCCAGGTACTGCCAGTTGATCCAGTGCTCGTAGCCGGTGGGAGCGTCGCCGATCGACCGGTAGCCGGCGGCGTACGCCTCCTGGGTGGTCCTGAACCGGGGCAGCTGCTGGATCGTGGCGGTGACGAGGCCCTCGGCCCATGCCTGCTGCTCGGCGGTCACGCCCGGGACGCCGCCCAGGTCGACGGGCAGCGTGCCGTCGTAGGGCCGGGGCGGCACGGGACCAGGGTTGGTGCCCGGCGGGTGCTCGTGCGGATCGGAGCCCGGCGGATGCTCGTCCGGGTCGGAGCCTGGCGGATGCTCGTGGGGGTCGGTCCCCGGCGGGTGGTCGTCGTGGTCGCCGGTGGTGGTGCCCGGGTGGTCGTGGTCGCCGTGCCGGGACTGGGCCGCGGGCCGGCCGGTGCCGTCGTGGTCGTGATCGTCGTGCGAGTCGCCGGTCCCGGTCCCGGTGCCGTCGGCGTGCTCGTGGTCGCCGCCCGCGCCCTCGGCGTGCTCGTGGTCGCCGTCCTCGCCGTGGTCGTCACCGTCGCCGTGGTCGTGGGAGGCGGCGGCCAGCTCGCCCTCGCCGTGCCCGTGCCCGCCGGCCCCGTGGTTGTGCTCCCCGGTGGCGACCATCCCGGTCACCACGAGCAGCGCGGCGGCCGCCGCGGCCGGAACGCGGGCGGCCGCCCCGGCCGGACGGCCCGCCCGCCCGGGCGCCAGCAGCGCCAGCAGCGCCCCGGCCACGCCGACAGCCGCCA
>DASRJM010000264.1:0-11099 GCA_035649475.1 Acidimicrobiales bacterium
CCGGTTCGCCGGGGCCGAGGGCCGCGCCCGCCTCGGGATCGTGTGCGCGGGCCGCACCTACCGGGACGTGCTGGGCGCGCTGGAGGCCTGCGGCATCGGGCCCGACGCCCTGTCGGCGGCCGGCATCCGCATCCTCAAGCTGGCCATGACCTGGCCCGTCGCCCCCGCCCGGGTCCTGGAGCTGGCGGACACCGCCGACGAGGTGCTCGTCATCGAGGAGAAGCGCCCGTTCGTCGAGCAGCAGGTGCGGGCCCTGCTCCAGGAGGCGGGGCGGACCACGCCGGTGCGGGGCAAGCGCGACGGCGCCGGCGACCGGCTCGTGCCGGCGACCGGCGAGCTGACGGCCGAGCGCCTGGTCGACGTCCTACGTCGCGTGCTGCCCGACCTGTCGCCCCCGGCCGCGCCCGCCCGCGACCGGCTGGTGGCGCTGCCGCAGCTCGACCTCCCGGGCCGCACCCCGGCGTTCTGCAGCGGCTGCCCGCACAACCGCTCGACCGTCGCGCCCGAGGGGTCGGTCACCGGCGGCGGCGTGGGCTGCCACGGCATGATCCACTTTGAGCACCGCCACGCCGACGACCTGTTCGTGCCGCCCACGCCGATGGGCGCCGAGGGCGTGCACTGGGTCGGGCTGGCGCCGTTCGTCGGGCAGCGCCACATCTTCCAGAACCTGGGCGACGGCACGTTCAGCCATTCGGGCAGCCTGGCCGTCCGGGCCTGCGTGGCGGCCGGCGTCCACATCACGTTCAAGCTGCTCTACAACTCGGCGGTCGCCATGACCGGCGGGCAGGACGTCGTCGGGTTGATGGACGTGCCCGCCGTCACCCGGTCGCTGGCCGCCGAGGGCGTGACCGCCATCGCCGTCTGCACCGACGACGTGGGCCGCTACGGCCGCGCGGCCGACTTCGCCCCCGGTGTCCAGGTCTGGCCCCGCGAGGAGGTGCTGGCCGTCCAGGAGCAGCTGCGCCGCCACCCGGGCGTGTCGGTGCTGGTCTACGACCAGCGCTGTGCGGCCGAGGCCCGGCGGCTGCGCAAGCGGGGCGAGTTGGACGAGCCGCCGCAGCGGGTCGTGATCAACCAGGCGGTGTGCGAGGGCTGCGGCGACTGCTCGCGGATCAGCAACTGCCTGTCCGTGCTGCCGGTCGACACCGAGTTCGGCGAGCGCCGGGAGATCCATCAGTCGTCGTGCAACAAGGACTTCTCGTGCCTGGAGGGCGACTGCCCCTCGTTCGTCACGCTGGAGCCCCGCGGCGGCGGCCGGGCGGCGCCGGCCGAGCCCGCCGCCGAGCGCCCCGTGCTGCCGGCGGGCGAGCTGCCCGAGCCCGCGGTCGCGCCGGTCGAGGGCCGCTACAGCGTCTACACGACCGGCATCGGCGGGACCGGGATCGTCACCGCCAACCGCCTGCTGGCCCACGCCGCCCTGGCCGAGGGGTTCGCGGTCCAGGGCGTCGACCAGACGGGGCTGTCGCAGAAGGCCGGCGCGGTGGTGTCCCACCTGCACATGGGCCGCACGGACGCCGACATCACGACCGCCACGGTCCCCGACGGCGGAGCCGACCTGTACCTGTCGGGCGACCTGCTCCAGGCGGCGTCGGCCACCCACCTCCGCAAGGTGCGTCCGGGCCGAGGCTGGGCCGTGGTCGATGCCGCACTGGTCCCGACCGCGGCGATGCTCCAGGGCACGCCGCGGGTCGACGACGGCCGGCTGTCGGCCGCGGTGCGGGACGCGGTGGGCGCCGACCGGACCTTCCTGACCGACACGACGGGCCTGGCCGAGCGGTTGTTCGGCAGCCACCTGCCCGCCAACGTCGTGCTGCTGGGCGCCGCCTCGCAGCTGGGAGCGCTGCCCGTGCCGCCCGGGGCGGTCGAGCACGCCATCGAGACCCAGGGCCCGGCCGCCAGCATCAACCGGGAGGCGTTCCGGTGGGGCCGGTGGCTGGTCGCCGACCCGGCCGCGGTCGAGGCCGCGCTGGTCGGGACCGGGCGGGACGGCGGCGGGCGCAGGGGCCAGGCATCGCTGTGGGACCCGACGCCGGACGCCGTCGCGGCCGCGGAGGCCCTGGTGTCCGCCACGCTGCCCGTCGACCTCCGGCCGCTGCTCGCGCGGCGGGCCGCCCAGGTCGTCGACTACCAGGGCCGGGCGCTGGCCCGCCGCTGGCTCGACCTGGTGGCCCGGGCCGCGGCCGCCGACGACGCCGAACGCGGCTGGCGGCTCACCGAGGCCGTCGCCCAGGGCTGGTTCAAGCTGCTCACCTACAAGGACGAGTACGAGGTGGCCCGGCTCCACCTCCGGTTCGACCTGGACGAGGTGGCGCACGACCTGGGGCTGGGCCGCCGCTACCGCGCCCGGTACCACCTGCACCCGCCGGCGCTGCGGCGCCTCGGCGTCGACCGCAAGATCGCCCTCCCCGCGGGCGCGGCCCGGCCTGCGTTCCGGGGGCTGGCCGCGATGCGGCGGCTGCGCGGCACGCCGCTCGACGTGTTCGGCTACGCCCGCCACCGGCGGGAGGAGCGGGCGGTGGCCCAGGAGTACGCCGCCCTGGTGGCGGCGGCGGTCGACGGCCTGACCCCGACGACCTACGACGCCGCCGTCGACCTTGCCAGCAGCGTCCAGGCGATCCGCGGCTACGAGGACATCAAGAGCGAGGCGGTCGAGCGCTGGCGGGCCGCGATCGCCGCCGCCCGGTGACGACGAAGGTCGTCTGCGTCGTCCGCGACGACCCCGCCGCCGTCCGGGCCGCATGGCGGGGCGAGCCGGTCCACGCCGCGCTCGGCACCCCCCTCGACCTCCCCGGCCTGCCGCCGGCCCCGGTCGCGGCCGTCGACGTCCTGTGGTTCGCGGGCGAGCCCACCGCCCGCGCCCTCGCCCTGGGGCCCGGCGCGGTGGCGGTGGCCGTCGAGGAGGTCGTCCTGCGGGGCGCCGACGCGCTGGCCGCCCACCGGGACGCGGGCGGCGACGGCCTGAAGATGATGTCGTTCGGGCGTCGCAACCCGGCCCTGTCGGCTGCCGAGTTCGCCGCCCGCTGGCGCCGCGAGGCCGGGCGGCTGGGCGGCGAATCGATCCCCGACGACCTCCGGGGGTTCGCCTACGCCCAGGACCATCCGCCGCCTGGGTCCGATCCCCCCTTCGACGCCGTCAACGAGGTGTGGTTCGACAGGCTCGACGGCCTCCTGCGCCGTGCCGAGTGGTTCGCCTCCCACCCGGTGCCGGCCGACCTGTGGTCGCCGTCGGAGTGCTGGTCCGTGTGCCTGCGGGAGGAGACGCTCGGCTAGGGCGTGTCGAGCGTCGCCAGCAGGGCGTGCGTGTCCTGCTGGAACACCCGGATCTCGGCGATCCGCCCGCCCTCGCACCGGAACAGCTCGACGACGTCGACGGTGGCGGACCGGCCGGTGGCCTTGGCCGTCCAGGTCTGGGTCGTGACCTGGACGGCGGTGTCGCCGTCGCCGTGGATCTCCGCGGGCCCGATCGTGCGGTCCCAGTGCTCGGCGAACGCCGCGCCCATGGCGTCCATCCCGCCGGGGCCGTGGTGCCAGCCACCGTGGGGCAGCGACGCCGGCTGCTGGATCCGCAGGTCCGGAGCCAACAGCGCCCGCGCCCCGTCCCGGTCCCCGGCGCGGAACCGGCGGCCCAGCTCCTCGACGACCGCGGCGGCGCCCGTCACGCCGGCTGGAGCTGCGGCAGGCCCAGCAGGTTGGCCGTGTTGCCCCGCAGCACCTTCTCGGTGGTGACCGGGTCGCAGCCGTCCAGCAGGCGGACGAAGTCTGCCGGCTCGCGCAGCCCCTCGGGGTGGGGGTAATCCGACCCGAACAGCACGTGGTCGGCGCCCATCACGCCGATGAGGTCGACCACGTCGTCCTCCGGGAACGGCGACACGTAGAGGTGGGCGAGCAGGGCCTTGCTCGGCCGGTCCGCCAGGTCACCGCCGAGCTTGGGGCCCCGCCGGCCCAGCGCGGCCGCCTTGTCGACGGTCTTGAGCAGCGGGCGCAGCCAGGCGCTGCCGTTCTCGATCGACAGGATGCGCACGTCGGGATGGCGACCGAAGAGGTTGTGCAGCGTCAGCGCGATCAGCGTGTCCACGAGGGGCCGCTCGGTGTTGCACAGCGCCCACTGGAGCGGCGACTGGAGGTGCGAGGGGTTGGCCGGGTCCTCGTCCCACAGCGTGCCGTAGAAGCGGGCGTAGCCGCTGTTGGAGGTGTGGAACACGACGCTGGCGCCGGCGTCGGTGACCGTCGACCAGAACGGGTCGAAGCGGGGGTGCGCGGGCGAGTGGCCTCCGATCGGGCCGGGGCGCAGGTGGACGAGCTTGGTGCCGAGGTCGAGGACCCGGTGAAGCTCGGCCATCGCCCGGTCGAGATCGAGGAGCGACAGCAGCGGCACGGCGAAGATGCGGCCGTCGGCGCCGTAGCCCCAGTCCTCCTCCAGCCAGCGGTTGAAGGCCCGCAGGCTGGCGTAGGTCAGCTCGACGTCGTGGGCCAGGTCGTCCTCGACGGCGATCGCCAGCGTCGGCAGCAGGATCTGGGCCTCGACGCCCTGCCGGTCCAGCAGCGCCAACCGCGGCTCGCGGGTCGTGAACTCGGGGTGGTCCTTGGCGTTGATCACGTCCCGGTGGCTGAAGCCCTCGGCGATGTCGCCGACGAACAGGCCCTGCAGCGCGCCGGGGGCCGAGGCGTAGTCGCCCGGCATCACGCTCATGAACGTACGGTTGTCGCCGACGTACACGCGGCCGAGCCCGTCGTCGCCCCGGCGCACGCTCACGGTCGCGTCGCGGTACCTGGCCTCGATGTGACGCGTGAAGCAGTCGTCGGGCTCGTAGTAGTGCCCGTCCGCGTCGATGAGCAGGTACTCCACAGCTGTCGCGACCTCCGCGGTCACCTATCGAACGAAGTGAACGCCCAATTACTAGCGTCGCACGGTGCTCGATCGCCCGTCAATCGAGGGCTTCGTACAGCACGATCTCCGGCGGCGGGTCGGTCTGGATGGCATCGCTGCGGGTCGTCTCGCCCGCCGCGGACCGCCGGCGCAGCTCCCGGAGCGGGGCAGCCAGGTCGTCGGCCTCGACCTCGTACACGGCGAGGTAGTCGCTCTCGCCCTCGCCCACCCGCCGGAAGCGGCGGGCCGACTCGAAGCCGGGCACCTGCAGCAGCTCGGCGACGTGGACGCCGCTGTACCAGGCGTTGTACTCGTCCTCCCGCTCGGGGCTGACCGGGCGTGAGCGGACGACGAGGATGCCGCGGGGCACGGCGTCAGCGCCGGCGGCGGGAGGGGACGAGCTCCGGGAAGAAGCCCTTGACCGTGCCGTGGCTCACGAGCGCCAGCGCCCGGTCCTTCTCGAACGCCCGGTTGTGATGACTCTCCAGAGCCAGGACGAGTGCGATGCCCATGACTGCTCGGGCCGAGATGTCCGGGCTCTCCATCTCGTAGCCGTAGCGGTCCTCCACCCTCTTCCACGCCATCGCCAGGCGGTCCATGGCGACGGAGAAGTTGTCGCGGTAGAAGCGCTGGGCGACGGCAGGGTCGCCGAACAGCACGAGGCCGAGCAGCGGCAGCACCTCGCCGAGTGTCGCGATCAGCTGGCGGTAGAGGCCGTTCATGGTCTCCAGCTGGCGCTCGGGGGTCAGCGGCTCGTCCCGGTCGACGACCTCGGTGGCGGCGACGAGGTCGTCCACGGCCTGGCGCAGCGGCTCGACCACGGCCTCGTAGAACAGCTGGTCCTTGCTCTCGAAGTGGCGGTAGATCACGCCCTCGCTGATGCCGCCCCGCTCGGCGATATGGCGGATGGTGGTGCCGTTCATGTCGCCGGTCTCGGTGAAGGCGCGCCGGGCGGCCTTGAGGATCGAGCTGCGGCGGGCCGCCGCGGTCAGGCGCCGAGGGCGGGCCGGCGGCGTGTCGTTGCCGGTCGAGCGTGACGCCTGCCGTGTGGTCATGGGCGCACGATACCGCCCTGGTGAGCGGGCGGTCACTCACCTCCGACGACGGCTACATTGAGCGAGTGCTCGCTCACTTGACCGGAGCCGGGGGCCACCCGTGAGGGTCGCCGTCGCCTACGACGTCGGTGATCCGCTCGTCGTCGAGGACCTCCCCACGCCGGCGATCGGCCCCCGGGACGTGCTCGTCCGGCTGTCGGCCAGCGGCATCTGCCACACCGACCTGACGGTGATCCGCGGTCTCTCCAACCTACCGCTCCCCATCGTCCCCGGGCACGAGGGCTGCGGGCGCGTCGAGGCCATCGGTCCCGAGGTGCGGCGGGCGACCGCCGGCGACCGCGTGCTGGCATCGGTCTCCCCGGCCTGCGGATCGTGCTGGTGGTGCCTCAACGGCCTGTCCAACCACTGCGAGCTGGGCCCGGCCGTGCTGGCCGCCAAGCGGTTCGACCTGCCCGACGGCCGCACGGCCACCGCGGTGTGCGGCTGCGGCACGTTCGCCGAGGCGATGGTGGTGGACGAGGCCTCGATCGTCCCGGTGCACACCGACCTGGCCGACGACCAGCTCGCCCTGCTCGGCTGCGGGGTCACCACCGGCCTCGGCGCCGCGCTGAACACCGCGGGCGTGCAGCCGGGGTCGAGCGTCGCCGTCATCGGCTGCGGCGGGGTCGGGCAGTCGGTCGTCCAGGGCGCCCGCATCGCCGGCGCGGCGACGATCGTCGCCATCGACCCGGCCGCGTCCCGCCGGGAGGCCAGCCTGCGGGTCGGCGCCACCCACGCCGTGGACCCGGCCGAGGCGGACCCGATCGAGCAGGTCCGTGCCCTCACCGCGGGCCGCGGCGCCGACTACACGTTCGAGGTCGTGGGCCGGCCGGAGCTCATCGTCCAGGCCTTCGACATGGCCCGCCAGGCCGGCACCGTCACGGTCGTCGGCATGCCGTCCAAGGACGACGTCATCGAGCTACCGGCCCTGCGGGCGGTGTTCTCCGGCAAGAAGCTCGTGGGCTCCAAGGTCGGCGGCGCCCAGATCCTGCGGGACTTCCCCCGCTACGTCCACCTCGCCGAGACCGGCCGCCTCGACCTCGGCTCACTGGTGTCCCGGCACATCGCGCTCGACGAGGTCAACGACGGCATCGACGCCCTCGACCGGGCCGAGGGCGTCCGGACCGTCATCGTCTGACCCCGGTCACGCGGGGCTCGTAGCGGTGCTGCGTGGTCAGCACGATCTCGGTGTCGCTGCCGGCCAGCCCGAGTCCCGCCTGGCCGATCTCGTCGTTGCGCCAGCGCAGCGGGTGCCCGAGACCGTCCCCCTAGAAGGCGATCCCCGCGTCGAGGTCCGGGACGGGGACCGTGACCGCATCGACGCTGCGGAACACGGGGTCGTTCATCGCCGGCTGCGGGCCCAGCGCTCGACGCCGCCCCAGCCCGCGGCGCCCGCCACCGGGACACCGCCACGCACCACCGCGCCCATGCGGTCCCGGTCGAGCAGGAGCGAGACGTCGGCTGTCGGGTCGCCATCGAGCACCACCAGGTCGGCGGCGTAGCCATGCTCGATCCGCCCGAGGCGCTCTCCCACGAGCGGACCGGCGTTGGCCGTGGCTGTGAGCAGCGCCTCCAGCGGCGACAGGTCGGCAAGCTCCACGTAGGCCACGAGCTCGGCCGCGTAGGTGCCGTGCCTCGTCCACTGGTGCCCGAAGTCGCCGCCCGCCACCAGCCGCACGCCGTTGCTGTGCAGCTTGCGGAGGCCCTCGAGCTGGGCCTGGAGCTCCTCGGGGTACAGCGCCGCCTCGATGCGCTCGGCGGTGATGCCGAACGGCTCGGCCCCGCCGTCCACCATGCGCCGCAGGTAGTGCAGCCCCGGGCACACCCACACGTCGTCCCGGGCCTCGGTGAGCGCGCTGATGGCGTCGTCGTCGAGGTACGTGGCGTGGTGGACGATGCGGATGCCGTTGCGCACGCACATCCTCACCGACTCCGGTCCTCGGGCGTGGGCGGTGACGAAGGCGCCGCCGGCCGCCGCCTCCTCGACCGCGGCCGCCACCATGGCGTCGTCCAGGTACGTGGTCTGCGACGGGTGGTCGGGCACGATGCCGTCGCCCGAGGCCATGAGCTTGACCGCCTTCACGCCCAGCTCGACCTGCTCGCCGACGGCCCGGCGCATCTCCTCGGCGTCGCCGACCTCCCGCAGGTTTCCGGCGCCGATCGCGCCTCGTTGGGTGATCATCTCGCCCGACGGAAGCAGCCGCGGCCCCTCGACCAGGCCCTTGTCGACCGCCCGCTGGACGAGGACGTCGACCCGCGGCTTCAGCGCCCCCGCGCCGACCAGCAGCGTGTAGCCCGAGCGCAGGTAGGTGCGGACCACGCCGGCGACCTCCAGGGCGTGCTCGTCGTCCGGCATGGCCGTGATCTCGGGGTGGTCGAACACGAAGTCGAGCGGCCAGCTGATGTGGGTGTGGGCGTCGCACAGGCCGGGCAGGACGGTCGCACCCGCCAGGTCGACGAGCTCGGCCGACCCGGGCTCGATCGGCGCCTGGCCCCGGAACACCTCGCCGATGCGGTCGCCGTCCAGAAGCACGTCGCCGTCGAACGGGCGCTCGGCCACCTCGCCCGAGCACGCCACCACCCGGGCGTTGGTGAGCAGGGTGCGCCGGGCCATGGTGCTCTCCTCAGGTCGTGAACGTGATCGGGACCGCCTGCGGCGACCGGTTGAGGACCGAGTGGTAGTGGATCGGCCCGTCGCCGTCGAGGCGGACGTCGTGCAGGCGGCGCAGCAGCTCCTCCAGCGCGATGCGCAGGTTCATCCGGGCGAGGTTCGACCCGGCGCAGCGGTGGGGACCGGCGCCGAAGGACAGGTGGCGGTTGCGGGCCCGGTCCAGGTCGAACACGTGCGGATCCGGGAACTCGGCGTCGTCACGGTTGGCCGAGGCCCAGTACAGGAGCACGCGCTGGCCGGCCTCGATCCGCTGCCCGCCGACCTCCGCGTCCCGGGTGGCGGTGCGGGCGATGGCGATGAACGGCGGGTCGAGGCGCAGCAGCTCCTCGACCGCGGCCGGCAGCGCTTCGGGCCGCGTCCGCAGGAGGTCGGCGAGCTCCGCGTCCTCGCAGAACCGGATCATGAACTGGCCGAGCGCCCCGGCGGTCGTCTCCAGCCCGCCCAGGATGAGCAGCTGGACGACACCCAGGATCTCGTGGTCGGTGATCGGCCGGCCCTCGATCTCCGCCCCGAGCACGGCGTCGACCACGTCGCCGGCCGGCGGCTCGGTCCGGCGCCGGGCCACGAACCCCGTGATCCAGGCCGCCATGCCCTGCCAGCCCTCGGCCCGGCGGGGGTGGTTCGGCGTCGATGCCGCGTTGGCCATCTCGTACAGCGCCGGGACCTGGTCGGCCGGCGCGTGCAGCACGTCGTCGAAGAAGGCGAGGCCTGCCAGCGGCCGGGCGAACGCTTCCATGAACTCGCAGCGTCCGTCCTCGGCGAAGCCGTCGATCAGGCGAGTGACGAGGCGCCGGGTCGCCGCCTCGTACCGGCCGACGACGGTCGGTGTGAACCAGGCGTTGATGAGGCGCTTGAACTCGCGGTGGAGCGGCGGGTCCATGACCTCGGGGATGGCGTTGACCGGCGTTGCGGGTGCCGGCACGTTGACGCCCTGGGCCGAGCTGAACGTCTCCCAGTCCTGGGCGACCCGCAGCACGTCCTCGTAGCGGGTGACGACCCAGAAGCCGCCGTGCTCGTCGCTCCAAGCGACCGGGTGGTCGTCCCGCATGCGGGCGAGCGTGTCGTGGAGGTCGGCGGCGAGGTCCGGCGACAGGTGGTCGAAGTGCCGGGCGCGCCAGTCGGCGGTGATCGCCATCACCGGCTCCCGGCCAGGGACGGGGGCAGGCCGATGCTGCGGGGCTCGAGGTAGGCCAGGAGCCCCTCGGGGCCGAGCTCGCGTCCGAGGCCGGACTCCTTCAGTCCTCCGAACGGCACCAGCGGGAACGGTGGGTACGAGCCGTTGACCGCGACGCTGCCGGTCCGCATCCGGCGGGCGATCGCCAGGGCCCGCCCGTCGTCGCCGGACCAGACGCCGCCCGACAGGCCGTAGCGGGAGTCGTTGGCGATCCGGACGGCCTCGTCCTCGCCGTCGCAGGGGATGAACGACAGCACGGGGCCGAAGATCTCCTCGCGGGCAACCCGCATGCCGTTGTGCACGTCGGCCAGGATCGTCGGCGGCACGTACCACCCTCGGGGCAGATGGGCCGGCCGGGCGCCGCCGGCCACGACGCGGGCACCCTCGTCGACGGCCGACGCGATGTAGCCCTCCACCCGGGCCCGCTGGCGCTCGGCGACGAGCGGGCCGACGACGGTCTTCGGGTCGAACGGGTCGCCGTAGGGGATGCGCTCGGCCGCGGCGCCGGCCGCCTCGACGGCCTCGGCGTAGCGGTCGCGGGCCACGAGGATGCGGGTGTGGGCGCCGCACACCTGGCCCGACAGGTGCATCCCGCCGCCCACGATGCGGGGGATGGCGAGGGCCAGGTCGGCGTCGTCGCACACGATGGCGGCGGACTTGCCACCGAGCTCGAGCGACACCCGGGTCACCCGCTCGGCACACCGGGCCATGATCCGCTTGCCGGCGTCGGTGGAGCCGGTGAAGGCGACCTTGTCGACGCCCGGGTGGGTGACGAGGTGCTCGCCGGCCTCCCGGCCGCCGGGGACGATGTTGACCGCACCGTCGGGCACGCCGGCCTCGGCCAGGGCCTCCGCCAGCACGAACCCACTGAGGGGGGCCTCGGGCGGCGGCTTGATCACGACCGTGCAGCCGGCGGCGAGCGCCGGTGCCGCCTTCCAGGCCGCCAGGGTCACGGGAGCGTTCCACGGGATGATGGCGGCGGCGACGCCGACCGGGTCGTGCACCACCAGGCCGGCGCGGTCCTCGGTCACGACCCGGCGCTCGAGCTCGAAGGTTCCGAGGAGGTCGGCGTAGTAGTCGAACAGCCGGCCGACCATGCCGGTCTGGGCCTGGGGTGCCTGGCTGATGGCGCAGCCCATCTCGGTGGCCGTCACGGTCGCGATGTCGTCGGTGCGGGCTCGCAGCAGCACCGCCGCCCGGCGCAGGACGGCGGCCCGCTCGGCCGGCGGGGTCCGGGGCCACCGGCCCTCGTCGAACGCCCGGCGGGCGGCGTCGACGGCCCGGTCGACGTCG
>DASRJM010000265.1:0-10757 GCA_035649475.1 Acidimicrobiales bacterium
CGCCCTGCTCGATCATGCTCATCGGTGCCCCCACCGTCGGCCCCTGACCATGGCGATCTGCCGCGCCCGGGAGCAGTACGGGGAGTGATGATAGGTCACGTGTGACGCGCTGTAACAGCGCCCGTTGCACAGGGCATGCAAACCGGGCATTCACCCGGTGCGCAGCGCCCGGAGCCCGTCGCACGATGTCCCCGGCTGGTGCGAGCGTCGGACAATACCCCTCGACCTCCACCGGCCCCTCTCTCGAAAACGACCCCGGAACGGCGGATATGCAGGCCAACAAGGAGCGAGCAGCCGAGATCACGCTGTGCTGCGCACTGACGTGCGTGGCCGGTGCGGCCGACGCCGACTTCTTCTCCGGCTGGCAGTTCGCGGTCCCGGTGGTGGGCGGTGCGGCGGTCCCTGCGCCGCTCGCCGCCGCCGCTACGCAGCGTGGTCGGCGACCCGGTGGCGCGGCCATGCTCGGGGCCGTACTGCTGCCGGTCGCGGCGGTCGCGCTCCTGCTCGTCCTGCCCGGCACCGGGGCGTCGTCGGTGGGCGACGCCGCCGGCACAGTGCTGGACGGGACGGTCGGCGGGTGGGCCGCGATGCTGGCGGCCGGCCTGCCCGCCGACCTCCACGGCGACCTCCTCGTGACCCCGCTGGCGTTCAGCTGGCAGGCCCCTCGTCCCGCTCGGTCCCCCGACCGTCGCCCCGGCGGCGTCGCTCGCCCTCACCGGCGAGGCGGCGAGCAAGCGGCTGGCGCTGGCCGTCGCCTTCCTGGGTCTGGCGCTGGTGCTGATGCTGGTGCGGGCCGACCGGGCCGTCGCCACCGCCCTGAACGAGGCGCCCCCGGGCGCCGGCGCGCCCTCCCCGGAGGCGCGCGCGAGCTCGCCGAACGCGGCCCGGCTCCACACCCCGGCCGGCCGGGTCGCGTTCGGTGTACCCCTCGTCGTGGGGATCGCGGTCGCCAGCCCGCTGGCCGCCGGAGCGCTTCCGGCGATGGCGTCACCGCCGAGAGCACCCACCTGTTCAACCTCTGACCCACGCGTGCCGCGCGCGGCGCGCTGCGGCACGATGTGGCGCAGTGGTCACGGACACGCGCCCGGCGGGCAGCCTGCGGATCTACCTTGGCGCGGCCCCCGGCGTCGGCAAGACCTACGCCATGCTCAACGAGGGCCGGCGCCGGCGCGAGCGGGGCACCGACGTCGTCGCCGGCTTCGTCGAGGCTCACGGCCGGGCCGAGACCGCCGCCCAGGTCGACGACCTGCCGGTCGTGCCCCGCCGCACGCTCGAGTACCGCGGCGCCCGGTTCCCGGAGATGGACGTCGACGCCGTCCTGGCCCGCCGGCCCGACGTCGCGCTCGTCGACGAGCTGGCCCACACCAACGTCCCCGGCTCCCGCCACGCCAAGCGCTGGGAGGACGTCCGCGAGCTGCTGGACGCCGGCATCGACGTCGTCACCACGCTCAACATCCAGCACCTGGAGTCGGTGAACGACGTGGTCGAGCGGATCACCGGGGTCCGCCAGCGCGAGACGATCCCCGACGGGATCGTGCGGGCCGCCGACCAGATCGAGCTGGTCGACATGACCCCCGAAGCCCTGCGCCGCCGCATGGCCCACGGCAACATCTACGCGGCCGAGACCATCGACGCCGCCCTGGCCAACTACTTCCGGCCGGGCAACCTGGCGGCGCTTCGGGAGCTGGCGCTGCTGTGGGTGGCCGACCGGGTCGACGACGAGCTGGAGGCCTACCGCGGCCGCCACGGCATCGAGGAGCCGTGGGAGACGCGGGAGCGGGTGGTCGTGGCGGTCACCGGCGCGCCCAGCGCCGAGCAGCTCATCCGGCGGGCCGCCCGCATCGCCCAGCGCAGCCGGGGCGAGCTCGTGGGCGTGCACGTCCGCACCGAGGACGGCTTGGCCGGCGCCAACGACCGCATCGACGTCACGCGCACGCTGCTGGAGGAGCTGGGCGGCACCTACCACGAGACCGGTGGCAGCGACGTGGCCGCGGCCCTCGTGGACTTCGCCCGGGCCGAGAACGCGACGCAGCTGGTGCTGGGGGCGAGCCACCGGTCCCGGGCCGCCGAGCTGGTTCGGGGCTCGGTCATCAACCGGGTGGTGCGGCTGTCGGGACCGATCGACGTGCACGTGATCTCGCACGCCGGCCACGGCCAGCGCGGCGACGACGAGGGTCGGGCCGTGCCCCTGACCCGGCGCCACCCGGCGGCGCTGCCGCCCCGCCGCCGCTTGCTGGCCTGGGTGATCGCGGCAGCGGGACTGATCGCCCTCAGTTCGACGCTCGTTCAGATGCGGGACGACGTGAGCCTGCCCAGCATCCTGCTGCTCTACCTGCTGCTGGTCGTGGTCGTGGCCACGGTGGGCGGGCTGGCACCGGCCGTGGCGACGGCGGTCGTCGGGTTCCTGGTCGTGAACCGGCTGTTCACCCCGCCGATCCACACGTGGACGATCGCCCGGGCCGAGAACCTGCTGGCGCTGGTCGTGTTCCTGGCGGTGGCGGTGGTGGTCAGCCTGCTGGTGGCGGCGGCCGCCCGGCGGTCGGCGGAGGCGACCCGGGCCGCGGCCGAGGCCGAGACGCTGGCCGGGCTGGCCGGCACGGTCGCCGAGACGGACCCGTTGCCGGTCCTGATCGACCACCTCCGCCGGACCTTCGGGCTGGAGGGTGCGGCGCTGCTGCGCCGCAACGGCGCCGGGCCGGTGCCCGACTCCTGGACGGTCGAGGCCGCCTCCGGCAGCAACCCCCCGACCACGCCCGCAGCGGCCGACCGGTCCCGCCCGCTGGGCGACGACCTGGTCCTGGCGCTGCGGGGGCGCGGCCTGGCCGCCGAGGACCTGCGGGTGCTCAACGCGTTCGTCGCCCAGCTGGCCGCGGCCATCGACCGGCGGCGGGTCGGCGCCCAGGCGGCCCGGGCCCAGTCGCTGGCCGAGGCGGACGAGTTGCGCACCGCGCTGCTCCAGGCCGTGTCGCACGACCTGCGCACGCCGCTGGCCGGCATCAAGGCGTCGGCGAGCAGCTTGCGCCAGCCCGACATCGACTGGTCCGAGGAGGACCGGGACGAGTTCCTCCGCACGATCGAGGACGAGACCGACCGCCTCACCGCCCTGGTCGTCAACCTGCTCGACATGAGCCGCATCCAGGCCGGCGCGGTGGCGCCCGCCACCCGGCCCGTCGGGCTGGAGGAGGTCGTGCCCGGGGCGGTGGCCGGGCTGGGGGAGCGGGGCCAGCGCGTGGCGGTCGACGTGCCCGAGTCGCTGCCGGCTGCGCTGGCGGATCCCGCGCTGCTGGAGCGGGTGGTGGCCAACCTGGTGGCCAACGCCGTGGCCCGGTCGCCGGCCGGCGTCCCCGTGCGGGTCGAGGCCGGCGACGTGGGCGACCGGGTGCTGGTCCGGGTGATCGACCGGGGACCGGGGATACCGGTCGCCGACCGGGAGCAGGTGTTCCGGCCGTTCCAGCGGCTCGACGACCGGCGGGGCCACGGCGCCGGCGTCGGGCTGGGCCTGGCGGTCGCGCGGGGCTTCACCCGGGCCATGGGCGGCGAGCTGAGCATCGACGACACGCCGGGAGGCGGCACGACCATGGTCATCGACCTGCAGGCGGCGGTGTGAGCGAGCGGAGGGAGGGCGCCCGGGTGCTGGTGGTGGACGACGAGGCGCCGATCCTGCGGGCGCTGGCCACAAACCTGCGGACCCGCGGCTACACGGTCGACGCGGCGGCGAGCGGCGAGGAGGCCCTCGACCTGGCGGCTCGGCACCGGCCCGACGCGGTGATCCTCGACCTCGGCCTCCCGGGGATGTCCGGTATCGAGGTCGTGGCCGGGCTGCGGGGCTGGACCGGGCTTCCGATCATCATCCTGTCGGCCCGGGGGGCCGAACACGACAAGGTGGCGGCCCTCGACGCAGGCGCCGACGACTACGTCACCAAGCCGTTCGGCATGGACGAGCTGCTGGCCCGCCTGCGGGCCGCCCTCCGCCGGGGCGCCCCGCCCGACGAGCAGCCGGCGGTGGTCGAGACCCCGGACTTCGTCGTCGACCTGAGCACCAAGCGGGTCCGCAAGGACGGCGCCGAGGTCCGGCTGACGCCGATCGAGTGGGGCATGGTCGAGGTCCTCGTCCGCAACGCCGGCCGGCTGGTCTCCCAGCGCCAGCTCCTCCAGGACGTGTGGGGACCCCAGTACGGCGAGGAGACCAACTACCTGCGGGTCCACATGGCCCACATCCGCCGCAAGCTGGAGCCCGAGCCCGCCCGCCCCCGCTACTTCGTCACCGAGCCGGGCATGGGCTACCGCTTCGAGGGCTGAGCGTCAGAACGCCGACGAGCCCGGAATGCTCCCCCGCGCAAGAGCACGCCGGAGCAAGAGGAGACGTGCCGGTGACCGCGATAGTGACGAGCGCGCTCCTGCTGGCGCAGCAGGAGCCGGGGCAGGCCGAGGCCGACCCCAGCAACCCGGGCGACATGATCAACGACTTCTTCGCCAGCAACTCGTGGCTGACCGCGGCCATGGCCGGCCTGGGCGTCGTCCTCGTGCTGTGGGTCGTCCTCCGAGCCATCTGGCAGTCCAAGGAGGAGGGCACCAGCCGGGCCAGCCTCACAGCCGTGCGGGGCGCGCTGCTGGCCATGCTGCTGTTCGTGCCCAGCCTCATCGGGAGGATCGCCGGGCTCGCCTACACGGGCGTGACCGCTGTCGCCGACTGGTTCTTCAACCTCCTCGGCTGACCTCCGGCCGCCACAACCACCGAGAGCGGGGGACCCGTGCCCAGCACCGGCCCGAGCATGGTCTGCTTCAGCGAGGCCACCCGGAAGCCCGCGTGGCGCATCCGGCGGGGGGTGATCAACATCCCCGTCCGCCAGGCCGCCGGGTTTCTCGGCGGCGCGCTCCTGGCCGCGCCTCTGGGCGCGGCGCTGGTCGCGCTGTTCGGGTCGTGGAGCTTCCTCACCGGCGCGTGCGCCCTCGGCGCCGTGGGCGGCGCCCTCGCCGTGTCCGCCCGGCCCGGCGGCGAGCCGCTGCCCCACTACCTGTTCCGGGCGGCCCGGGCCCGCCGGGCGCTGGTCGAGTACCGGGGCCGCAAGGGCCGCCTCTACGTCGGGCTGTGCCCGGTCCCGACGAGTGAGATCTCCCGCGGCGACACGGTGGTGCTGCAGTCGTCCGCGGTCGAGGTGTCGCCGCGGCTGGTGGGCGAGCGGGGAGAGACCCTGACCCCGGGACGGCGCTGATGCCGGAGGCGGAGCCGCCGCCGGAGCCGGCCCCCTCGGACGCCCGGTCACGAGTGCGGCTCGGCCTGTGGGCCCTGGCACTGGCCGCGCTGGTGCTCCTCGGGGCGGCGACGCCGCTCGGGGCCACGCCGTCCGACCTGGCGGCGCCGGTGCAGGAGACCGCCGGCACGGTCACCAACCCCTGCGTCGACGACGTCGTCCAGGGCATCGGCGAGTGGGACTGCCTCCCCTTCTACCGCTGGGCCAACGAGGCCGACAGCTTCTCCTCCAACTTCGGGGCCACCGAGATCGGCGCGGCCAACGTCATGCAGCCGCTGGTCACGTTCCTGTACGGGATGGCCGGCCTGATGTGGCGGCTGCTTCAGTGGGTGACACGCACGGCCCTGGCGTTCGACCTGTTCAACCGGCGCGACGGCCATGCCTCCACCCCGGTCGCGCTCCAGCCGATCGACGCCGGCTTCGAGGCTGCGTCCGACATCGTCCTGTCCGGCATCGGCCTCACGGTCCTCGGCCTCGCCGTGCTGGTGGTGATCGCGCGGTCGGCCCGCACCAGCGAGACCCCGTTTCGGGACCTGGTCCGCCCGTTCCTCTGCTTCGCGGTGCTGCTCGTCCTCCTGGCCCGGGCCGCGCCCGACGGCCCCGGTGGCGCCCAGGCGGGCAGCCCCGCGTGGGTGGCCGAGCGGGGCGTCGGCATGTCCAACCTCATCGCCGACCAGATCAGCCAGGTCGCCCCCCAGGCCACCAGCGGTGACGAGCCGGAGAACCTGCTCGACTGCCACCACTACGTGGCCACGCTGCGCCGGTCGTTCGAGGAGGACGGCGACTACAGCGAGGACATGGTGGGCTCGGTGGCGTTCCAGCCCCACCTGGCATCGCTCATGTCCTCGCTGTGGGAGACCGCCTACCTCGACCTGTGGATCGAGGCCCAGTTCGGCGGCGACACCGACCTCGCCCGCCGAGCCTACTGCCGCATGCTGGAGGACCGGTCCGAGATCAGCCCGGCGGACCAGTCCGCCATCCAGCAGGCCGCGCTGGCGGCCGCGGGCGCCTCGGCCCCCGCCGCCGGCCGCCAGGGCACCGCGCCGTTCGGCCGGTTCAACGACAGCAAGGACTTCCGCCGGGGGATGATCGCGTGGGCGGTGTGCGGCTGGTACCAGGACCGCAGCGGCATGAAGGAGGAGTCGGGCGGCGCGCTCCACGACCTGTCGGGCCCCGGCTTCGCGGTGAACCCCGAGTTCCGGCTGATGTGGAACCTCGGCTCGCCGCCGTCCGAGATGGGCGAGGGCACCTGCTCGGACTGGTGGGGCACCGATGGCAGCGGCACCACCAAGCCCGACCCCCGCGGCACCAAGTGGGGTGTGCGCGACGGCGACGGGCCGTTCCAGTTCGGGACGGCCGACGACATCACCGAGGCGTTCACCGTCTTCGACGAGGAGCAGATCGCGGAGGCGGCCGGCTCCGGGTTCACGGGCTCGGTGGCGCCGTACGACGAGTCCGACCGGGAGGACCTGCCGGCCGCCCGCCAGTGGGTCTTCGCCCTCAACGGCCACAACCTGACCCGGTCGGTGCCCCACGCCATCCTCGCCATCGTCATCGCCGCGGTCTACCTGTGGGCGATCGGCGGCCTGGCGCTGGGGACGCTGGTGGCGCAGTTCCTCACGGTCCTCGTGTGCGTGGCGCTGCCGCTGCTGCTGGTGGTGGGGATGTGGCCGACGGACGCGGCCGGCCGCATCTTCACCCGCTACCTCAAGATCGGAGCGGGCTCGCTGTTCGCCAAGGCCGTGTTCGTGTCGCTCCTGGCGGTCCTGCTCACGATCATCAGCGTGATCACCCAGCTGGGCGAGCTGACAGGGGCGTTCGAGGCGGCGGCCGGCGGCGGCGCCGGGTTCGGGGCGGCGATGCTGCAGGCGGCGGCGCCGCTGGTGGCGATCTTCGCCATGCGGTGGGCGCTGCGCGACCTGGGCATGGGCAACGTGTTCAGCCTGCGGGGCGCGATGGGCGTCACCGGGCGGCTGGCCCGGGGCGCCGGCGCCTACGCACCGGGGGCGCTGCGGGGCGCGGCCGCCGGTGCGGCCGGGGCCGTGGTGTCGTCCCGCGAGCGGCTGGAGGACCGGCGGCTCACCCGCCAGGCCCGGCGGACAGCCGGCGCCGCGGCTGCCGGTGCGGCCGGGGCCGCCGGGGCGCGGGGCGGCGACGGGGCCGAGGACGGGGGCGCAGCCGACGGGGCGGGCGCGGGCGGCGGAGACCCCGGAGATGCGGGACCCGGCGACGGCGCCGTGGCCGGCGAGATCGGAGCCGGGTCGTCGCCCCGGCGCCGGGGCGCGGCGCTGCTCGACGCCGTCACGGCCGGGGCCCTGACCACCGGCGAGCGGGGGCTCAAGGCCGCGGCCCCGCTGGCCGGGGCGGTGTTCGGCTGCGTCCGCGACCGCACGTCCCGCCCCCGGGTCTCGCCCCGCATCGTCCCCCGGCGCCACGGCCGGGCGCCCACGGCCGACGAGCTGGCCGGCCTGGGCGACGACAAGGTCGGCGGCCACCACGCCCGCCACGTGGAGACCGTGGTGGCGGCCGGCAACGGCGCCGACCCGGTGCGGTCGGCGCGGCATCCCGACATCCGCACGCCGTCGGTCATCACCGGGCGCCAGGTGGCGGCCGACGGGCGGGTCCGGGGCGTCACCGCCTCGGGCCTGCAGGTGCACCTCACGACGCCCGGCTGGGCCCGGCGCGACGGCCAGCGGCTCGTCGCGCCGTCCGGCTACCGGGACCAGTTGCCCGCAGCGAGGACCTCATGACGGAACCGACCACCCCGGAGCGGCCGGTGATCCGGCCGGGCGACCTGCTCAACGTGTACGAGTACCAGGAGATCCGTCACGAGTTCGCGGCGGGCGCCGGGCTGCGGCCGGACCAGGTCCTCATGACGCCCTACGGCTACCCGCCGCTGCCCCGCCCGCCGATGGGGTCGCCGGACGGGACAGGCCGGCTGCCGGCCGACCTGGCGCTGGAGTTCGCCGGCCATCCGGTGTTCTGGATCGACGACGCCACCAAGCGCCAGCGGCCCGACGAGTGCGACGACGTGTTCGCCATCCGTCTGTTCCTCGAGCTGGTCGACCGGGGCTACCTGCGAGACGACGACGGCTGGCTGCGCAACCCGCTCGTCGCCCACGGCCTCGACGTCCGCAACCCGGCCGACCGCGACCGGCTTGCCCGCTACCAGGCGGGCGCCTGGGACGCGCTGCTGTGCGACCTGGCCATCCCGCCCAACCCGGACACCGAGCCCGGGTCGATCGCCGAGGACGCCGCCCGGGCCCACGCCGAGCACGAGGCCGCCTACGCCGAGCTGATCACCGTGTACCGCGAGCTGGTGCGGGCCGCCCTGACCGACGCCCGGGACACGGTGCGGGCCGCCGACTTCGGCCCCGAGTCCGGGCGGCTGGTGGCCGCGGGCGAGGCGCTGCGGGCCGCGGCCGCCGCCGGGGTCGACCCTCGTCCCCACCGGGCTGGGCTCGACGACGCCTACCGCTGGCTGCTGGCCCGCATGGCCCAGATCGACGACGCCCGCACCGTGCTGCTGGTCGAGATCGAGCGGCGCACCAACCTCGACGCCCCCCGGGGTGCGGCGGCCTACGCCGACGACGTCCGCAACGCCCACGCCGCCCGGTGCCGGGAGCTCGAGCCCCAGATGGCGGCGGTGTATGCGGCGCCGGCCGACGAGCTGCGGCTGCGGGCCCTGCTGGTGGCGCTCCGCGACGCCTACCACCAGGCCCTGGCTGCGGCCCGGGTCACGCTCGACCGGGCCGAGCGGGTCCTCGGCGACGACCTGGACGTCGGCTCGCCGTAACGCCTCACCGGGTTCCCCTGGTCGCCGGGTACGGTGGACCGGCTCTCAGGAGGCCCATTCGACATGTCCCGACCGTTCTTCGCAGGCGTGGCCTGGCCCTACGCCAACGGGCCGCGCCACATCGGCCATGTGGCGGGCTTCGGCGTGCCCTCGGACATCTGGTCACGGTGGGCCCGCATGGCGGGGTACGACGTGTTGATGGTGTCCGGGACCGACGAGCACGGCACCCCGATCACGGTCGAGGCCGAGGCCGAGGGCATCACCCCCCGCGAGCTGGTCGACCGCAACAACGCGCTGATCGTCGACGACCTGGTCGGCCTGGGCCTGTCCTACGACCTGTTCACCCGCACCACGACCGCCAACCACTACGCGGTGACCCAGGAGCTCTTCCGGGGCCTGTACCACACGGGCGGCATCATCGAGATCCAGCAGCAGGCCGCGTACTCCGCGTCCGACGGCCGGTCGCTGCCCGACCGCTACGTCGAGGGCACGTGCCCGATCTGCGGCTACGAGCACGCCCGGGGCGACCAGTGCGACAACTGCGGCAACCAGCTCGACCCCGAGGACCTCATCGAGCCGCGGTCCAAGGTCGACGGCCTGCCGCCGGTGTTCAAGGTGACGACGCACTTCGCGCTGGACCTGCCCAAGTTCGCCGGCCTGCTGCGCGACTGGGTGGCGGCGCAGGACCACTGGCGCCCCAACGTCCGGACCTACAGCCTGGGCCTGCTGGACGACGCCCGGGTCCGGGCCATCACCCGCGACATCGGCTGGGGCGTGCCGATCCCGCTGCCCGAGTGGCAGGACGACCCGCTCAAGCGCATCTACGTCTGGTTCGACGCGGTGATCGGCTACCTGTCGGCGTCGATCGAGTGGGCCGACCTGTCCGGCGACCCCGACGCCTGGACCAGGTGGTGGCACGATCCCGAGGCCCGCCACGCCTACTTCATGGGCAAGGACAACATCGTCTTCCACTCGTTCCTGTGGCCCGCGATGCTGGCGGGCTACGAGGGGCCCCTCGGCGAGCTGCACCGGCCCGACGACGTCGTGGCCAGCGAGTTCCTCACGATGGAGGGCAAGAAGTTCTCCTCGTCGCGCCGGGTCGTGATCTACGTCAAGGACGTGCTGGAGCGTTATGGGCCTGATCCGCTGCGCTTCTCGCTGACCGCGGGCGGGCCCGAGTCCGGCGACGCCGACTTCACCTGGTCGGAGTTCGTGCGGCGCAACAACGACGAGCTCGTGGCGACCTGGGGCAACCTGGTCCAGCGGGTGGCCGCGCTGCTGCGGCGCAACGGCGGTGTCGTCCCGCCGCGGGAGAACCTGCCCGACGGCGGCCCGGAGCTGCTGGCCCGGGTGACGGCCGGCTTCGACACGGTCAGCGGCCTGATCGAGCGCTACCGGTTCAAGGCCGCGCTGGCCGAGGTGATGGCGCTCGCCGCCGAGGTCAACGCCTTCGTCTCGCAGCACGAGCCATGGAAGGTGGCGAAGACCGACCCGGCGGCGGCGCTCGGCATCCTGTCGGTCGCGTACGACGCGGTGTGCGACCTCAACGTGCTGTTCACCCCGTTCCTGCCCCACGGAGCGCAGCGGGTGTGGGACAACCTGGGCGTCGACGTCCGGGTCGCGCTGCCCGAGGTCGCCGAGGCGGGCGAGGGCGACGACCGCCACCGGGTCATCGTGACGACCGGCCCGTGGCAGGAGTGGGCCCCGGT
>DASRJM010000266.1:0-4902 GCA_035649475.1 Acidimicrobiales bacterium
GCCGATCACACGGGCTCCGGCCATCACGCCACCTCCGGGAGTGCGAGCTTCTCGACGGCGCGGAGGCGGGCCGCCTCGGCGCGGGGGTTGGACGCCACCTCGTCGTCGCCCGGGCGCCAGGCGCCCCGGCGCAGCAGCCGGACGCGGGGGTGCACGTCCGGCGGCGGCGGCAGGTGGGACGGGCCGGTCCAGCCGCCCGTCTCGGCCTGGCGGAACCGGTCCTTGACGATGCGGTCCTCGCCCGAGTGGTAGGCGATCGCCACGCAGCGGCCGCCGGGCACCAGGGCGTCGAGCGCGTCGTCGAGCGAGCCGGGCAGGACCGCCAGCTCGTCGTTGACCGCGATGCGGATGGCCTGGAACGTCCGCCGGGCCGGGTGGCCGCCGCGGCGCCGGGCGGGGGCCGGGATGGCGTCCCGCACGATCTCGGCCAGCCGGTCGGTCGTCTCGATGGGCCGCTGCGCCACGATGGCCCGGGCGATGCGGCGGGCGTAGCGCTCGTCGCCGTAGGCGTGCAGGAGCCGGGCCAGCTCGGCCTCGTCGGCCCCGTTGACGAGGTCGGCGGCGCTGGGCGCTCGGGTCGGGTCCATGCGCATGTCGAGCGGGCCGGCGCCCCGGAACGAGAAGCCCCGCTCGGCCCGGTCGAGCTGGGGCGAGCTGACGCCCAGGTCGAACAGGGCCCCGGCGGCGCCGGCCAGGCCGCGCGCCGGCAGCACCTCGGCCAGCACGTCGCCCAGGCGGTCGAAGCGGGTGCGGCGCACATCGGCCCGGTCGCCGAAGCGGGCCAGGCGGGCGGACGCGGCGGCGACGGCGTCGGGGTCCTGGTCGAGGCCGACGATCGACAGGTGAGGGTGGGCGTCGAGCAGCGCCTCGGCGTGCCCGCCGCCGCCCACGGTGGCGTCGACGACCACGCCCGGCGGCACCGGCGCGAACAGCTCGACCACGAGGTCGACCAGCACCGGCCGATGCTCGAAGGAGGGTGCCGCCCCGCTCACCGGCCGGCTCCCGATCGGGCGGCGCCCGCGGGGATGTCTCCCCCCGTCGGGCTCGATGGCGGGCGAGCGGAGTGGAAGCCTTCCACCGCGCCGGCGGGGGCCGGTGCGAGCGGGGCGGCACCTCGAATCGCGAGCGCTCCGGATGTCGGGCACGGGGCGGTCACAGCTTGAGATCCCTCGCCGCCTGGCGGAGGGCGGCGTCGGGCCCCTCCGGGATGGTGCCCATGCGCCGGTCCCAGCGGTCGCGGGACCACACGGCCACCCGCCGGCGGGCGCCGACGACCGTCACCGGCCCGTCGAGGGCGGCGAAGGTGCGCAGGGAGCGGTGGACGACGATGCGGCCCTGGGAGTCGGGCTGCACCGGGAACGTGGAGGCGACGAACGCCTCGGCCGCCTCCTCGGCGACGATGCCGAGCGCGACGCCGTCGTCCCACTTGCCGAACACCGCGTCCATCTCGTCGTCGGGCCACAGGCCGAGGAAGCCGTCGAGCGGGCCGAGGTAGGCGCCGGCGGCGAGGCGGGCACGGAACGGGGCGGGTAGGACCAGGCGGCTCTTGTCGTCGACCGAGTGGTCGAACGAGCCGGTGAACAGGCGGGGGCCGGCCGGGCGCGACGGAGCGGCGACCGCACCGCCGGCCGCCGCCTCGGCTCCCGTCTGGGGAGCGCCGGGGGTCCCACTGCTCTCCACTTCGTGGGAAATTACCCCACAACCCTCCCCGCAACAAGGCATGCGGCGCGTTCGGGCGCCCGTCGCCCCTCACCGCCGCATGCCACGGCGGGCGCCGACAGCCCGCGGTGTCAGGCCGGGAGCTGGGCGAGGAAGGCCGCGGCCAGGATCTCCGGCGCGTGGCCGGCGCCCTCGGCGGCCTCCTCGACCGCGCGCCGGTCGTCGCCCTCGAGGCCGAGCAACCGCACGAGCGGCTCCGGCTCCCACCGGGTGTAGGCCGCGCACTGGAAGCGGGCCGCGTGGCGGGTCCGGCGCTGGCTGATCCCCACGACCTTGCGCCGCTCCGGCGTCGTCACCTCACCGGCGCCGACCGTGGCGAAGCACACCAGCCGGCCCACCGGGCCGCACGCCAGCGCCCCTTCGTGGACCTCGGTCGGCCCGACGCCCAGCGACGCCAGCGCCGCCTGCCAGCACCGGCCGACCCAGCCGGCGGCCCGGCCGACGTCGTCGTCCCACAGCGGGTCGCCGGCCGGCAGGATCACGTCGATCCACACCGTGGTCGCGGGCTCGACCAGCACCACGCCCCCGCCCGAGCGCCGGCGGACGATGTCGACACCGAGGTCGAGCGCGGCCGAAGCGTCGACCATCACCGGGCGCTGTGTCGACCCGAGCACGAGTGCCCGGGCCTCCGCCTCCAACAGCCAGATCGAGCGTCCGGCACCCACCGGGACCGGCTCGGCGTGGAGCGCCGCCGCGGGACCGCGCCAGCGCCGGACGTGCCAGCCGCCCGCGGCGGGGCTCACGCCGCGATCTGGAGGTAGGGCGTCCAGGTCTCCGGGACGGGACCGACCGCGAAGGTGAGCCAGCTGGTTCCCCGCGGCTCACGCGGTGGTCGGTGGAGGCGCATCGACGTCTCCTCCAGCATGCGGTCGCGCTTGCGCACGTTGCACGGCCGGCATGCCGCCACGACGTTGTCCCACGTGTGGCCGCCGCCGCGACTGCGCGGCACCACGTGGTCGATGCTCTCGGCCGGGCCGTTGCAGTACTGGCAGCGGTGACCGTCGCGTGCGAACACCGACCGCCTGTTGAGCGGCGTGTTCCACCGGTAGGGCACCCGCACGTAGCGCCGCAGCCGCACGACCGACGGCACGGCCACCGCCAGGTGGGCCGAGTGCATGAACGAGTCGCTGGGGTGGAGCATCTCCGCGATCTCACCCAGGACGAGCACGACCGCCCTGCGGTCGCTGACGACGCAGAGGGGCTCGAACGTGGCATTCAGCACGAGCGCCCGGCTCATCGCCGCAACGCTACAAGCGTCGGAGCGCGTCGGGTCGGCAGTTTGCGCAGCTGCAATGCAGGTCAACCCCGCGCCAGCGACCGGCACCACCGGAGGTAGGTGACCACGTCACCCGGCTCCGGATCCTGGTCACCCGCCCCGCCGTACGCCGTCTGGAGCCGGAACCGCAGGTAGTCGGGCGACGGCAGCGGCAGGTACGGGGGTCGCCGCCACCAGCCCGGCGCGGCCAGCACCAGCGCCTGGCGGGCGCCGGTCGCCCACAGCGAGGGGTGGCGGGCCACGGCCCGGGCGGCGGCCAGCACCCAGCGCCGCTCGACCGCGGCGGCGCTGCGCTCGCGGCGCCTGCTCACGCCACCCCGACGTCCCGGCCCAGCCCGTGCCAGCCGACCGCGGCCGCACCGATGAGCGGGCCCTCGTCGCCCAGCCCGGCCGGGACGATGCGGGCGCCCCGCGTGTACTCGATCTGGGATCGGGCCTCGAGCTCGGCCTGGGCGGCGGCGAAGAACGTCTCGCCGAACCCCAGCGCCACGGACCCGGCCACCACCGCCAGGCGCAGGTCCAGCAGATTGACGACCGAGGCCACCGCCCGACCGACCAGGGTCCCGATCCAACGGCGCACGTCCTCGGGCGCCTCGGCCGGCGTCACGCCGGTGGCGGCCAGGATCGACGGCCCCGACGCCTGGGCCTCCAGGCAGCCCCGGGCCCCGCAGGCGCACACCCGGCCCTCGGGCTCGACGATCACGTGGCCGATGTGGCCGGCGTTGCCGGTGGCCCCGTCGAGCAGGCGCCCGTCGACCACCAACCCCCCGCCCACACCCGTCGACACGACCATGGCGATGAAGTCCCGCTCGCCTCGGGCCGCCCCCACCCAGCCCTCCCCCCGGGCCAGCGCCTTGGCGTCGTTGTCGACGTGGACACCGAGGCCGGTGAGCTCGGCCAGCCGGGCCTTGAGCGGGAAGTCCCGCCAGGCCGGGATGTTCAGCGGCGACACCAGCTCGCCGCCCGGGGTCATCGGCCCGCCGCAGCCGACGCCCACCACCAGCTCGTCGTCCCGCCGGGCGTCGTCCACCAGGTCGACCAGCACCTCCCACATGAAGTCCGCGCTCGCCAGACCGGGCGTCGGGGCGGCGCTGCGGTCGGTCAGGCGCCCGTCGGCGTCCACCCTGGCCACGGCCATCTTGGTCCCGCCGATGTCGATGGCCAGCGCCGTGTCCACAGAGTCGGGAACCTACCGCGCCTCCCCGCCGTCAGGTTTGCGCGCGGAACGGCGTAACCTGGCAAGGCTCACCCACGCGACGGAGGGAGACCGAGGCTGTGGCCAGCATCGAGACCGCGGCACCCCGGGGGGCGACCTTCTCCGAGTACTACGGCCGGATCGTCAACAACATCGAGCGCGTCATCCAGGGCAAACGGGACGTGATCGAGCTGGTCCTCCTGTGCCTCGTCTCCGAGGGCCACCTGCTGCTCGAGGACGTGCCGGGCGTCGGCAAGACCAACCTCGCCAAGTCGCTGGCCACCTCCATCGAGTGCAGCTTCGGCCGGGTGCAGTTCACCCCCGACCTGCTGCCGTCCGACGTGGTCGGCTTGACCGTGTGGAACCGGGGCGAGAACTCCTTCGACTTCCGCCCCGGCCCGGTGTTCAACAACATCGTCCTGGCCGACGAGATCAACCGTGCGTCCCCCAAGACCCAGGCCGCGTTGCTCGAGGCGATGGCCGAGAACCAGGTCACGGTCGACGGGGTCACCTACCCCCTGTCCGGGCCCTTCATGGTCATCGCCACCCAGAACCCGATCGAGCACGAGGGCACCTACCCCCTGCCCGAGTCACAGCTCGACCGCTTCCTCATGCGGGTGTCGGTCGGCTACCCCTCGCCCCACGCCGAGCTCGAGATCCTCGACGCCCACGGAGACCACGACCCCTTCGCCGAGCTCGGCCGGGTGGTGAC
>DASRJM010000267.1:0-7720 GCA_035649475.1 Acidimicrobiales bacterium
GTCATCACCGCCGCGGCCGCGGTCATGGTGTGCGTGTTCGGGGCCTTCGCGTTGGGGTCGACGAGGTCGCTCAAGATGTTCGGACTGGGCCTCGCCGTCGCCGTGCTGTTGGACGCCACGGTGGTCCGGCTGGTCCTGGTCCCGGCCACGATGGAGCTGCTCGGGGACCGCAACTGGTGGCTGCCGGCCTGGCTCGGACGGGTGCTGCCCGCCGGCCGGGCGGCCGAGCCGGCGATGACAACGGCTCCGACATTTCGTTAGGGTCGCAGCCGACGGGACGGTCGAGGGGCCAACGCCGGCACCGCGGCAGGGCACGAAGACGACCTGGGGAGCGTCGTGAGATCGTTCAGTCCTAGTGGCGCAGTCGTGCGGGGCCTCGTGGTTGCCGCCCTGGCGATCGGGGTGGCAGGCCCGATGCCGGGCAGCGCCCAGACCCCGGAGCAGCAGCGGGACGAGGTGCGCCGCCAGGCCGCGGAGGCCGCCTCCCAGATCGACGCCCTGCGGGCGGAGGACGCCGTCGTCCAGCAGGCGCTGGCCGACATCAACGCCAACGTCACCGCCCAGCAGGCCGACCTCGACGCCGCCACCGTCGCCCAGCAGGCGGCCGACGCAGCGGTGGCCGAGGCCGATGCCGCGGTGGCGGCGGCCGAGCAGCAGGTCGCCGACCTCCAGGCCGCCACCGACGCCCTGCTGGTGGAGGCGTTCGTCGACCCGCCGATCAACCACACGCTGGAGATCTTCCAGTCCGGGACGCTGACCGATGCGGCCGTCAAGCAGGCGCTGATCAAGATCCAGGCCGACGCGGACGCCGCCCTCATGGAGCAGCTGGAGCAGGCCGAGGCCCACCTGCTGACCGAGCAGACCGCCAAGCGGGAGGCCGCGGGCGTGGCCGCCGCCCGCCGCACCGAGTCAGAGTCCGCCCTCGGCGAGCTGCAGACCGCGCTCGCCCAGCAGCAGCAGCTGGCCGCCGACCTGGAGGAGCGGCTCAACGCCCGCCTGGCCGAGGCCGAGTCGCTGCGCCAGCAGGACGCCACCCTGTCGGCCCAGATCGCGGCCGAGCAGGCGGCGCTGGCCGCCCGGCTGGCGGCGATAGCCCCGGCCGGCGGCGGCACCGCGCCGACGATCCAGGAGGCGCCCGGCGGTCTGGCCACGGTCAGCTGCCCGGCCGGCGGGTCGATCACCGTGGCCGGCGACATCGCCGAGGACGTGGCGGCCCTGCTGGGGGCCGCGTCCGCGGCCGGGGTCCAGCTGTGCGGCGGAGGCTGGCGGGACCCGCAGGCCCAGATCGAGCTGCGCAAGGCCCATTGCGGGACGTCGACCTACGCCATCTACCAGATGCCCGCGTCCCAGTGCAGCCCGCCCACCGCCAAGCCCGGCAGCTCGCAGCACGAGCTGGGCCTGGCCATCGACTTCACCTGCAACGGTGGGGGGACGATCAGCGGCAGGAGCGGCCCCTGCTTCACCTGGCTGTCGGCCCACGCCGACGAGTACGGGTTCTACAACCTGCCCGAGGAGCCCTGGCACTGGTCCACCACGGGCAGGTAGCCGCGCGGCGCCCTCGTGCCGTCAGGTCGTGGCTTCGGCCTCCACCGTTGCCTTGGGGGCCGGGCGCCAGAACCCGGCCAGCAGGGCCGCGGCGCCGCCGGCACCGGCGATCAACGCGATGAGCAGGCCCGCGGTCCCGACCAGGTCGTCGCGCCAGCCGAACGCCTCGTCGAGCGACCACTCGCCCGGGCCCAGGACCGCGAGGGCGAAGCCGGCGAACGTGAGGGTCATCACGTACTCCCAGCCCTCGCCGGGGCGGAAGATGAAGAACCCGTTGCCCCGGTGGTTGGTGATCCAGGCCACGATCATCACGCCCATCACGGCCGCGCCGCCGAGCGGCGTCAGCAGCCCGAGGACCAGCGCAACGCCCCCCGCCACCTCGGTCAGGCTGGCCAGCCACGCGTGGAGGATGCCGGGCCGCATGCCCAGGCTCGCAAACCAGCGGGCGGTCCCGGCGATCTTCCCGCCGCCGTAGACGTGATTGAGCCCGTGCGCCAGCATGACGGCGCCCACGCAACACCGGAAGACGAGCAGCGCCAGGTTCATCGCGTCGAGGTCGCTCACGGGCGCGACCCTAGCCCCGGCCCCTGATGTGGTATCAGAGGCTCGTGAGCGGGCTGGACCCCACCGAGGACGCGTTCGGCGCCGCCCTCGCCGACCACCACGCGGGCCGCGCGGGCCCCGAGCTGACGTTGGTGGTGGACGACGGCTTCGAGACCCCGGCGATGCCGCCCGCCGCGTTCTTCCTGCCACCGTCGGCGTGGCCCGAGGACGAGCGCGACCTGGTGTCGCGGGCCTCGTCGGGCCCGGTCCTGGACCTGGGCGCGGGCGCGGGCCGCCACAGCCTGTGGTTCCAGGAGCGGGGGGACGAGGTCACGGGCGTCGACGTCTCCCCGGGCGCGGTCTCGGTGTGCCGCGCCCGCGGCGTCGGGGACGCCCGCCTCGGGGATCTGACCGACCCGCCGACGGACCGCCGGTGGGCGACGGTCCTCCTGCTGTGCGGCAATCTCGGTCTGGCGGGCGGCTGGGACGAGACCCGCACCCTGCTGGTTCGCCTCGCAGGCCTCTGCGCACCGGGCGCGCGGCTGCTGGCCGACTCGTTCGACCCGACGGTCCTCACGGACGACCACTCGGTCACCCACCGCGCCCGCAACGAGGCGGCCGGCCGCCATCCGGGCAAGACCCGCCTACGCCTCCGCTACGGCGAGATCGAGACCCCGTGGTGGGACCTGCTCAACCTGCGCGTCGCCGACGTCGCCCCGCTGGCGGACGGCACCGGCTGGACGGTCGAGCACCACCACATGGCCGGCCCCGACCACTATGTGGCCTTCCGACGTCAGTGACCGCGGCAGGGGTCGGGGCCGTCCACCAGGTCGTCGACGAACTCGACGACGGCCTGGACCACGTCATCGTCCGCTGATTCGCCCCGGTCGGGGTCGGCGGGGGAGAGACCGGCCCCGACCGCGGGCTCCCGGACGTGGTCGCACTCGCACACGTGACCGACCGTACGCGGCGTGCCCGCACGCAGCGTCCGTAGGGACTACGTACGCCCGGTGGAATTACGTACCGGGCTCCATGCCCAGCGCCGTGGCGAGCTGGTGGCGACCCTCGATCATCAGCTTGCGGTACGCCCGGTGCAGGTGGGTGTCCACCGTCCGCACCGACACGAACAGCGCCTCCGCGATCTCCGGGCTCGTGCGGCCCCGGGCGGCCAGCACCGCCACCTCCCGCTCCCGGTCGGTCAGCTCCTCGCCCATGACCCCCAGCGACTCCAGTCCGGGCGAGCGGGGCTGGCCACACCACTCCAGCAAGGCCTCGACCCGGCGGTCGGCCACCGCCGCCGACGCCCCCCGCCCGGTGCGCCGGTAGGCGTTGGCCGCCGACCGGTAGGCCTCTGCCGCCACCAGGTCGGACCCGACGACCTCGAACTCCTGGGCCGCGGCCACCATGTCGTCGGCCACGCCGCCCGCCACCGCCCGGCCGTGGGCCGCCACCGCAGCGGCGAACGGGCCGTCGACCGCGGCGGCCAGCCGCTCGACCAGGTCGAGCGCGTCGGCGGCCTTCCCCAGCCGGACCGCGGCGTGCGCGGCCTCGACCGCGATCGGCTTGGCCGACCCCTCGAGCGCCGTGGCCAGGGCCAGGGCCCGCGCGCCCGCATCGGCCCGCGACCCCTGGGCCGCAAGCAGCCACGCCCGCGACAGCTCGATGTAGGGGAGCGTGCGGGCGCCCCGCAGCATGTCCGCGGCGAAGGCGGCGTCGGCGGCGCCGATCGCCTCCTCACCCGTCTCCAGGTCGCCCACCAGCGCCGCGGCCCGGCACCGCATGGCCTCCGCCAGCGGCTTCTGGCCGAACCAGTCGGACTCGGCCAGCGCCCGGGACGACCGGTTGAGCTCGACCAGCGCGGCTCCGGCCCGGCCCCGGGCGAGCAGCGCCCCGCCCCGGAAGCCCGACAGGATCCCCTGGAGCGAGGGCGGCTTGTGGTCGAGCCGCAACCCGAGGTCATCGTCGGTGAAGGCGTCCAGCGCGCGGGCGTCGCCCCTCCAGTACAGCGCCTGGAACCGGGCCATCCGCAGCTGCACGTCGCCGTAGGGCACGTCGCGCCGGTGGCGGTCGGCCGAGGCGAACAGCTCGTCGTCGAACAGCGCCAGCCCCGCGTCCACCGCCCCGGCCGCGCCCCGCACCGTCACCGCCACCGGGGCGGCCCGCAGCCGGGCCGGCCCGGGCGTTCCCGGCTCGGCGAGCAGCTCCTCCGCGATATGGCCCGCCTCCGGCAGCCGGAACGAGAACATCAGCATCTGGGCCAGGACCGACCGGCACTCGGCCTGCCAGTCCGGGTGGCCGTCGAGCTCCTCCTCGGCGGCCCGCAGGATCCCGAACGCGTCGGCCGACCGGTCGAGGTGGAGGAACAGGTTGCTCGACCGGGCCACGGCGACCCGGGCCATCTGCTCGGCCTCGGCGGGTTGGAGGGCGGCCAGCGCGGCCTCGGACTCCTCGATGCGGCTCTGGCCGGCCAGCGCCTCGCCAAGCACCAGCCCGGCGTCGGCCCGGCCCGTGCCCCCGGCGGCCAGCGCCAGCCGCTCGGCCAGCCGGTGGTCGAGGCGGGCCAGTGCCTCGCGGCCCAGGACCAGGAGCTCCTCGGGGTCGCCGGGGTCGCCGGACTCCAGCCGCCAGGTGGCCACCCGCAGGGGGTCGATGCCCTCGTCCTCGCCGACCGCGGTGGCCAGCTCCCGCAGGATCGTCCGGCGCCGCAGGCGGGGCAGCCCGGCGGCGACGACCTCGCCATGGAGCGGGTGGGCGACCTGCACTGTCTCGGCCCCGCCCGACCCGCCCACCTCGACCAGGCCTCGCCGCTCCAACGCCTCGACGTCGGCCGGGTCGATCAGCTGCTCGGCCGCGCCCAGGGGGACCTGCTCGCCGACGGCCACGACCTCCAGCGCCTCACGCCAGCGGGGTTCGAGCAGCCGCAGGCGCTCCTCGACCAGGTCCCGCAGGCGCGCCTGCGTGCCCTCGGCCGTCAGGTCGACGCGGCCGTCGGCGCCGCGCGCGCGACGCTCGACCGCGGTCGTGACCAGCTCGCGGACGAACAGGGCGTTGCCCCGGCTCAGGTCCCAGATCCGGTCGAGGGCGGAGGCCGGCACCGACCGCCCCAGCACCGTGAGCACCAGCTCCTCGGTGGCCTCCCGGCTGAGCGGCCCGACGTCGAGGCGGACCAGCAGCTCGTCCTTCCACAGCGCCACCAGGCCCTGGGGCAGCGCCTCGCCGGTCCGCACGCTGAGCAGCACCCGGACCGCCGACTGGCTGAGCGCGAGGTGCAGCAGCGCGACCGACATCTCGTCGAGGAGGTGGGCGTCGTCCACCGCCAGGAGGAACGGCGCCTCGCCGGCCCGCTCGCCCAGCCGGGCGAGCGATAGGTGCAGCAGGTCGTCCCGGTTGAGGACCTCGTCGGCCGCCGGACCGAGCAGGAAGGCGAACGACCCGAGCGGGATGCCGCGGGCCGCCTCGGTGGCCCGCACGAACTCGACCCGGAGCCCGTCGCTGCGCCCCGCCTCCAGTGCGGCGTCGACCAACCGGGTCTTGCCGACCCCCGCGTCGCCGAACAGAGCGACGCCCCGCGGCCCGTCGGGCGCGCTCAGCGTCCGTCGCACCTCGTCCAGTTCCCCGGTCCGCCCGACCAGCGGCCACCGTGCAGCCACCCGACGATGGTAGCCAGGTCCCAGGTCAGAGGGACCGGTCGCGGTCCGGGACGGCTGCGTACGCAGATTACGTAGGACCTACTGATGGGCCCCACCGGGGGATTGCGTAGGTTGCCTGAGGCGGCGCCGTGCGTACTCCCAGCACGCACGGCGGGCGGGCAAGCGGCAGGTCAGCCGGGGGGCCAGGCGGGATGGCGCCCCGGCTGGCCGCCGTTCTCTGCGCTCGACGGCGTACACGACGTGTGCGGATTCACGCCGCCGCTAGCGTGACCGCATGCCCGACGATCCGGTGCGGGTCCTCGTCGTGGCGGGCTCGGCCCGCCGGCCGTCGTACACCCGTGCCGTGTGCGACGCCACGGCCGCGGCCCTGGTCGGAGCGGGCGCGCAGGTCGACCGGTGGGACGTGGCGGACCCCCTCCTGCCGCTCGCCGACCCGGCCCACCACCGGGATCCCCGCCGCCACCCCGACCCCGCCGTGCGGGACCTGGTGGCGGCGGCCGAGGCGGCCGACGCGTTCGTGTTCTCGACGCCCGTGTACCACGCCTCGTTCTCGGGCGTGGTCAAGAACCTGCTCGACCACCTGGGCTTCGGCCAGACGATCTACAAGCCGGCGTCGCTGGTCGGCCACGGTGGGCGGGTCCGCAACCCCACGGCGGTCGACCAGCTGCGGGTGTCCCTGCGGGGCCTGCTCATGGTCGTGCTGCCGACCCAGGTGGTGGCGGCGATGGGCGACTACGACGAGAGCGGCGCGGTGGCCGACCCCGAGGTGCTGGGCCGGCTCGACCGGCTGGCGCACGAGCTGGTCGCCTTCACGGCGGCGGCGCGCCCGGTGCGGGAGCAGCTGATCGCCCGCTACGCCTGACCGCCGGCGGCCGTCGACCACCGGCGGCCGTCGTGCGGGCCCGGGACCGGCGGAAGCCGACCGCTCAGCGGATCCGCCATTGGTCGCGGTAGGCGTCGAGCGCGGGGTCGGACGGGTCGAGCTCGGTGACCAGCAGGTCGACCCGTTCGGGCGGGAGGCCGCGGGCGGGGGCGGCCTGGCCGAGCTTGGACGAGTCGACCGCCACCACCACCTCGCCCGCTACGTCGGCCAGGGCGAGCTTGACCTCGGCCTCCTCCAGCGTGGCCTCGGACGTCCCCAGCCGGGGGTGGACCGCGGCGGCGGACACGAACAGCCGGCGCAATAGGACCTCGCGGGCCGTGCGGGTGGCGAGCGGGCCGACCAGGCTGCCGGTGCGACGGTCGAGCTGGCCGCCGGTGAGCAACACGGTGACCCCGGGGGCGTCCTGGAGCGCCTGGAACGTGTCCTGGCCGTTGGTGACCACGGTCAGCTCCCGAGGCCGGCCGAGGTGCCCGGCCAGGCGCTGCAGCGTCGACGATGCGTCGACGCCCACCGCGCCGCCGTCGCCGACCAGGTCGGCCAGCTTGGCCGCGATGCGGTCCTTGGCCCGCGCCTGGCGGCTGAACCGCTGGGCGAAGGGCTGGGGCCCGACCGCCACGGCCCCGCCGCGGATCCGCTGGATCATGCCCTGCTCGGCCAGGACGTCGAGATCCCGCCGGATCGTCATCTCGCTGACGTCGAGCTCGGTCGCCAGCTCGGTGACCTTCACCCGGCCCGCGGTGCGGACCTTGTGCTCGATGTGCTCCAGCCGCCCGGCCGCCTCGATGCTCATCGCCTCCCCTCCGCTCGTGGACCCGCCAGAACAGCTGCCCGCAGACGCTCAGTCCAGATGGAACACCTCCTCGAGCGGTTCCATCATCCGGTCCGCCGGACGCCCGTCGCCCTCGAAGTAGGGGGCCATGAGAGCCTGCCAGCGCTCGTTGACCTCCTCGCCGGCCATCGCCGCCTGGGCGTCCGCCAGCGTCCCCGGCGTCTCGACGTAGCCGAACAGCGTCCCGTCGGGCCGCAGGAAGAGCGAGTAGTTGTGCCAGCCGGCCCGGCGCAGCGCGTCGAGCATCTCCGGCCACACGGCCTCGTGGTG
>DASRJM010000268.1:0-11047 GCA_035649475.1 Acidimicrobiales bacterium
GTGCTGCGCCCGCTACGCTCGCCGCCATGAAGAAGCTGCTGCTCCTTGTCGTGATCGTTGCGCTCGCCACCATCGCCACGAAGAAGGTGCGGGCCGCGTCCTGATCGTTGACGTCGTCCCCGCCCTGCCCGGGGTGCCCCCGCGGCGCCGGGGTGGGGGCGGGGGCTGACGTCGAACCCACAACCACCGGGCGAGGATCGCGGCGGCCCCCGCTGCCACCATCGCCCCGCCCCCGAGCGCGGCATGCCGGGGCGCTGGCATCGGCACCCGCTCCCGCAGGGGCACCCGTTGGCTGAACCGGCGGACCTCCCACCCGTTGACCTTGGCCGCTCGCAGCAGCTCACGGTCCGGGTTGACGGCGATGGCGTGGCCGACCGCCTCCAGCATCGGCCGGTCGGTGGCCGAGTCGCTGTACGCATAGCTGCGCGCCAGGTCGATGCCGTCCCGCTCGGCGACGGCCTGCATGGCCGTGACCTTGGCCGGGCCGTAGCAGTACAGCTCGGTGCGGCCCGTGTAGCGGCCGTGGTCGTCGAGCTCCGCCCGGGTGGCGATGGCCTCGTCGACGCCCAGGTAACGGGCGAGGGGGGCGACGATCTCCTCGGGTGACACGGACACGATGAACACCTTGCGGCCGGCGTTGCGGTGCTCCCGGATGAGCTCGAGCGCCTCGTCGTAGACGATCGGCTCGATCACGTCGACGAGCGTCTCGCGCACGATCGCGCTGATCTCGGCCTGGTCCCAGCCGATGGTCAGCCGCAGGACCGAGTCCCGCAGCTTGGCGAGCTTCTCGGGCGAGGCCCCGAACTGGGCGTAGGCCAGCTGCCCCCAGGCCGCCCGCAGGAGCATGCGCCGGGACAGGAGCCCCGCCCGATGGAGCGGTCCACTGAACGCCACCATCGACGCCTTGGCGATCACGGTCTTGTCCAGGTCGAAGAAGGCCGCCTCCACGCGTGGCGACCCTATCGGCGGACACACTCCTCGCCGACCATAACTCTCGTTATTTTCCATGTTGTCTTGCGTTGTTCCCAGCGATGTGGATATTCTTGAGGCCAGATCGTCGACCTCAGATCCGGAGATTGCGACGGTCCTCGCGCCAAGTGCGCTCCCCCGTCGTGTGACCTTCACGCGGCCGGGGTCAGTACGCCGTCCCCGTGACCGCTCGGTCGGGGACCGATCGCCCATGCGGCGGGGCGGAGGATCCTCCACACCACTTCGTCCGGTCCTCTGCCCCGCCCGGGCCGTCCATTCGTCCCCCTGACGCGCCCACACGGCGTGTCTCCCCTGGTCGCGGAGGTCTCCCGGATGCTCATCGCGTGTTGGTCAGTGAAGGGCGGGACGGGCACCACGGTGGTGTCCGCCTCGCTCGCGCTCCTCCTCGCCCAGCGCGCCCCCGCAGGCGCTGTGCTGGCCGACCTGGCCGGCGACCTCCCCGCCGCGCTGGGCCTCCCCGAGCCCGACTCGCCCGGTCTCAGCGCCTGGCTGGCCGGCGGCAACCGTGTCCCCGCCGACGCCCTCGGCCGCCTGGAGCTCGAGGTCACGACCGGCCTGACGCTCCTGCCCCGCGGCGCGGGTCCGCTCACGCCGATCCGTGCCGGTCTGCTGGCCGCGCTCCTCGACGCGTCGCCCCGCCCGACGGTCATCGACTGCGGCTGCCCTGCCCCGTCGGGCGCCACCACCGAGGTGGTCGCGGGCGCCCGCCGCTCCCTGCTGGTGATCCGCCCGTGCTATCTCGCCCTCCGCCGGGCGATGTACGGGCCGCTGCGTCCGTCCGGCGTGGTCGTGATCCACGAGCCCGGCCGCTCCCTCTCCACCGACGACGTCCGCCAGGTCATCCCCGCGCCCGTGGTCGCCGAGGTCGCACTGGACCCCGCGGTGGCCCGGGCGGTCGACGCCGGCATGCTCGCCGGCCGCCTTCCCCGCTCTCTCGCCAAGGCGCTGGCCCATGCCGCCTGATCCCGCCCTGGTCCCGCTCGACGCCCGCGTCCACAGCCGGCTGCTCGCCGCCGTCGGCGACCAGTCCCTCGACGACCTGACCCTCGCCGAGCTCGTCCGTGCGGAAGCACCCCTCTTGGCCACCGACGAGGTGGCGGGCGTCGTGTCCCGGGTCCGGGCGCGCATCGGTGGCCTCGGCCCGCTCGAAGCCTTGCTCGCCGACCCCGCGGTCACCGACGTCCTCGTCAACGGCCCCGGACCGGTCTGGGTCGAACGCAGCGGCCGCCTCGAGCGCACGCCGGTCAGCCTCGACCGCCCGGCCATCAACCTTCTGGTGGAACGCGTGGTCGCGCCGCTGGGCCTGCGCGCCGACCGCACCGCGCCGATCGTCGACGCTCGCCTACCCGACGGCTCCCGCGTCCACGTCGTCCTGCCGCCGCTCGCCATCGACGGCCCGACGGTCACGATCCGCCGCTTCGGCGCCGCCGCGGTCCCGCTCGACGCGTTCTGCGACGCCGAGGTCGCCGCCCTCCTCGCGTCGGCCGTCGACGCCGGCCTCAACATGGTGGTCAGCGGCGGCACGGGCGCGGGCAAGACGACACTGCTCAACGCCCTCTGCCGCCACCTCCCACCCGGCGAGCGCGTGGTCACGGTGGAGGACGCCGCCGAGCTCCGCCTCCCGGGCGACCATGTGGTGCGCCTCGAGACGCGGCCGCCGTCCCCGGACGGGCCCGAGGCGGTGGGCGTCCGCGACCTCGTCCGCGCGGCCCTGCGCATGCGCCCGGACCGCATCGTGGTCGGCGAGGTGAGGGGCGCCGAGGCCCTGGACATGCTCCAGGCGATGAACACGGGGCACGGCGGCTGCCTGTCCACGTGCCACGCCAACGGCCCCGACGACGCGGTCCGCCGCATCGAGACGATGGCCCTGCTGGGCTCGACCCAGGTCCCCCTCGCAGCTGTCCGGGCGCAGCTCCTCGGCGCCGTCGACCTCATCGTGCACGTGGCCCGCACGGCCGTCGGCGCCCGCCGCCGCGTCGAGGCCGTCGCGGAGGTGACGACCGTCGCCGACGGCCGCGTGACGACCCACCCCCTCACGACCCCCGACGGACAGGCGGCGGGCGGCCCCACGAGGCCTCCCCGCCGCCATGGCCCGCACCGCTCCGCCGGATCCAGCGGCGGAGAGGGCGCGGCGGCCCCGTGACAGCCGGAGCGCGCCGGACCCGCGCCCGGCCGTCAGGCCCGGCGGCCGGCACCGGAGCACCCAGCCCCCATCGGGTGCCCGGTCCGGCCGCCGCGGCCGGGGCCGCGGGCGTGGTGCTCACCGCGGTGGCCGCGGGGCCGGTGGCAGCCGTCGCGCTCGCCGCTGGCGCCGCCGCCACCGGGGCCGCTGCCCGCTGGCGCTCAGCCGCCCGGGCCCGCATCCGCCGAGCCACCCAGCTGCCGCAGGCACTGGATGCGCTGGCCACGTCCCTCCGCTCGGGCGCCTCGCTACCGGTGGCCCTCGACGAAGCCGCCTCCTCGCTGGGCGCCCCACTCGGCGACGAGCTCAGGGCACTCGCCACGTCCGCAGCCAGGGGCCGCCCGGTGACAGAGGTCCTCGACGGCTGGACGACCGACCACGGCGACGCCGGCACCCGCCTCGCGTCGACGGCCCTGGTGCTGGCCACCGTCGTGGGCTCGGCCCCAGCCAGAGCGGTGGACGGCGTGGCCGCCACCCTGCGCGAACGCCTGGACCTCGCAGCCGAACGCAGAGCTCTCGGCGCCCAGGCACGAGCGAGCGCGGTGGTCCTCTCCGCCGCACCGGTCGCGTTCGCACTCGTGCTCGTGGCGGCCGACACAGCCGCAGCCGCTTTTCTCCTGACGACGCCACCCGGCTGGGCGTGTCTCGCCGTCGGCGTGGCCCTGGACGCCGCAGGCGCGTGGTGGATGCACCGCCTCACGAAGGCCGCCCACCCGTGACCCGGGACCACGCGGTGACGGCGGCCCTGGCTGCATCCTGGGCGACTCTGGCGGTCGCAGCCGTGGGCCTGCGAGCCCACCCCCGTCGCCGGCTTGGGCCGCCGCCCCCTCTGACACCCGGCCTCCCCTCCCCAGCCCGCACGCGCGTCGCGCCCCGCCTCCGGTGGGTCACCCGCCTCGGCGCCGCGGTCAACGACGTCGTCCCGGCCTCGACGGCTCACGTCCAGGCCGCTGCCCGTGCCACACCGGGCGGTCGAGCGTGGGCCGACCGCCGCACGGGCTGGGCGGCCCTGGCCTCCCTGGTGCTTCTCCCGGTGGCGCCCACGCTGGCACCGGTCCCGCTGGCCGCCGTCGTCGCCCTCCCCACCCTGGCCGCGCGCCGGCGACGCCGCCGCGAAGCGGCTGCGCTCGTCGACCAGCTCCCCGATGTGGTCGACCTCCTCGCCCTCACGACCGCAGCCGGCCTCCCCGTGGCTGCCGCCGTGACCGCGATCGGCGACCGCCCGGGCGGCCCGCTCGGCGGCGCGCTCGCCCGGGCCGCAACCCATGTCCGCCACGGCGGAACCCTCGCGGACGCCCTCACCCACCTCGTCGCCACCGGCTCGGAGGTCCGCCCACTCGCCGACGCCCTGATCCACCACGACCGCTACGGCAGCCCCCTGCTCCCTGCTCTCGAACGGGTGGGCATCGAGACCCGCGCCCGCCGCCGGCGCCATGCGGAGGAGGCGGCCCGCCGCCTCCCGGTCACCCTGCTCTTCCCGCTGGTGCTCACGACGTTCCCCGCGTTCGTGGCCCTGACAGTCGTCCCGCTCCTGGCGGGATCGCTCGGCTCCCTGAGCCCGTGAACACGCTCCCCCGAGAGGAACCCGACATGCGCCCGTGCCGACCCCACCCCCGCTCCTGCGTGACGGCCCGCCCCACGTTCTGCGCCGACCGTGCGAGCCCCGTGGCCCGTCCCACCGCACCCGAACCGGTCACGCCTCCGCGGGAGGCCATCGCCCGCGCCGGCCGGCGGCGCCGCCGGCCAGGAGACCTGGGCCAGGCGACAGCGGAGTATGCGCTCGTGATCATGGCCGCGGGCGGCATCGCCATCGGGGTGATCGCCTGGGCCAACGGGACCGGCAGCTTCACCGACCTGTTCGAGTCCGTCATCGAGCACCTCACGGGATCGCTGTGACCCTCCGCAGCCGCTCACCCGACCGCGGGCAGGCGACGGCCGAGCTGGCGCTCCTGCTCCCGCTGGTCGCGCTCGTCCTGCTCGCCCTCGTGCAGGCCGTCGTCGTCGCCCGCGCCCAGCTCCTCGTCACCCACGCCGCTCGGGAGGCGGCGCGGGTGGCCGCCGTCGACCCCGACCCCGAGGCGGCCCGCCGCGCCGCCGAGGACGCCGGACCCCTCGCCTCCGACCGGCTGGCGGTCGACGTCGGCCCCCGCGGCCCGGCCGGCGGGCGGGTGCGGGTCGAGGTCAGCTACACGGTGCCGACCCGGCTGCCGATCGTCGGCCGGGCGATCGGCGACGTCACGCTCCGCAGCGAGGCCACGATGCGGGTCGAGCGATGAGCCGCTCAGGGCAACGCCCGCCGAAGCAGCGCCAGTGCTGCGCCCTTCTCCAACGGCTCGTTGCCGTTGCCGCACTTGGGCGACTGCACGCACGACGGGCAGCCAGTGTCGCACGGGCACCCCTCGATGACCGACGCCGTGGTCCGCACGTGGCGCTCCGCCGCCTCGTAGCCCAGCTCCGCCACGCCGGCCCCGCCCTGGTAGCCGTCGTAGATGACGATCACCGGCCCACCGAGGTCGGCCTGGTGCAGCGTGGACACGCCGCCGACGTCCCAGCGGTCGCAGATCGTGAACAGCGGCAGCACGCCGATCCCGGCGTGCTCGGCGGCGTGCAGCGCGCCCGGCGCCTCCTCCCTGTCGATCCCGGCCTCGGCCAGCAACGACTCCGGCACCTGGTACCAGAACGCCCGGGTGGTCAGCGTCGAGCGCGGCAGGTTCAGCGGCGTCACCCCCAGCGACTCGCCCGTCATCGCCTCCTTGCGCTGGTAGCCCGTCACCTGCTGGTGGACCTCCACCGTCCCCAGCCCGACCTCCAGACCGCCCAGCCGCCGGCGGGCGTCCACCGTCACCACCCGGATGTCGACGTCGGTGCGGGGCACCGTGTACGTGGCCCCGTCGTCAAGCTCGACGATGGCCTCCCGCCCGTCGAGGTCCAGCTGGACGACCCGCCACGACTGGCCGGCGTGGAGGTACGCCGCCCCCGGGTGCGCCTGCTCGCACGCTCGGCCGAGCTCGACGGTGCCGACCGGGTCCCCCTCGGCGGTGCGCAGGGCCACCTGGCCACCCGAGCCCACCCGCAGCCCCACGCCGTGCGCGGGCCAGCCTCCCGCGGCGTACAGCGCCTGTGGCCCGCGGCCCCGGGCCCGCTCGTGGACGACGAGGTCATCGTCGAGGACCAGCCGCAGCACCACCTCGTCCAGCAGTCCGGGCCAATAGCGCTCGTCGGCGTGGGTCAACGGCTTCTCGTGGGCGGCGCACCGCAAGTGGGCGTCGGCCACGAACGGGTTGGCCGGGTTCACCACGACCGGCTCGGGCGCCCGCAGCACCAGCTCGTCGGGATGGGCGGCCATCCACTGGTCGAGCTGGTCCGACCCGGCCACCAGCACCGCCGCGGACGCCCGCCCGGACCGCCCGGCCCGTCCCGCCTGCTGCCAGAACGAGGCGATCGTGCCCGGGAAGCCGTTCAGCACGACGGCGTCGAGCCCGCCGACGTCGATGCCGAGCTCCAGCGCGCTCGTGGCCACCACCCCGTCGAGGCGGCCGCCGAACAGCTCGTCCTCGATCTCCCGCCGCTCCTCCGCCAGGTACCCGCCCCGGTAGGGCTTGACCCGGCGCCGGTAGCGGGACGGCAGCCGCCGGCGGGCGTCGGCCGCCACGACCTCGGTGGACCGGCGACTACGGCAGAAGGCGATCGTCTTCTGGCCCGACCGGACCAGCTCCGCAACCAACCCGGCCGTCTCGCCGTTCGACGACGCCCGCCGCCCGGTGCGGGCGTCGAGCGGCGGTGGGTTCCACACCGCGACCAGCCGCTCACCCCGCGGGGCGCCGTCGTCGACCACCGCCTCGACGGGCAGGCCGCACAGCGCCGTGGCGAGCCTCTCGGGCTGGCCGATCGTGGCCGAGCAGCAGACGAATGTGGGGTCGGCACCGTAGTGATGGGCGAGCCGCCGCAGCCGCCGCAGAAGGTGGGCCACGTGGCTCCCGAAGATCCCTCGGAAGGCGTGCAGCTCGTCCACCACGACGTACCGCAGACGGCTGAGGAACTTCGCCCAGCGGTCGTGGTGGGGAAGGATCCCGCTGTGCAGCATCTCCGGGTTGGTGAGCACGCAGGTGGCGTGCCGCCGGATCCAGGTGCGCTCCTCGGTGCCGGTGTCGCCGTCATAGGCGCCGGCCACCACGCCCGGGAACTCGCGCTCCGCAAGGGCGCGCAGCTGGTCGTGCGCCAGCGCCTTCGTCGGGAACACCAGCAGCGACGTCCCCCGCCGAACGGGCGCGCCGGCCGCCTCGGCCAGCGGCGCCTGATAGCACAGCGACTTGCCCGAGGCCGTGCCGGTGGCGACCACGACGGATCTGCCCTCCCGCGCGAGGTCGATCGCCTGGGCTTGGTGAGTCCACAGTGCGGCGACCCCGAGGCGCTCCGCCACCTCGGGCGGCAGCGGGCGGGCCAGCGTGGCCGCGCGCCCGGCGCGAGGCGGGATCCGGTGGACGTGGACCAGCGGGCTGAGGTCGTCGACGCCGTCCCCGGGGCCGAGGTCGTGAAGGTCGACCGCCTCGAGGTGGTCGACCGCCGTCGTCACCGGCAGCGGTGCCGCGCCGGCCCGGGCCGCCAGCGCAGCCTGGATCAGCTCGAGCGGGTCGAGCGGGTCGGCGACGACGAGAGCCATGACCGCCGACAGGTTACGCCCGTGGAATTCCACCTGTGTAGTCCCGATTGGTGAGGCGGCACCGAGATGTGCAGGTCGCCGGCCACACAGCGTCACAAGGCACAACCCCGACCAGGCGGTAATGTCGGCACGGATGCAGCTGCGGACCGAGACCGTCGACATCGCCGGCTGGACCGTGGTGTCCGTGTTCGGTGAGGTGGACGTGGCCACGGCGCCGGACCTCAAGGAGCGGCTGACCGGGCTGGTGAACGAGGGCCGGGTCAAGCTCGTGCTGGACCTGAGCGGCGTCGACTTCCTCGACTCCACAGGTCTCGGCATGATCGTGAGCGCGCTGAAACGGGCCCGCACCCACGGCGGCGACCTCCGCATCGTGTGCACCGAGGCCCGCATCACCCGCCTGTTCGAGATCACCGGGCTCGACAAGGCACTCACCGTGATGCCCACCGTCGACGCGGCAGTCGCCGGGAGTTGACCCGGTGGCGGTCGTCGAGCTGGAGATCCCGGCCCGGCCCGCCTACTTGTCGCTCGTCCGGCTCATCGTTGACGCCGCGGTCGGCTCGCTCGCCCCCGGGCTGAACGTCGCCCGCCTCGACGACCTCAAGATCGCCGTGACCGAGGCTTGCTCCAACGCCATCGAGGCCCACGAGGCCATCTGCGCCGACGGGCCGGTCGTCGTGCGGTGCACGATCGAGGACCACCAGGTGACCGTCGACATCGTGGACCGGGGCCGGGGCTTCGACCCTGACCGGGTCGAGGTGCTGCCGGCGGCCACGGACCCCCGTCGGCTGCGGCACGAGAGCGGGCTCGGCATCCCGCTCATGCGCACGCTCACCGACGAGGTCACGTTCATGCCCCAGGCCGACGGCACCCGGGTCAGCCTGACGGTCTACCGGCCGCCGCCCTGACCGCGATCAGGTGTCGCCGACGCCGCACTCCTCGGTGAGGAATCCCTCGACCGCCTGGCTCTCCTCCTCCAGCTCGGCGGTCCGGTCCGAGAACTGCTCCTGCAGTTGGGCCACGGCCTCCTGATCGGACGGGTCGACGCCCTCGCCGGCGGAATAGATCTCCCTGTTCAGCTCGACGATCGCCCCGAACTCGTCAGCGATCTCGTCGGGCGGGTCCAGCTCGGCGAGCCGGTCGAACGCGTCGGACGCGGCCTCGGGGTCGTCGATGTCGACGTCGGCGAGATCCTCCTCGAGCGCCCGGTAGTCCTCGCAGAACGACTCGGTCGCCGAGTCGTCGTCATCCCCGCCGCAGGCCGACAGGGCGGCCGCGGCCACGAGGGCGGCCGCGGCCAGCAGGCGGGTGGGCCCGGCGGCCACTACAAGCCACAGACCTGGGTCATGTACTCGGACACCTTCGTCGACACCTCTCCGAATCGCTGGGCGTTCTCTTCGCCGCCCGTCCCGGTGAGCACGTCACCGTTCGGGTCCGCCGCAAGAGCGTTGTTCATCTCGACGAAGAACGGCCAATCGGCCTCCAGCTCCGGAGGCGGTGTCACCGCGGCGATCTTGGTGGCGAGCTCGCTGTAGGTGGCCTCCGACGGCTCGGCCGTCTCGAACGACGCCTGGATCTCGGTCATCTGCGAGCAGAACGACTCGCCGCCCTCCCCGGTGAACGTGATCTCGGCTGCGCTCTCGCTGCTCTCGCCGCCGACGTCGCCCGGGGCGCCCGCGTCCTCCGCACCGGGCCCCGACTCCTCCGGCTCGGCCGGTGCATCGGCCGACGCGGCGTCGCCGATATCGCTCTGCTCCGAGGGCTCCGAGCCGTCGGACTCCTCGGACGCCGAACCTCCGCTCCCGCCTCCGCAGGCCACGACGACACCCAGGAAGACGGCCGCCAGTACGACGGGCAAAGCTCTGCGGAACATGGCGCAGATCCCCTCAGACTCGGACGGGACGCCCCCCTCCCCCGGGGAGCGATCGGCAACGTTACCGCCGCCATCGGCCCCTAAGGCCAATTTCTTGACGTGCAGGTCAATTCACAGGCGTCCGACCAGGTTGGGAGGTACAACTAGCATTCCGGCCCTATGCCCGGCCGGTTGCCGTCCCGCGTGGCGCGTGTGGCCTCCCTCGCCGCGCCCGACGGCGATGCAGCAACACAGATCGGCATCGTCGGGCCGGGCACGTCCGACGCCGCCAGCATCGTCGAGGCGGTGAGCGACCGGTTCGGCGGCCGCGGGACCGAGGTCCTGCGCCTCACCGGTCGCCGCCTGGAGCGGGACCACTCTTTCGCGGCGGTGCACGACCTCGTCGGCGGCGCCGTGGCCGGCGGCGACGAACGCGCCTACCGGGACGCCCTTCTCGATTGGCTGGCCGCGGGCGGCGACACGGCACTCCTGGTCGACGACGCCCAGTGGCTCGATGCCGGGTCGCTGCTGGCGCTGGTCGGCGTGGCCGAACGGGCCGCCGTACAGAGCGTGCGCCTCGTGGTCGCCCACCGGCCGGCCGCCGGCGACGCCACGCTGGCTGCGCTCGACGCGCTGCTGGGCCGCGCGCAGCCGCTCGTCGCCCTCGGTTCGCTGGACGAAGCCGAGGTGGGCGAGCTCGCGGCCATCGAGCTCGGCGCCGCCGTCGACGACCGCCTTGTCGACGCCCTCGACGACCACACCGCCGGCATGCCGGGCCTGGTGCAGCTGGTCCTGGCGGCGTGGTCGGCCGACGGCACGGTGACGGGCGGCCGGCTGGCCAGGCCGCCCGGCGCTCCCAGCCCGTCGCTGGTGGCCGCGCTGCGGGCCGAGGTCGACCAGCTGACGCCGGCCGCCCGCACGGTGCTGGGCGCGCTCAGCGCGGGTGCGGACCTCGACGACGAGCTGCTCGCCGCCACCACCGATCTGGCCCCGGACCGGCTCGGCGAGGCCGTGGACGCGCTACGGGCCGCCGGCCTGGTCACCTCCGCCGGCGACGCCGTGCCGGTCGTGGCCGCCGCCGTGACCGAGATGACGCCGGTGGCGGACCGCCGCCGCTTCCACGCCCGCCTGGCCGCTGCGCTGGCCGAGCGGGGTGCCCCGGCCACCCGGACCGGCGAGCACCTGGCCGCCGCCGGCGCCCAGGGCGCGACCGTCGCCGCTGCCTACGTCGCCGCGGGCGACGCCACCCTGGCCGAGGCGCCGGAGTTGGCCGCCGGCTGGTACGAGCGGGCGCTCGCCGCCGGCACACCGGCCACCGCCATCGCCGCCCGCCGGGCGGAGGCCGCCGCGCTCGGCGGCGATCCCG
>DASRJM010000269.1:0-5077 GCA_035649475.1 Acidimicrobiales bacterium
GCCGGGGCATGCCCGGATAGCTGACGGGCGCCGGTCGCACCTCGACCGGGACCGGTGTGGCCCCCGTTCCGCCGGCAGCGTCCCGGCCGGCATCGTCGAACGTGTACCACTCGATGCCGGCCCCGTCGTACTCCTCGGCCCTGAGCTCCACCGCCGCGTCGGGGAGGCGGGCACCGAGGGCGAACCGGTACTCCAGGCGCTCGGAGTCCCATGCCGCGGGCGCGTCGCCGTCAGCACCACTCCCGCTTGGCGTGGCTGCCGAGAGCCGGGGAGCGAGCCAGGCCAGCCAGCTGCGACAGGCCGTCTCGACCGCCGCAGCCTGTGCCGCCGGCAGGCCGGGGATGGGCGGGAGCGTGCCGCGATCACCGGTCACCCCGAGGGCCGGCACCAGCAGGTGATAGAGCGGCCGGGGATCGGGGATGCGACCGGCGAAGGGCCGGATCGTCGGGCCAGCGCCGGCCGGGGCGAAGGGGAACGCTCCGGCCAGCGTGGTCCGAGCCGCTGCCGCGCCCGCGGCACGTAGCCGGCGTGCCAGCTCGGTGGCCAGCTCCGTCAACCGAGCGTGGTCGAGGTCGTCGATCGTCGGCCGCGGCTCCGCTTCGATGAGCGGCTCGATGGCCGACACCGCTGCGCCGCCGGGCCCACCGGTCCGGAGCGGCGCCGTCGCGGTCGCCAGGCGGACCCCGACGGGCGTGCCAGCGTCGTCGGCGATGAAACCGCGGGTCTGCCACTGCCGGGCCAGCAGCCACAGCGGATCGCGCACCGGCGCAGCGAGCACCTCCCGGCGGGTCTCGGCGGTGCTCGCCGTGGAGTGGGGGCTCAGTCGCAGCACGGGGTGACTCCTTGATCAGGCATCGGGACCGGGCACCTCGATGCCGGCGATGAGGGCGCGCTCGGCCGCGGTGGCGCGGTCCCGGGCCAGGGCCAGGGTCGAGGTGACGACGTCGAGGAGGGTGTCGAGGTCCCAGGTGGCGACCGGGCGGTCGGGGGCCGGGTCAGGGTGGACGGCCACCAGCACGGCCTGGGGTGGGGTGGCGGTGGGCTGGTCGAAGTGGAAGGCGAGCCCGCTGTCGTGGCCGTCGTCGGCGACCGGCTGCGACCACTCGTCGATCACCAGGCCAGCGATGGTCGCCGGCAGCCGATCGCCGTAGGCGGCCTGCACGACGAGCGAGACCGTGCCTGGCGGTGGCGTGGGCGTCGCGCCCGCCCAGGTGTCGGGAGTGCTGGCCGGCAGCTGCGTCACCCGCAGGTCGAGGACGGTGGCGCCGCCGAGGACCTCCGCCAGATCCAGCGCATCACCGAGCCCCCGTAGGGCCAACCGTACGCGCCCGTGGTCCAGCAGCCAGGCCCGGACGTCGGCCGGGTCGGCCCCGGCCAGTCGGTGGGCGCCGGTCGCTAGATCGGCTCGGGCGGTGGCGTCGACCGGCGGGGTCAGCGCGGCCGGCAGAGGCAGGCGCATGCCGGCCAACTCGTCCGCGCGGGTGCGGGCCCGGGCCAGCGTCCCGAGCGGGTCGGCGACATCGGCGGTGAACGGGGTGGAGGCGGCGCGCAGCCGGAGGCGGCTGGCCGCGGCACGGGCCAGCGCCTGCAGCAGTCTGGGATCGAGATCGGCGGGGCTGTCCGGTGGGGGTAGGGCCTCGACGACGCCCGCGCTGGCGGCGTCGAGCAGTCGGTCGGTGAGAGCCGCGGGGTCAGGCGTCGCAGTCGCACTGGCCGCGGCCTCGAGGTCGGTGGCCAGGGCGTCGGTCCAGGCCTCGGCGGCGCGCACCCGCTGGGCCACCTGGTCGGCAGCCGCAGCCGTCGGGAGCGTTGCGTCGGCGGCGGCGGGGTGGACCAGGTCCTGGGGATCGAGCGCGCGGGCGGCGGCCAGCACCCGCCCCGCGGCCCGCGCGGCGGCCAGCATGTCGGCCAGGCCGACGACCTCGGGGGCATGGCTGTCGTCGACCACTGTGCGGCCGGCCGGCGGAGCCTCGCCCCGGGCGCGGCGAGCCTCGTCGGCCGCTCGGAGGAGCCGCTGCTCCAGCTCCGCGGCGTTGGCTGCCACCCGCATCCAGCCCAGCGGGTCGAGGCCGAGGGCGGACAGGGGCACCTCGACCGGGTCGGCCAGGTCCGTGCCAACGGTCTGGCTGGTCCCGCTGGCCATCTCGATCGGCGCAAGTCCGCCGGGACCCTCGCCGCCCGCGGGTCCGCCGGGGCCATCGCCTCCGTCGCCACCCGCGGGCCCGCCGGGGCCATCGCCGCCGTCCCCACCGTCGCCGCCACCAGGGTCGTCGGGCGGTCCCGTCCCGCCGCCACCAGCGGGCTCGTCGATGGGGATCAGCCGCAACCGCACGGTGGCCCGGGCGGGGTCGGGCAGCAGCCCCGCCGCCCAGGTGGCGCTCACCGGGTCGAGCAGCGCGGCCGGTCCGGGCTGAGGCACCGTCCACGGGCTCGCCGCGGCCGGATCGGTGAGGACCAGCAGTCGGTGCAGGACGTCATGGCCCCGGCGCGGGGTGCGGATGACGTCGAAGTCGTCCGGCACCCGGCCCTCGGAGGCGACCGCCAGCGAGCTGCCCGACCGTGTGGCGTTGCCCGCGACCAGCTGATGGACGCTCTCGGCCGTGGTCAGGTCGGCGACGGCATCCACCCGCTCGTCGAGCCGGTCGAGCACCGCGAGCAGGCGGCGATGATCGCTGCCGTCGGCCGGGTCAACGGCCGGCAGGGAGAGCTCGGGGTCGATCACATCGCCGGGCCGCGACGGGAAGGGGATGGTCGTGTGGTCCCAGACCGGCGGCGTGACAGCCATGGCGGCGCGGTAGCGCTCGCGCAGCGCCAAGCCGTCGACGGTTGCGGTCACCGACGTCGAGGCGGCGCTGTCACGCAGCAGCTCGGCGAGCGCGCGACTGACGGCGCGGGTGGCCTCGTCCACGGCGGCGACGGCGGCGGCGAGGTCGTTGGCCTCGAAGCGGCGGGACTCCGCCTCGGCCGCGTCCGCCTGCTCCTGGGCCGCATCCACGGCCGCCTGCGCCTGGGCGAGGGCCACGTGCGCGGCCGTCGCTTCCTGCTCGGCGGCGACGGCGGCCGGGTCGGCCAGGGCGGCGTCGAGCGCGGCCACTCTGCGCTGGGCGGTGTCGAGCGCGGCCTGGAGCGCGGCCCGCTGGGCGGTCCACCCCACCAGGGCACCGCGGTCTTCGGGGTCGACGGTGAATACGTCGCGAACGGCCATGGGAGCTCTCCGTCAGGGGGTCACGAGGTTGAAGTGGCGCCTGGCCGGTCGGGGGCGATGGGCGTCGAGGTCGGCCAGCTGCTGGGTGAGGGTGGCGACGTCGTTGGCGCGGCGGTCGCGTTCGGTCCGCATGTCCCTGACGGGCGCGAGGACCGCGTCGGCGCGGGCCGCGCGCTCCGTCGCCGCGCGCTCGGCATCACGGGCCTGGTCGAGGAGCACCCGCAGGCGGGCGGCGAGCTGCTCGAGCTCGGCCAGGGCCCGGCGAGCAGTGGCCAGCTCGGCCTGGCGGTCTCGTCGGGCCTGTTCGACCTGCTCCAGTGCCGTGCCGGTGTGGAACCGGGTGAGCTTGCGGAACGCGCCGAGGAACTGCTGCAAGCCGGCATCCGCCAGGTCGCGCTCGAACTGGTAGCCGAGCACGGCGGCCAGCGGCTGGCCGGCACGCACGGCCGACAGCACCGACCGCGCCCGCCGCACCTGCTGGGACGACAGGTCGACGGCCAACGGCAGGCGCGCTTCGGTCGCCTCGTCGAGGGGCGCCAGCCGGGCGGCGTCGGTCCGAGCCTGGTCCAGGTCGGCTGCCGCTGCGTTCACCTGCGTCTCCAGTGCCTGGCGGACGCTGGGCGGGTCGGACGGCCGCGATGCCGCCAGCCTGGCCTGCGCATCAGCCAGCGCCCGTTGCGCCTCCTCGACCGCTGCGGCCCAGGCTCGTCGGCGTTGACCCAGGAACCCCGAGCGGAGCACGGCCGCTGTGGCGGCCTGGGCCATCGACGGGGCGTGGACGTGGCCGAAGCTGCGGGGCAGGGTCCGTGGGGCGACATCGGTCAGCCAGCCGAAGGCACCCACCGCCACCTCGCCCGGGTGGTCGCGGCGAAGGGCGGCCAGCCGCTCGGTGGTGACGGCCGTCACCCAGGGGTCGAAGCGGTGCGAGACGGCGTCGAGGAGCTCGGCCACCACCCGGGCGACGTCGTCGCGGGCGGCGCTGGCGAGGGCCTGCAGGGCCGCGTCGACCGCGGCGACGTCGGCCGCGGCCGCCGCCTTCTTGGCCGCGACGGCGATGCGAGCCAGCAGCGAAGCGGTGCGCACGGCGACCGGTAGCGCGGCCAGCCCCGACGGCGGCGTGGCGGCGATGATCGGCAGGACCGCCGCCGCCGACGTGTCACCTTCGGCTGGTCCCACCAGGGTGTCGGGCCCGTCGACCGGCGGGGCGTCACCGTCGGCCGGCGCCCACCGCAGCGACGACGCCGACTCCAGCAGCAGGTCCGCCAGGTCACTGTCGTCGTCGTTGGTGACCCGCCGCGCCGGCCCGCCACCCACCGGCGTTGGCGGCGCCCCAGGGTCGGTGAACAGGGACGGGCCGGTGGCCATGGCCCACTGGTGCATCGTGTTGGTCAAGCCCGCGCCCGCCTCGCCAGCACGGGCGGCCCACCGTCCGGGCACCGTCGCCGGGAGGACGCCGTAGGGCTGGCGGCCGAGGCGCAGCGTCGGCGCCGGGCCCCCCGGCTCGACGAGAGGCCAGGCGGCGTCGGCCGGTGCGCCCAACCGCTGCCGCAGCGCGCCGTCCGCGCCCAGACCGACCAGCAGCCGGGCGGCGGTCGTCAGGGAGTCGCGGTCGGTACCCGACCCGAGGAGCGGCGAGACCGCGGCCGCGGGTACCCCGAGCACGCTGGCCAGACGGGAACCCGCAGTGTGCGGACCGGTCACAGCGGAGCCATCGAGGGCGGCATCGCGCACCGATCTCGCCGCGCGCTCCTGGGCGTCGGGGCCGAATGCGGACCGCAGGGCGGTGCTGTTGTTGGTCGCCGTGCCATCGGCCAGCAGCTCGGCACCGGCGCTGACCGCGTGGGCGTCGAGCAGGGCCGCGAGGGCGGTGTC
>DASRJM010000270.1:0-15371 GCA_035649475.1 Acidimicrobiales bacterium
GCTCAGCCTGCTGGCGGTCGAGCGCACGGTCAGCCGCGACCGGGTCGTGGACCTGCTGTGGCCCGACCTCGACCCGGGTCGGGGCCGGGCGAACCTGCGGGTCACGCTCCGCCACCTCCAGCGGCTGCTGGAGCCCGAGCGCGGCCGGGGCGCGGCGCCCTATTTCGTGCGGGGCGACGCCCAGCGGCTGCAGCTGGCCGCCGTGCCGGGCCTGGAGGTGGACACCTGGGAGGTCGAGGACCTGCTGGCCGACGCCGAGGAGGCCCGCCGGCGGGGCGACCAGGCCGGCCGGATCGACCACCTGCGGGGCGCCGTGGCCCGGTGGCAGGGCCGCCGGCCGCTCCCCGACCTGGAGCGCCTCGCCGACCTCGACAGCGTGCCCCGGCACCTGCACGCCCGGTTGGTGGAGGCCGCCCTGACCCTCGGCGAGCTCGAGCTGGTGGGCGGGGCGGTCGACGCCGCCGCCACCCTGGCGGACCAGGTCCTGGCCGCCGACCCCTACGCCGAGCGGGCCCATCGCCTGGCCATCGCGGCGTACATGCAGGGCCGCGACCGGGCAGCGACGGCCGCCGCCGTCGACCGGCTGGGCCGGATTCTCGACGACCTCGGCGCCCGGCCCGAGTCGACGACCCAGATCCTGGTCGGCAACGCCGCCCGCTGGCTGGGCCCGGGCACCCCCGTCACCACGCTCCGGGGATCGGGATGACCTCCCGGTAGGCCACGCGGTCGTGTCGACGACCGTGCCGTCCGCCTCGACGGTGCCGGGCTCGGCTGCGCCACACTCACGGTCGTTGCGCATCCACTCCGACCGCACGTACCACCTCCCGGGGTCCGCCGAGGACGTGTGGACGGGGCTCGCCCGGGTGGAGGACTACCGGTCGTGGTGGCCGTGGCTGCGTCGCTTCGAGGCCCGCGCCCTCGTTCCCGGGGACGTGTGGCGGTGCACGCTGCGGCCGTCGCTGCCCTACGCCATCCGCTGCGACATCGCCCTCGAGGTCGTGGCGGCGCCCTGCCGGGTGACCGCCGTGCTGTCCGGCGACCTGACCGGCGACGCCCGGGTCGAGCTGTGGGAGGCGGCGGGCGGGACCGATGTGCGGCTCGTGTCCGACCTCGCGGCCACCGGGCGGTCGCTGCGGATCATGGCCCGGCTGGCGCCGCCGATGGCGCGGTGGGGCCACGACCGGCTGCTCGACGTGGCCGCTCGCCAGTTCGCGGCGGCGGCCTCAGCTGCCAGAATGCGGGCATGCCGGCCGGCGGCCCCCAGCTGACCGAGCCCACCGGGCGGGCGCCCGGTGCGCGCGGGACGCGCTCGCCCGACGAGCGCGCCGCCCTGGGGCGGGCGGCGCGGGCCCACGCGCCCCGGTCGGGCCACGCCGTGTGGGAACCGCCCGACGGGCGGGAGGACCCGATCGCGATCCTGGAGCGCCAGGCCACCACCCGGGTGCCGGAGCTGGTGGCCATCCGCCACCAGCGCATGGCCACGTCCCCGTTCACGTTCTTCCGGGGTGCGGTGGCGGTCATGGCGGCCGACCTGGCCACCACGCCGGTGTCGGGCCTGCGGGTCCAGGCCTGCGGCGACGCCCACCTCTCGAACTTCGGCGGCTTCGCCTCCCCCGAACGCGACCTCGTGTTCTCGCTCAACGACTTCGACGAGACGCTGCCGGGGCCTTGGGAGTGGGACCTCAAGCGACTGGCGGCCAGCCTGGCCATCGCCGGGCGGGCCCGCGGGTTCGACGACGCCGAGCGCCGGGAGGTGGTGGAGGGCGCCGCCCGCCAGTACCGCGAGACGGTGCGGGACTTCGCCGGCCGGGGCGTCCTGGCCACCTGGTACGCGCACCTCGACGCTGCCGCGCTGGTCCGGCGGTTCGACGAGCAGGCCGAGCCCGCGGACGCCGTCGCGTTCCGCCGCAGCGTCGACAAGGCCCTCACCAAGGACAGCGCCCGGGCCCTTGCCCGGCTGACCGAGGTCGTCGGCGGCGACCGCCGCATCGTCGATCACTCGCCGCTGGTGGTGCCGGCCGAGAAGCTGATGCCCGAGCGCTCGCCCGCCGAGCTCCACGAGGTCGTGGGGCGGACGATGCGGGCCTACCGCCGCAGCCTCACGCCCGACCGACGGCACCTGCTGGATCGCTACCGCTACGTCGACCTCGCCCGCATGGTGGTCGGCGTGGGCAGCGTGGGGACCCGGACGATGATCGCACTGCTGCTGGGGCGGGACGACGAAGACCCGCTGGTCCTGCAGTTCAAGCAGGCCGAGGCCTCGGCGCTGGCGCCGTACGCCGGGGCCTGCGCCTACACCAACCAGGGCCGGCGGGTGGTCGAGGGCCAGCGGCTGCTCCAGGCCACACCCGACATCATGCTGGGCTGGCTGGAGATCGAGACCTTCGACGGCACGGTGGCGGACTTCTACGTCCGCCAGCTGTGGGACTGGAAGCTGGCCGCGGACGTCGACCGCATGTCGCCCGCAGCCATGCGGGTCTACGGCGAGGCCTGCGCCTGGACGCTGGCCCGGTCGCACGCCCGCACCGGCGACGCCATCGCGATCGCCGCCTACCTGGGCACGAGCGACCGGGCCGACGTGGCCATGGCGAGGTTCGCCGAGTGCTACGCCGACCAGACCGAGCGCGACCACGCCGCGTTCTGCGCCGCCGTCGCGTCCGGCCGGGTCACGGCCGCCCCGCCGCCCGACTGAGGCGGTCGCGGTCTATGCCCGGGGCAGTGCGCTCCGGGAGCGGGACCCCGTTGCCTCCGGAAGCTGTCCGAGCGCAGAGACAAGCTCGTCCGCATGCTCGTGGCTGAGCCGGATCACCTCGACCACCGAGTCGATGTCATCGAGGGAGAGGTCCGGGTAGAGCGGCAACGACACGACGCTCCGGCTGACGGCGTCGGTGACCGGCAGGTCGACGGCAGCCTCACCCCGGTAGGCCTGCTGGCGGTGGACCGGCGGGTCGAAGTAGTTCCGCGTGTCGATGCCCTCGGTCGCCAGCACCGCCACCAGCTGGTTGCGGTCGATCCCGAGCTCGTCCGCCTCGACCGCGATCGTGAAGTCCTTGTAGGTCGAGACGTGCTCCACCGGCACGACCTGCGTCCGGATGCCGGGCACGCCGCGCAGACCCTCGATGTAGCGGGCCGCCAGCTCTCGCCGCCGGGCCAGGTTGCCGTCGAGCAGTCCCAGCGACTCGAGCGCCATGGCGGCGTGGAACTCGGACATCCGGGCGTTGAGGCCGGCGAAGCGGGTGTCGTAGTCGCCGGGGTTGCCGTAGTCGCGGCCGGTCCGGAGCCGGGCGGCGAGGTCGCGGTCGCGGGTGGCGATCAGGCCCCCCTCGCCGCCGACCATCGGCTTCGTGGGCGTGAGGCTGAAGATCTCGGCTTCGCCGAACCCGCCGATCGGCCGCTCGTGGCTCGTCGCCCCTATCGCGTGGGCGGCATCGAACACGACGGGCAGCCCGGCCGCTGCCCCCAGCTTCTCGACGGACTCCGGGGCGCACGGCGCGCCGAACACGTGGGTGCCCATGACGGCGCTGGCGCCGTCCAGGGCCGCCTCGGCGTGGGCGAGATCCATCTGGAACGTGGCGGGATCGCAGTCCACGAACCGCGGCGAGCGCCCGTTCCAGTGGACCGCGTGGGCTGATGCGGAGAAGGTGAAGCTGGGGAGGACCACCGGCCCCGGGCGCCCCGCGACCAGCGCCTGGACCACGAGCATCAGTCCGGACGTGCACGAGCTCACGGCCACGACGTGGCCCACCCGCAACCGCTCGGCCGTGCGCTCCTCGAGCTCGCGCACCAGCGCGCCGTTGGTGATCTGTCCGCTCTCGTAGGACGGCGTGAGCCGCTGGATCACCCGTTCGAGCGGCGGGCGGGCGGGGCGCGCGAACGGCAGCGCGGGCCGCTCGGTGGCGCCACCGGACGCACCCGAGAGCAGGGCGAGGCGTCGGCGCCTGGCGGTGCCGTTGAGCCCGACCCCGTTGGGCCTGGCCGACATGTCGACGGGCTCGGGGACAGCGACCTCCGTGCGGCGCGCGACGCTCTGCACACGCCGGCCACCCGACCCCAGTGCGGGCGGCGGCGGTGGCTCGAGGCGGCAATCCACCCCGCTCCGCGCCAGGAGGGTGACGAGCGCCGCACGCACCGCGTCGTCGCCGTCGCGGCACGAGCGCTCGAGCTCGTCCATGGCCTGCACCAGTTGGCACCAGTCGAGGGTCAGCTTGGGGCGGAGCACCGAGATCGAGGGGTGCGCAGCCGGCCCGTGCTCCTCGGCCTCGTCGTGCAGCCGCTCGTGCAACCTCTCGCCGGGCCGCGGCCCGGTGATCTCGATCGCGATGTCGTCGCCGGGCCGCAGTCCGGCCAGCCGGATCATCTGGCGGGCCAACCGCAGGATCGACGCCGGCTCGCCCATGTCGAGCAGGAAGATGCGCCCGCCGTCGGCCATCGCCCCGGCCTGGAGCACGAGGCTCACCGCCTCGGGGATGCTCATGAAGTAGCGGGTCATCTCCTCGCTGGTCACCGTGACCGGGCCGCCGGCGAGGATCTGGCGGAAGAACGTGGGCACCACGCTGCCGCGGCTGCCGAGCACGTTGCCGAAGCGGACGGCGGCGTACGGCAGGCTGTGGTGCCGGCCGACGCCGACCACCACGTGTTCGGCGGCCCGCTTGGTGGCCCCCATCACCGACGTGGGACCCGCGGCCTTGTCGGTCGACAGGTGCACGAAGCGCTGGCAGCCGTTCTCGGCGGCCGCGTTGGCCAGCCACCAGGTGCTGAGGACGTTGGTGGCGACCGCCTGAGACGGGTACCGCTCGAGGATCGGCACGTGCTTGTTGGCCGCGGCGTGGAACACCACGTCGGGCCGGGTCTCCTCGAGCAGGGCGATCATCCGCTCCCGGTCGCAGAGGTCGAGCAGGACGGTCTCGGCCGTCGACGCCAGGCCTCCGGTGGAGACGTCGTGGAGCAGGGTCTCGTCGCGGTCGAGCAGCAACAGGCGACCGGGCTGGTAGCGGGCCACCTGGCGGGAGATCTCGCTGCCGATCGAGCCGCCGGCGCCCGTCACGAGCACGGTGGTCCCCCGCAGGAAGTCGCCGATGCCCTCGGTGTCGACCGGTGCCGGCTGCCGGCCCACCAGGTCGCTGAGATCGATGTCGCGGACGTTCTGGAGCATGCCCGAAGCGGTCGAGGCGGCCGGACGGAGCACCTTCACCTGCGCCCGTGTGCGCAGCGCCCGATCGACGATCGGCTTGACCTGCTTTCGGTCGGCGTGCGGGAGCGCGATGAAGATGCGGTCGACGTCGTGCCGCCGGCAGAGGTCCTCGAGCTGGCCGGTCCCGCCGAGCACCGGGATGCCACGCACGGACCGGCGGTGCAGCCGGGAGTCGTCGTCGACGAACCCGACGATGTGGACGTCGCGGCCCGGATCGGTCTGCGACAGCTCGTACGCCAGGGCGGCGCCGGGGCTGCCGGCGCCCACGATCAACGCTTGCACGGGCTTCGCCGCCCTCGTCCGCAGCCGCTCGAGCGCGAACAGTCGTGACTGGAAGCGGACGCCGCCGCACCCGACGAGGAGCAGCAAGGCCGCCACCAGGGGCGCCGTGAAGACGGGCAGCGCCAGCGTGGTGGCGCTGTCGACCGCCCACAGCCACGCGAAGCCGGTCACCATTCCGGCGGCCACGGCGGCCATGACCCGGACGGCCTCGTCGATCGAGGCGTAGCGCCAGACCGGCCCGTACAGGCCGACGGCTCGGTGGATGACGAGCTGCAGGACGATCGGCGGCCCCACGACGAGCGGGGACCGGTCGATCACGGACTCGGGGATGTCGCCCTCGAACCCGGCGACGAGCGCCAGCAACCACGCGGACGTGATGATCCCGAGGTCGATCAGGACCAGGCTCAGGTTCTCCCGCCGCCGAGCCCAGCGATACACCGTTGTCGGTAGCTCGTGATCGACCGCTTCGACACGGCTCGTAACGGCACGGTCCCGCAATTTGGCCCCCCAGTTGCTTCGACCTGACCCAGCAATCGGCGAACCGATGCCCGGCTGCTGCCCCCACTACCTAGCGTTACCCGCCGGTAACCCTCCCGGCGGGAACAAACCTAGCGGTTCGTGAACCTCCGTGCATGACAATCTGACGGGGTGTCAGGCATCGGGTCGCCACGGATGTGCTTTGCCGATGCTACGACGCTGGATGGCCTGCGCGCTCTTCGCGTTCAACGGCCGTCGAGAGCGGCGGTGAGCCGGTCGACGTAGACCGTGGCGGCGGCGCGGGCCGAGAACCGGTCGCGGCGCGCCCGGGACGCGCGGCTCATGGCCAGACGGGCCTCGTCGTCGTCCAGCAACCGCCCGACGGCGTCGGCCATCTCCGCGGCCTCGAAGCCGTCGACGACGAGCCCGGTGACCCCGTGCTCGACCACGCGGTCCACCCCGACGACGGGGACCGTCACCATCGGGCAGCCCGCCATCAGGGCCTCGATGGAGACGCCGGGCATGCACTCGGTGTCGCTGGTGAGCAGGGCCAGGTCGACACCGCCGAGGACCCACTCCACGTCGTCGCGGTGACCGAGGAACGTCACGGCGTCCGCCACCCCCAGGTGCTCGGCCCGGGCTTCCAGCTGTGGCCGCTGACGCCCCGTTCCCGCAACGACGAGATGGACCAGCGGACCCCGGGCGCGCAGGATGGCGACGACCTGCAGGGCGCGGTCGAGCCGCTTCTCGGGGGACAAGGCGGCCACCGCGCCGAGCAGGTACGTCCCGTCAGCCGTGCCGAGCTCGGCACGGAGGCGGGCGGCGGCCACGGTGCGATCGACGGCGCGGAACCGGTCGGGGTTGCGGAAGTTGCCGACGACCCACGCCGGTCCGCGGTATCCCAGACGGCGGAGCTCGACCTCCTGCTCGCCGGTGAGGACCACGGCGGCGTCGAAGCGGCGAGCGACGGCGGCCCACCAGTTGCGCCGCGGCGGGGCCCAGAGCCTGTCGGGGAACATGGCAATCCTCTGCCAGACGAGGAGTGGGCCGTGCCCCGGCCTGGCGAGCGCCGTCACCGCCGCCGGCCAGCTCCCGTGGGCCAGCACGACATCGACCGGCTCCTGCGACAGCAGGCGCCGCAGCCGCAGCGCCAGGGAGACGAGCTGGGTCGGCCCCTCCCGCCACGATCGACCCAGGAGCGGCAGATCCGGGTCCCGGCCTCCGTCCAGCGCCGGGCCCATGGCGACCAGGCGGTTGCTGTGCCCGAGGCGCTCCAGCTCGCCGGCGAGCTCGAGCGCGGCCATCTCCGAGCCCCGCCGGTGGCTGTGGCACACCGCGTGGAGGATGCGCATGCGGGCGGGCAGCGCGTCACGGTGAGCAGGCGCCTCGGCGGGGTTGGCGTGCATCGGCGCCGGAACGGTAGCCCGCCGCTCGATCAGGAGGTCAGCGACTCGCGAGGGTCTCGCGGAGCCGCTCGGCATACACCGCAGCCGCCGCCGATGCCGAGAACCGGTCGGTGCGGGCACGGGACTCCCGCCCCATCGCCGCACGGGACTCGTCGTCCGCGAGCAGCCGGGCCACGGCCTCCGCCATGACGGTCGGATGGTCGTCGTCGAGCACGACACCGGTGACCCCGTGCTCGATCACCTCGGTCACGCCACCGACCGGAACGGAGACCATCGGACATCCCGCCATCAGCGCCTCGATGGCGACACCCGGAATGCCCTCCGCCTCGCTGGTCAGCAGCACGAGATCCACGCCACCGAGGACCCGCTCGATGTCGTCGCGCTGCCCGAGGAACGTCACCGCGCCGTCCAGGCCGAGGCCGTGGGCCTGCGCCTCCAGGTCGGTCCGCAGGGGGCCGGTTCCCGCCACCACGAGGTGGGCGACAGAGCCCTGCGATCGCAGCCGATCCAGGACCTCCAGCGCGCGCTCGGGCCGCTTCTGCCCGGCGAGGTGCCCGACGAACCCGATCAGGGGCGTCGCCTCGGAAACCCCGACCTCGACGCGGAGACGGGCTCCCGCCCGGGCCCGGTCGAGGGTGCGGAAGCGTCCGGAGTTGCGGAAGTTCGGGATGAGCCACACCGGTCCGCGGTAGCCGAGACGGAGGATCTCGTCGCGCTGGTCGGGCGTGAGTGCGACCACGGCGTCGCACCGCCGGACGACGGTCGCCCACCAGCGGCGCCGGCCCGGTCCCCACACCTTGGCCGGGAACCCGAGGATCCGCTGCCAGATCAGCACCGGGCCGCCGACCGGGAACGCACACGTGGCCACCTGCGCCGCCCATCCCCCGTGGGCCAGCACGACGTCCACCGGCGCGGCGGTGACCAGGCGTCGCAGCCGCCACGCGCAGGCGACGAGGTCCGGTGGTCGCTGTCCCCACGACGCCCGGAGCGGCGCCAGCGCGGGTTCCTGCCCGCCGTCGAACGCCGGGCCGAGGGCGACGACCCGGTTCCGGTGCCCCAGCCGGTCGAGCTCGTCGGCCAGCTCCAGCGCCACGAGCTCCGCCCCTCGCCGCTGGCTCTCCGACACGACGTGGAGGACGCAGAGCGGGGTCGCGGGCACGGGCTGTCGAGCCGTTCGAGCGGTGGCGTCGGAAGGCACGGTGGCCGCGACCGTATCCGACCCGCACCAGGGGCCAGCGCCGCATCGCAACGGGCTAACCTCGCTGCGTGGCTGGGGCTGTCTTCGTCGCCGCGGGATCGAGCACGGCTGAACAGGGACCCGTTGCCGCACTGCTCAGCACGGCGGGCTGGGCGGCTGCCGCCGAGCGCGTGGTCGGGCGGTCGTGGGTGGTCACGCCGGACGGCGTCCTCACGGCTGCCGAGGCGAGGCGGCGAGGCTCCAGCCCGGCCCTTCGCAGCACGACGGGCCCGAGCGTCCGGCGGCACGTTCCGAGCGTGGTCAAGACCGCGGCCAGGGACGTGCTCCAGTGGCGGCTGAGCCGGCGCTTCGCCATCGACCCCCGGGGTCCGTGGTCGGGCAGCGACATCGCGTTCGTGTGGCAGCGCCACGACCTGTTCCACGACGCCGGGCTGGCGCTGGCGCAGCGCCTCGGTGTCCCGGCCGTGTTGTTCGCCCCCGCGGCCAAGGTCTGGGAGGCGGAGCAGTGGGGCACCACGCGACCGGGGTGGGGCGGGTGGCTCGAGCGCCGCGCCGAGCGCCCGACGCTGCTCGGCGCCGACCTGGTCGCCTGCGGCAGCCAGCCGGTGGTCGATCAGGCCCGTCGGATGGGCGTGCCGGAGGACCGGCTGCTGCTCACGCCGACGGGCGTGGACCTCGACCTGTTCGGCGAGCCGCCCGACCCCGCGCCCCTCCGGCGGCGCCTCGACGTCGAGGGACGCTTCGTCGTCGGGTGGGTCGGGAGCTTCCGGCGGTTCCACGCGGTCGAGCAGGCCGTGGATGCCGCCGCGGCCGTGCCCGACGCCGCGCTGCTGCTCGTCGGCGACGGGCCCGAACGCACCCGGATCGAGCGGCGCGCCCACGAGCGCGGCGTCCATGCCGTCTTCACGGGCACGGTTCCCCACCACGAGCTGCCCGCCTACCTCGCAGCCATGGACGTCGCCGCCGTGCTGGCCCAACGGGGCGAGCCGTTCCACTACTCGCCGCTCAAGCTCGCCGAGTACATGGCCGCCGGGCTCCCCGTCGTCGCCCCGGCCATCGGCCAGCTGGCCGTGCGCCTCACCCACGGCGTCGACGCCCTCCTCGTGCCACCGCACGACGTGGAGGCCCTCGGCACCGCGCTGGGGAGGCTTCGGGACGCCCCGGAGGAGCGGGCCCGGCTCGGCAAAGCGGCGCGGTACGCCGCCGAGGCCGAGTGGTCGTGGGATCACCAGGTCCGGCGCGTGGTCGACGCGGTGGCGGACGTGCCGCGGCGGGCGTGATGGTCGCCTGGCCGTGAGCCGAGGGCCCGGGCAGCGACCGAGCGTCAGCGTCGTGGTCGTGGCCTATGACATGGCGCGCGAGCTTCCGCGAACCCTGCGGACCCTGAGCCCGAGCCACCAGTGCGGGCTGGCCGCCGACGACTACGAGGTCGTCGTGGTCGACAACGGATCCCCGCACCCCGTGGACCCGTCACTGGTCGCCGGGTTCGACGGGCGGCTGCGCGTGGAGCGCCTCGACCCGGCACCCGCGTCACCGGCCCGGGCCGCCAACCACGGCCTCGGCCTGGCCGCCGGCGACCTGGTCGGCCTCATCGTCGACGGCGCCCGGATGGTGTCACCGGGGCTGCTGTCCGAGGCGCGGCGCGCCGCCTCGCTCGCGCCCCGGCCGGTCATCACGGCGCCCGCGTTCCACCTCGGTCCGGTCCGCCACATGGAGGCCGCCAGCGCGGGATACGACCAGGACGTGGAGGACCAGCTGCTGGCACGGACGCCGTGGGAGACCGACGGCTACCGGCTGTTCGAGGTCAGCACCCCGGCGGGCTCGTGGGGCCGGGGACTGTTCGGACCGGCCGGTGAGAGCAGCAGCTTGTTCTGCCCCCGCCCCCTCTGGGACGAGCTCGGCGGGCTCGACGAGCGCTTCGCCCTGCCCGGCGGCGGGCTCGTCAACCACGACCTCTACCGCCGGGCCTGCGCGCTGGAGGACGTCGAGCTGATCGTGTTGCTCGGCGAGGGCACGTTCCACCAGTACCACGGCGGTGCGGGCACCACCCGCCGCTTCTCCTGGGACGAGATGGCCGCGGACTACCAGGCGATCACCGGGATCGCCCACCGCCCGCCCGCGGTCACCCCCCTGTACGTCGGCCGGGTCCGTCCGGCCCTGCTCCCCCTCGTCGAGCGGTCGGCCCGCCAGGCGATCCGGCGGACCGCGTCGCATGAGACCTGACCGGCGACGACCGCTACCATCGCCCATCTGACTGGGTCGGGGACTGGGAGGGAGCAAGTGATTCGGGGCGTGCCGATCGCGATCACCGGGATGCACCGCTCGGGGACCTCCATGATCACCCGCGCGCTGCACGACTCGGGCCTGCAACTGGTGGGAACCAGCGCCGAGGAGCTGATCGAGGCCGCGGACGACAACCCCGAGGGCTTCTGGGAGAACAAGGCGATCCGAGACTGCAACGACGACCTGCTGGAGGCGGCCGGAGGAGCGTGGGACAACCCGCCGGCCCTGCCGCCCACCGGTGTGGACGACCGCCGCGTCGCGCACGTGGCCGATGCGGCCACGGCCACCCTGGCCACCCTGCGCCAGCACGACCACTGGGGTTTCAAGGACCCCCGCACGTGCCTCACCGCCACCTACTGGCTCGACCTCGAGCCCGAGCTGCGATTCGTGATCTGCGTGCGCCACCCGATCGAGGTCGCCCTGTCGCTCAAGCGCCGCAACCAGACCTCCTACTCGCTGGGCCTGTCGCTGTGGCAGCGCTACTACGCCACGGTGCTCGACCAGGTCCCGCCCGAGCGCCGCGTCGTCAGCCACTACGACACGTTCTTCATCGACCCCGAGGCCGAGATGGCACGGCTGTGTGCCTTCGCGGGGCTCGAGCCGGCCCCACCCCGGGTCCGGCGCGACCTGCGGCACCACTCGACCGCCATCGACCTCGGCGATGCGGGCGTGAGCGACGGCGCGCGGACGCTCTACGCCGACCTGTGCCGCGAGGCCGGGGCGCCGCCGCCGCGATCCACCCCCCGGGACGAGGGACGGGTGCGCCGCCTCGTCCTCGACGGCGCGGTGGCGCAGCGCCACGCCGACCAGCGGCAGGCGGCCATCGAGCGCCTGCAGGAGCGCGAGGACGCGCTCCGCATCGCCCACGCCAAGGCCGAGCAGGCGCACCGGGACCGGGTGCGCGACCTCGAGGCCAAGGTGACGGCGGCCCGGCTGGCGGCGGTGGAGGGCGAGACGGCACGGACGCTCGCCGCGCTGCGTGCGTCCGTGGCCCGCATCGACGAGCGGACCCGCCGGGTGGAGGCGCGGTCGTTCGCGGGGATCGTCGGGCGCGCGGCCCGGGCCGTGGCCCGGCGACTGCCGCCGCCCGCCCAGGACTCGCTGCAGCGGGGTCGGCGACTGGCACGGCGGGTCGCGTCCGAGCCCACCCCCACCGCGAAGTCCGTCGCCCAGCGGACGCTCCAGGAGGCGCGGGCCCGGGCGACGAAGCTGCCACCGCCCGCCCGACAGGCGCTGCGGCGCGGGGAGTCGGGCTATCGCCGGGCAGCCGCCGAACCCGGCCAGGCGGCAAGGGCGGTCGCCCGGCGCCTGCCGGACCCCGCCCAGCGCGTCGCCCACCGCGCCTGGCTGGCGAGCGGGCCGATCCGGCTGAAGGTGCGAGCCCGCGTCGCGTCGGAGCCGGCACCGAAGGTTCCGCCACCCCCCAAGGGCCTGCCGCCCCGGCTCTGGAAGGACACCTATGTGGGAATGGTGCGCGACGCCTGGACCGGGGACGACCGGTGGCTGGCCGTCGCCCCCGGCAGCCCGGCGGACGTGCGCGACGCCCGCTCGCCGCGCGCCACCCCGTTCCCCGACACGCGTCGCGCCCGGCCCTTCGCCGACGACCTGTCCCACATCGCCCACCTGGAGGCCCAGCGCTACGCCGGGCAGCGCTACCTGGTGCTCCCGGAGGGGTCCCGCCCGTGGCTCCGCCGGCAGGCCGAGCTGCGCGACCACGTCGTGCGGAATCACCGCACCGTCGTCGATCGGCCTGGCGCCGGGGCGGTGTTCGACCTGCGCGACCGGCCGGACGGGACGGTGGCGTCGCTGCGGGCCGCGATCGACGAGCTGTCCGCCGGCACCGCCGAGCCCCCGGCGGTGCTCGACTGCACCGGGCTGGACCTGCGCCTCGAACTGCCCGACCTCGCAGTGTTCACGCCGCCGCCCGGCGATCGCCTCCACTACCTCGACCGCAGCGTCGACGTGGTGGTTGTCGAGGAGGGCGGTCGATCCCCCGGCGGCCGGGCCGACGCCGCCCGCGTGGCGGGCCGGGGCGTCGTCGTCGTGGCGCCGGGGGGCACCGGCGCCCTGGTCCGGTCGGTCGAGCGGGTGGCGGCAGCCGACGAGCCGGCGGGACCGCGGGTGCTGGTGTGGACCAGCCCGGCCGCGGATCCCCGCTGGGAGCCGGCGGTGGCGGAGCGCGCCCAGCAGGCCGGTGCCGACCTGCTGGTCGCCCCCGTGGGGCTCGAGGCGCTGGCGAGGCTCGACGGCCACGACGTGGTGCTGGCCCTGGAGCCCCACGTGCTCCCGCTGCCTGGCGCCATCCGGGCCGCGGCCGCCGCGGTCGCCGGCGATCCCGCCTCGGCGGTGGCGGGGAAGGTCCTAGGCCGCGACGGCCTCCTGGAGGCGGCGGGCGGGTCGGTGTTCTTTGACCGGTCGGTCGCACTCATCGCCGGCGCGTCGCCGCAGGTGCGGGCGCCGTGGCACGACTACGTGCGCCCCGTGTGCTGGGCGCCGGGGCTGGTGGCGGCCGCTCCCTCGCTCTGGGCCGCGGTGGCCGGACCGGCCGGCAGCGCGGGCCGCGGCTACCTGCGCGAGTGGTGCGCCGCCGTGTGGCAGCAGGGCGGTGCGGTCGTCTACCACCCCGACGTGGTCGCCGTGCGCGTCGAGGGCGACGGCGGCGAGCCCTCCATCCCGCTCGAATCCTCGGCGTGGCAGCGGGTGCTCGACCTGCGTCCGGCCCGCCCGACCGAGCTCGGCGACGGCGCCTGGCGCCACCTCCTGGCCCATGACGACGTGGAGGCCTGCCGGGGATGAGGCGGCACGCACTGGTCACGCACATCCGGATGCCCACCGTCGACCGCGACGCCGGGTCCATGTTCGTCGACTACACCGTCCGGTTCCTGCTCGACGCCGGCTGGCGCGTCACGTTCCTCGCGGGCCAGGAGCCCGAGGCGGTCGAGCGGCGCCACGCCGACCGGCTGCGCCGCAGGGGGGTTGCCACGTACGCCGGCTTCGACTGGGCGGAGCGGATCCTGCGCTCGGGCGACATCGACCTCGCGCTGATCTCCTACTGGGAGCCTGCCTCGCGGCTGATCCCGGTCGTCCGCCAGCACTCCCCCGCCACGCGGGTCCTCCTGAACGTCCACGACCTCAACTTCCTGCGCGACGCGCGCCGCTCGTACTCCCGGCGCGACGCCCTCGATGGAGCCTACGGCGGGGCCGTGGCCCGGGAGCTCAACACCTACGCCCAGGCCGACGCGCTGATGACCGTGTCGGACAAGGAGCGCGACCTGCTCGACGACTTCGTGGGCAAGCGGGCGTACACCCTGCCGCTCGTGGAGGACGTGGCCCGGTCGCCGCACCCGGTCGACGCCCGCCGGGGAATGATGTTCGTCGGCAACTTCCGCCACCTCCCCAACCGCGAGGCGGTCGAGCACCTGTGCGGCGACGTGCTGCCGCTCGTGGACCGGTCGCTGCTGGAACGCCACCCGCTCACCGTGCTCGGCAACTGGCTCGACCAGATCCGGCTGGACGTCGATCCGGACAACCCGGCCGTCAACCTGGTGGGATGGGTGCCCTCGGTCCGGCCCTACCTGGAGCGCGCCCGGCTCTCCGTCGTCCCCCTCCGCTACGGCGCCGGTGTCAAGGGCAAGGTCATCCAGTCGATGATGGCGTACACGCCGGTCGTCACCACCCCGATCGGGGCCGAGGGCCTCGACCTGGTCCAGGGCGAGAACGCGCTCATCGGATCGGACGCCGCCGACCTGGCGGCGGGCATCACCCGCATGCTCACCGACGATGCCCTGTGGGAGCGCGTGGCCCGCCAGGGCGCCGAGCACGTCGACGCCCGCCACCGACCCGGTGTCCTGGGACCGCGCTTCCTCGAGATCGTCGACGCCGTCGTGACGGGCGGTGCCCGCGGTGGCGGGTCGAACGGCCGCCACCCGGCGACGCCCGAAGAGGCGCTGGCCGAACGGGTCCGGACGATCGCCACGCCGGGCGACGTCGTGCTGGTGCCGGTGAGCGGCGGCCGGGCCGTGCCGGACCTCACGCCGCAGCGGGCATGGCCGTTCCCCCAGGGGCGCGACGGCTCGCCCGGCGGCGACCCCGCCGACGGCGCCGCGGCCGTCACCCACCTGGAGGCCCAGCGGCGCCGGGGCGCCCGGTGGTTCGCGCTGCCGAGCTCGGCGTCGAGCTGGCGCGACCGCTACCCGGAGCTGCTGGATCACCTCGAGACAAACCACCGGCGGCTGCACCACGACGAGCACCTCGCGCTGTACGAGCTCGACGCCCGCGACACGGGCGGTGCCGCCGCGATGTCCGCCCGCGTGCACGTGCTGGGAACGTACGCGGCCGGTCGGGCTGGCCCCTCGCCCACGCTGCTTGCGGCGCTGGAGGGCGCCGGGGGCCTCACCGTCACCCAGTCGTGGCGGTCGAGCGCGGAGCCGGCCTGGTCGATCCCCGACGACGCGCCGGACGCCGACTACGTCGTGCTGGTCGACGACCGCGCGGTGCTGCCGGGGCGGTTCCTGGCGGACCTGACGGCCGCCCA
>DASRJM010000271.1:0-25112 GCA_035649475.1 Acidimicrobiales bacterium
CCCGGCACAGCCGCCAGCAGGGCCGCCACCTCCTCCTCGGCCAGGGCCTTGGGCAGCCCGGCGGGGACCCGGGGGGTGTCGACCGCGGCGCCCGGGTCGGCGTCGGTGCGCCCCTCCCCCGCCAGGAAGCGGTGCAGCGACCGGGCGGCCACGACGGCCCGGGCCACGGTGGCCGGCGCCAGGCCGGCGCGCCGGAGGTCGGCGATCCAGGCCTCGAAGTCGGCCTCCCCCACCGCCGCCAGGTCGGTGTGGCCCCGGTCGGCCAGCCAGGCCCACCACCGCCGGGCGTCCCGCCGGTAGGCGACCAGCGTCGACCGGGCCCGGCCCTTCTCGGTGGCCAGCCACGACAGCCACTCCTCGACGTCGAGCGGCAGCAGCTCGCCGCCGGCCGCGGGGTCAGCGGGGTCGGCGGCGGTGTGCTCGGCGACCGGGGGCATCGGGACCACGCTAGGGCCCCTTGCACCCGCCATACTGTGACCCCGAACCGCCGACGAGGAGCCCCGGGTGCCCCTGTACGACTACCGCTGCCGCGAGTGCGGCGACACCTTCGAGGTCCGCCGCCCGATGGCCGAGTCCGACGCCCCGGCCGAGTGCCCGGCCGGCCACGTGGACACGGTCAAGCTGCTGCCGCTGGTGGCGGTCGGCGGCCGCGCCGGCGCCAGCCCCGCACCCGCGCCGTCCGGCGGTGGCGGCTGCTGCGGCGGCGCGTGCGGCTGCGGCTGATCAGTCGCGGTCGAGCGCCAGCAGGCCGATGACCGTCTTGGCGTCGGTGATGCGGCCGTCGCGGACCATGGCGCGGACGTCGTCGAGGGGCAGGCGGACGATGAGCATGTGCTGCTCCTCGACGCTCTGGCGGTCGTCGGGCACCTCGATCATGTCGGTCGCCACGTAGACGACCACCGACTCGTCGCTGAAGCCCGGCGAGTTGTGGAACGTGACCAGGTGCTCCAGGTTGCCGGGCCGCAGGCCCGCCTCCTCGATCAGCTCTCGCTCGGCCGTCTGCTCCGTGGGCTCGCCCTCGACGTCGCGCAGGCCGGCCGGGATCTCCCACATCTCGGCGTCCAGCGCCGCCCGGTACTGGCGCACCAGCGTGACCGTGCCGTCGGGGTGCAGCGGGATCACCGCCACCGCGCCGGGATGGTGGACGATCTCCCGCTCGTGCCGCTCGCCGTCCGGGCCCTCGACCACGACCCGGGCCACCGAGATGCGGTTGCCGGACCACTCGGTGATCTCGTCGGCGACGCGGAACGGCGACGCCTCGCCGGCACTCACTGAGCGAACCGGACGGGCTCTGGTTCGGCGTCGTGCACCGGGAACAGGTGGGGGCGCCGTCCCTCGGCCCGCTCCAGGGCGGCGCCGACGAACTCCCGGAACAGCGGGGCCGGCCGGTTGGGCCGGCTCTTGAGTTCCGGGTGGGCCTGCGTCCCGACCCAGAACGGGTGGTCGGCCAGCTCGATGAACTCGACCAGCCGCCCGTCGGGCGAGGTGCCGGAGCACACGAACCCCGAGCCCTCGAGCTTGCCTCGGTAGCGGGGGTTGAACTCGTAGCGGTGCCGGTGGCGCTCGGACACGACGGTCTTGCCGTAGGCCTGCGCCGCCCGCGACCCCTCCATCAGCTCGGCGATGTAGGCGCCCAGCCGCATCGTGCCGCCCTTGTCGGTCACGTCCCGCTGGCTGTCCATGAGGTCGATGACCGGGTGCGGCGTGACCGGGTCGAACTCGGTCGAGTTGGCGCCGGTCAGTCCCAGCTCGTTGCGGGCGAACTCGACGGTCATGGCCTGCAGGCCGAGGCACAGGCCGAGGCACGGGAGATCGTTGTGGCGGGAGTAGTCCGCGGCCGCGATCTTGCCCTCGAAGCCCCGCTCGCCGAACCCGCCGGGGATCACGATGCCGTCGAGGTCCCGCAGCCGGCCGGCGGCCAGCAGGCCCTCGACCTCCTCGGCCTGGATCCAGTCGATCTCGACCCGGGCGCCGTGGTGGAAGCCGCCGTGCTTGAGCGCCTCGACCACGGACAGGTAGGCGTCCGGCAGGCTCACGTACTTGCCGATGATGCCGACCCGCACCGACCGGGTGGCCTGATCGACCCGCTCGACCAGCCGCTCCCACTCGGTGAGGTCGGGCGGCCCGGCGTCGATGCCCAGGTGGGCGCAGATCTCGTCGTCGAAGCCCTCCTCGTGCAGGACGAGCGGGACCTCGTAGAGGTTGGCGGCGTCGGCCGCGTTGACGACGGCCTCGGTGGGGACGTCGCACAGCCGGGAGATCTTCTGCTTGAGCGAGTCGCTGAGCGGACGCTCGCTGCGGCACACGATCACGTCCGGCTGGATGCCCCGGGCCCGCAGCTCGGTCACCGAGTGCTGGGTGGGCTTGGTCTTCTGCTCGCCCGCCGGCCCGATGAAGGGCACGAGCGTGACGTGGACGTAGCAGACGTTGGCCCGCCCGGCGTCGAGGCGAATCTGCCGGATGGCCTCGAGGAACGGCAGGATCTCGATGTCGCCGACCGTGCCGCCGATCTCGGTGATGACCACGTCGACGTCGTCGCCGGCCAGGTGCCTGATCCGCCGCTTGATCTCGTCGGTGATGTGCGGGATGACCTGGACGGTCTTGCCCAGGTAGTCGCCGCGGCGCTCGGCGGCCAGCACGGCCGAGTAGATCGAGCCGGTGGTGGCGTTGCTGCCCCGCGACAGCGGCTCGTCGATGAACCGCTCGTAGTGGCCGAGGTCGAGATCGGTCTCGCCGCCGTCGTCGGTGACGAACACCTCCCCGTGCTCGAACGGGTTCATCGTGCCGGGGTCGACGTTGATATACGGGTCGAGCTTCTGCATCGTGACCCGGAGGCCCCGCGACTTCAGCAGCCGGCCGAGCGACGAGGCGGAGATCCCCTTGCCGAGGGAGCTGGCGACGCCACCCGTGACGAAGATGTGTTTTGTCACGGGATCACAGCGTACCCGCCGGCCGGCCGTACGCGCGGACCTAGCCGGCGATCGTCAGCGCCGTGCGGATGCCGCGGCGCTGGGCCAGGTTGTCGACCGCGTCGGCCACGCGGTCGAGCGGGTAGCGGTCGGTGATCATCGCACCCAGGTCGAGCCGCCCGGCCTGGGCCAGGGCCAGGAACCGGGGGATGTCGCGCTGGGCGTGGACGCTGCCGAGCAGGCAGCCGATGAGCCGCTTCTCGGTGGCCGTGAAGCCGACGACCATCGGGATGCTGATGCCCTGTGCCACCGGCGGCGCCCCGACGCACACGATGGTCCCGCCCGGGCGGACAGCCGTGATGCCCTGCTCGATGAGGGCGGCCTGGCCGGCGGCCTCGAACGCGTAGTCCATGCCCACGGCGGTGAGGTCGAAGCAGAACGTCTGGACGTCGGTCTCGCCGGGGTCGATGGCATGGGTGGCGCCGAAGCGCAGCGCGGCCTCCCGCCGCTCGGCGACGGGGTCGACGGCCACGATGACCGACGCGCCGGCCAGCCGGGCGCCCTGGGTGACGGCGATGCCGATGCCTCCGGCCCCGAGGACCACGACGGTGGCGCCCTCCTCGACCCGGGCGGTGTTGAGCACGGCCCCCACCCCGGTCTGGACCGCGCAGCCGATCACGCACGCGTCGGCCAGGTCGACCTCGTCGTCGACCTTGACCACGCCCTCCTGGGGCAGCACGGCGTACTCGGCCCATCCGCCGACGCCGAGCCCCCGGAACACCGGCTGGCCGTCCCGGGACAGCGGGGTGGTGCCGTCGGGGCGGGAGTTGAGGAACAGCGCCGGCGAGTACTCGGCGCAGAGCGTGGGCTGGCCGCGGGTGCAGAAGTAGCACCGGCCACAGGCGGGCAGCGGCGTGAGCACGGCCTTGTCGCCGGGGCGCAGCGTCGTGACGCCAGAGCCGACGGCCTCGACGGTGCCGGCGGCCTCGTGACCGAGCACCGTGGGCGTGGGGCCGGGCAGCGACCCGTCCACGACCGACAGGTCGGAGTGGCAGACGCCGCAGTCGGTGACCTTGACCAGCACCTCACCCGGCCGCGGGTCCTCGATGTCGACGTCCCCGACCTCGACCTTGCCGACACCCTCGAACACGGCCGCACGCATCCCTCGTCCCATGGCCCCCGCAACCTAACGGCCGTCCGGCGTCAAGATCGGGTTGACATGATCACGCGTCAATGCCACGTTGACGACCATGGAGATCAGCCTTGAACAGCTCATCGCCCTCGTCGAGCAGACCTCGGACACGCCGCTCGACCGGATCAGCACGGCCGCCCTCCTCCAGAGCCAGATCGTGGCCCTCGGCGACGACCTGCTCGACCACTTCGTCACCAAGGCCCGCGAGGCGGGTATGTCGTGGGCCCAGATCGGCGAGGCGCTCGGCGTGACCCGCCAGGCCGCCCAGCAGCGCCACGGGCCGACCAGCACGCCCGATCCGGTGCTCGAGGGACTCCGGGACGGGCGGTTCGCCCGCTTCACCCAGCGGGCCCGCAAGGCCGTCATCTCCGCCCACGTCGAGGCCCAGGCCCGCAAGCACGGCTACATCGGCACCGAGCACGTGCTGCTCGGACTGATGGACGACCCAGAGAGCCTGGCCAGCGTCGCCCTCACCAACCTCGGCGCCACCAAGGAGGGGGTCAGCGACGCGCTGCGGGACATGGTCCCGGACGGCGGGGTCGAGGTCCAGGGCCACATCCCGTTCACGCCGCGCTCCAAGCTGGCCCTGGAGAACGCCCTCGGGGAGGCTCTCGCCCTCGGGCACAACTACATCGGCACCGAGCACATCCTGCTGGGCCTGCACAAGGTGACCGAGGGTCTGGCCTCCCGCATCCTGGTCGACCAGGGCGTCGAGTACGAGGCGCTGAAGGGCGAGATCATCACCATCCTGACCCGCATCGTGACGCAGAAGCAGGAGAAGGGCGGCGACGACTGATCCGCCCTCTCTAGGGCTGGCGGCCCCAGCGGTCTGCAGCCCGCAGCGGGGGCACCGCGTTGATGACCCGGCTGAACGAGACCCGCTCGCTCGCGAGGTTGAGGATCGCCACCACGATCAGCACGGCCGTGCGGACCCCGGGCGAGCAGCCGATCACGACGCCCAGGCCCAGCGCCGCCCCCAGCACGTTGGCCCCGGCGTCGCCCAGCATCATGCGCTCGGACAGGTCGGCGGTGAGCAGCCCGGCACCGCCGCCGACCACCAGCGCCACGCCCGCCAGCGCCGGCTCGGCCCCCACCAGCAATACCAGCACCGCGAACGCCACCAGCGAGAGCTTGAGCGTGCGGCCCGGGGCCCTGTCGAACAGGTTGCCCAGGTTGGCCGCCAGCGCCACCAGCGCGCCGTCGGCCAGCACCCGCCCGAGGCTGTCGGGCTCCCGGTAGGACACCACGATCACCCCGACCGCGGCCCCGCCGAACAACTTGGCGGCGCCGGTGGTCAGGCGCCCCGACACCAGGGCCGTGAGGTGACCGCGGAATCCGCCGCTCTCCCCCGCCCCACCCAGGTCGTCGAGCAGGCCCAGCAGGGCGAAGCCCAGCGACGTGACGGTGGCCAGCCGCAGCCCGGCCACGGCGGCGTCGTCCACGTCGACGTCGGCCGCCACGACCACCGTCACCACCGCGTCGACCGCCAGCACCACCAGGGCGATGAGCACGCCCACCGCGGTCGGCAGCGTCCGGCCCCGGAAGTTCTCCCGGGTGAAGACCTCGGCGCCGAACGAGGGCGCCATCAGCACCCACAGCCCGGCGGCCAGCACCGCCCCGGCCAGGAACGCGAGGACGACGGTCACGCGCGGCTCGCCGCCGTCTCCGGGGTGGCGGGCACCGCCCGCCGCGCCCGCCAGCGGGCGGCGACGGCGGGCCAGTCGATCAGCACGAGCGGCACGGTGATGGCCCAGGCCCAGTAGTCGAGACCGAGCAGCAGCCAGGTGGTGATGTGGAGGAAGACGGCGGCGAGCGCGTACCAGACCCGCAGCCAGCGGACCCAGATCACCACGGGGAAAGTCAGCTCCAGCCCGAGGATGAACACCCCGGACGCCCGCGACACCCACACGTTCTCGCCCGCCCACCGGGCGAGGCCGGGCGAGCCGGGCGAGCCGATGCTCGGGCCCCACAGCGCCAGGTAGCGCATGTTGTCGCCGTAGGCCCACGACGGCCCGGAGCGCCGCAGCTTGTGGTAGCCGGCGAAGCAGTAGACGAGGGCGATGATCACGATCGAGGTCCGGACCGGCCAGCCGTAGCGGCGCCGGGGCACCGGGTCCCGGCGGTCGACGTCGGCCGGGGCCAGCAGGAACGGCGCCGCCGCCCACAGCAGCAGCAGGTCGTTGTGCAGCACCTTGCCCCGGCTGCCCCGCAGCCCCGCCAGGACCAGGTAGCAGGCCCAGGCCACCGCGTACGCGGCGCGGGGGTGGCGGCGCAGCACTGCGGCCAGCGCCGCCAGCCCGCCCACCACCTGGATGCCCACGAACACCTCGGCCGACGGCATCCGGTCGAGCCAGCCGAGGAACGGCACCGGATCGACCAGGGCCGACGGCGTGTCGGCCAGCTGGCGGTAGGACCCGGCGACGATCCGAACGCCGATCAGCGCCGACAGGCCGACGTGGACCAGCACCAGCCGTGCGGCCGTCTCCGGGCCGAACAGGGCGTCGTCGAGCGCCCGCCGCAACCGGGAGGCGGTCACGATTCCTCCGGCGGGATACAGGCGTGGAACGGCTCCACGTCGTGCTCCGTCGACCAGTGGCCGTCCTCCTCGACCAGCCGGGCGTGGTCGCGGGCGATCACCACCTCGACGGTCCCCGGCACGGCCGCCGCGACCGCGCCGGCCAAGGCATCGCACACCGCGTCCCGGCGGGCCGCGGAGGCGCCCGGCAGCTCTGCCATGGGCCACTCGGCGTGCCGGTAGCGCAGCGGGAGCTCCTCCAGGCTGACGACCCGTCGCTGGCCGTCCTCCGCCACCGCCTCCACCACCCAGCGGGTCTGCTCGGCGTCCCGGGACAGGCTGAACAGCCGCCAGCCCGTGAGTGGCCACGCGTCGAAGCCGATCAGCCCCGGGACCAGCAGCAGCACCAGCAGCACCGCCACGAGGATCCGGGCGGACCGCGGCGGCTGGTCGGTCGCGGCATCGGGGTCCGCGGCGGGGTGCGACGGTTCACTCACGCCTGCTCCGCCACCGGCGTGCGGGCGCGGCGGGCCGAGCCGGCGCCGTTCTCGTCCGGGCCGGGCGGCGCCGCCTGCGGTGGCGCCTCGACCTCCGGAGCCGCCTCGGCCGGGGCGTCGACCAGACGGACCGCCAGCCACGCCAGCGACACGGCCAGCACGGTCAGGGTCACGCCGCCGACGATGGCGCCCGAATCGTTGACGATGCTGCCGATCACGCCGGCCACGAGCGCCGAGGTCAGCCCGGCCTGCAGGGTCGGCATGCCCTCCCGCAGGCGGGCGAGCGGCCGGCCCGGGTAGCGGGCCAGGAAGACGAGGAACGCCACCGCCACCGGGATCGCCGCGATCCAGAACGACGTGGTGGTCACCCGCAGGTTGGCCAGCAGCTTGCGCTCCATGATCGACAGCAGCGGCTCCAGCCCCTCGTCGCCCACCCGCTCGAACAGGCGCCCGAGGTGGGCCCGCTGGCCCTCGGGCCGGGCCAGGTCGACCAGACCGAACGCCGTGACCGCCGCGCCGGTGACCAGCAGGCCGACCACGACGGTCCGCAGCCGCAGGCGGTAGCCGGTGATCAGCGCCGCGAACACCAGGACCGTCGGCGTGAAGGCGATGATGCCGCCCACGTCCGAGCCCCACAGCGGCATGCCGATCACCAGGAGCACCGCGGCCAGCAGCCCGACGGCGGCCGCCCGGCCCCGCGCCGACGCCCACCGGCCGGCCACGAACGCCGCCAGCAGGCACGAGCTGGCCGCCACCATGCCGAAGGCGTAGTTGCTGATGCCGTACAGCCGGGAGTTGCCGGTCGGCGAGTACCCGAACGCGGAGCTGAGGCTCAGGTGCGAGCCGGTCATCGCGTCGGCCAGGGGCACCACCAGCACCAGCGCCAGCACGCCGACCAGTGCGCCCCGTCCCCGCCCCCGGCCGGCGGCGGTGGCGACCACCGCGACGACCACGCTGGTGGCCACGAGGAAGCCCCAGTAGAAGCCCGCCCCCAGGTCCTCCAGCGGGAAGGCTCGGGCCACGAACGACATCGGCAGCACCGCCAGGTCGGCCAGCGCCACGAACGCCAGCACGGCCCGGGCCCGGCCGGCGCCGCCGCGGGCGATGACGACCACGCTGGCCGCGCACAACATGCCCAGCACGACGACCACGGCCAGCGTGGTCGGGAACAGCAGCCGCTCCCGGAAGCGGGACGCCTCGTTGAGGCTGACCAGGTGGTCGACCCGTTGCTCCAGCGAGGCCGACGACGCCACCGCCTCGGCCGGCCGGCCCTCCATCTCCACCGGGCGGGGCACGTCCAGTAGCTCGAGGACCGTCGGCGCGACGTCGACCAGCGTCAGGAACCCGGACCGCTGGGTCGACGCCGACCGCAGGTAGCCGGGATCGCGCCCGGGCGCCCGCAGGGCGGAGACCGTGAGGTTGCGATCGTCGGGCAGGTTGTACGGCGCCACCAGGAACACCGCGTCTCGCTCGGGATCGACCTGCTCGAGCAGGCGGGCCACCAGCCGGTCGCTGTCCGACAGCGCCTGGCTGCGCAGTTCCGCGTAGCGGGCATCGTCGACCCGGTCCCGGTAGCGCATCGACCGGGCCAGGTCGGACGCCTCCACCACCACCAGGCCGCCGTCCCGCTCCGCCGGCGAGTCCCAGGCGTTCTCGAACCGCCGTACCACCTGGTCGACGTCGAGGCGCTGGCCGAAGGGGCGGCTGGCATCGCGCGCCAGCAGGTCGGCGTCGAGCTCGCCGGCCGGCACCACGCCGTCGCCCGTGGTGGCGGCCAGGCCCACCTGACGCTCGTAGGAGGCGCCCACCGTGTCGGTGCCGTCGGCGTTGCCGATGGCCTCGACGCCCAGGCCGGCGTCGTCGAGCGTGTCGGTCAGCAGCCCCAACTCGGCGTCATAGGGCTGGCGGGCGTTGACCCGCTGCAGCGTCGGCCACGCCAGCGAGACGTAGCGGCCGTCGGGCTCGACCCCGGTGCGCCGCTCGAAGACCTCGCCGGCCGACGAGCCGCCCGCCTGCTCCCCGAGCGCCAGCTGCTGGCCGTCGACCAGCGGGTCGGACGTGGCTCGCGCCCCGGCCGAGATCGTCAGGTACGCCGCACCCGGCGTCGCCCGGGGCGAGACGCCCCGCGGCGCCATGTCGGCCAGCGCGGACTCGGCCAGGAGGCCCTCGATGGCCGGCAGGTCGTGGTCCCGGACCTCGTCCCAGGTGAGCCCCGGCATGGAGATCAGCAGCACGCGGCCGACCCCGTCGGCGTCCTGGGCGCCGGCCGGGGTCGCGCCGGCGGCCAGCGCACCGAGCACCGCGGCGCAGGCCACGACCAGCGCCAGGGCGCGGCGCGCCGCGGCACGGACGCGGGTCCCGGCGGCGGCTGGCACAGCCGGCGATTCTACGGAGGTGGACGGCGTGGCCCGGGTCATCGAGTGCCCCCCGCGTTGGCCGGCGCCACCACCTGGAGGATGGCCGCGGGCGCCACCACGATCAGCATCGTGAACGGCACCGCCACCGATGAGTCGTTGGCCACGAGGCCCACGGCCGCCAGCACGGCCAGCCCGGCCCCCGCGGCCAGGGTCGGGCGGTGCGTCACCGGGCGGGTCGCGCGGGGTCCCGCCCGCCCCAGCGCGGCCAGCGCTGCGTACGCCAGGGCGGCCACCATGGCCACGCCCACCGTGATCCAGGCCGCCAGCTCGGCGCCGCCCAGGCTGGCCTCCCACCGGCGGCTGAGGCTCCTGCCGAGCGTGTCCCAGCGGCCGTTTAGCACGTGCTCCGCCAGCCGGGCCAGGTGCGTCTGGACGTCGGCGGGGCGGGCTGCGTCCACCAGGGCGAAGCCGAGCAGCACCGCCACCGTGACCACGACCAGCAGCGCGACCTGCCGCCAGCCGACCCGCCGGCCCGCCAGCACGAGGGCGGTGACGCCGAACGCCGGGACCATCGCCGCCACGCCGCCCACGTCCGCCCCCAGCATCGGCAGGCCCTCGACCACGACGACAGCGACCAGTAGGCCGAGCGCGGGGGCCAGGCCCCGCCGCCCCCACCGGTCGACGATCAGGGCCGCGAGCACGATCGTGGCCGCCCCGAACAGCGCGAACGCCAGGTTGCCCAGGCCGGTGAACCGGCCGGCCACCGCCACCGAGTAGCCGAACGTCGTGTTCAGCTGGAGCGGCGCCCCGACCAGGATGTCGACCACGATCAGGGCCACGATCGACCCGACTGCCACGATCGCGCCCATCCCGGGACGCCGCCGGTCGACCAGCGTCGCCACCGCGGCGACGGCCGCGGCCACCAGCACGACCAGCACGAGCTGGGGCAGCAGGCTGGCCCGCACGAGCCCGAACCGCCCCACCAGGAACGACCCCGGCACGAGGCCGAGCGCGCCGTAGGCCACGGGCTCCAGCAGCCCCCGGGCTCGCGGACCGAGGCGGTCGCGCCAGGCGGTGGCCAGCGTCAGCAGCGCCAGGCCGACCACGATCCCGGTCACCGCCAGGGGCATCGTGGCGTCCCGGAACGCGGCGGCGTCGGCCTCGTCGGCCAGGCGCTCCAGCCGGCCGGCGCCCCCGGCCCGGTCGGCGATGGCGAAGCTGCGGCCCTCCATGTCGTCGGGCGCGTCCTCGCCCAGCAGCTCCAGCACCGTCGGGGCCACGTCGGCCAGCTGCACGTAGCCGTCGCGCCGGGTGGTCGCCGACCGCAGCACGCCGCCGTCGATCCCCGGCGCCCGGACCGCCACCATCCCCAGCGCCGGCGAGGCGCCCGGGGCCACCGGCGACAGCACGATCACGGCGTCGCGCTCGGGATCGACCCGCTCCAGCAGGTCGCCCAGCAGCGCGTCGGCCTCGGCGAGCGCGTCGTCCCGCAGGGCGGTCCGCTGGCCGGCGTCGGCCCGACCGGCGTAGGCCGCCACCCGGCTCAGGTCGGACGCCTCCACCGCCACGACGGTCCGGTCGGGCCCGTCCCAGGCCTCGTCGAACGCGTCGGCGACCTTGGCCCGGTCGAGCCGCCAGCCGAACGGGGCGGTGGCGTCGTCGGTGAGCAGCGACCGGCTGACCGTGCCCCGCGGCACGATCCCCTCGGAGTCCATCAGCATCGTGGCCGCGCCCCGGGCGTAGGCGCCGTCGGGCGGCGGGTCGGCGGACACGAACCCCTCGACCGCGTCGGCGTTGGCCACCACGGCCCGGTCCACCCCGGCGCCCGCCAGCCGGTCGCCGAGGGACCCGACGTCGGCGCCGAACGGCGAGCGGTCGTTGGCGTCGATGGCCGGGCCGATGGCCAGATAGGCGATGCCCTCGGGCACGGACCCCAGCCGGCGCTCCAGCAGCTCGGCCGCCGGGACGCCGCCGTAGGTCTCGTCGGGGTCGACCGCCACCGCGGCGTCGACGTCCGGCGCCACCGCCCGGGTGCCGGCCCCGAGCGTCAGGTAGGCGTCGGTGGTCGTGGCAGTCCGGCGCCCGATGCGGGTGGCCATGTCGCCGACGGCGGCGCCCTCCACGAACGCGTCGAGGTTGGGCAGGTCGGCAGCGGCCACATCGTCCCAGTCGAGCCCGGGCAGCGACACCACGAGCACCCGGTCGACCGGCTCGGACTCCAGCGCGGCCGGCGCCGACCCGCAGCCGGCACCGGCTGCCCCGGCCAGGACGGCCGCCAGCGCGGCCGGCAGCCCGCGGCGGGCCTTCACGCCAGCCCCTCCGCGGCCGCAGCCTCGGACCGGGGCACGCTCTCGCGGGTGGTCAGCGCCTCCCGCACACCGAGCACCCGGTAGGCGACGAGAACCAGGCCGGCGCCGATCAGGCCGAGCCCGGCCACCGCCGCCAGGTCCGCCAAACGGCCGGGCTCGTCGCCCAGCACGGCCCCGCTGACGGCCCACGCCCCCACGCCTGCGGCGGCCGACACGGCCACGACCCGGCCGAGGGCAGCCGGCCACAGCGAGGTGCCGGTCCGCCGGGTCAGGCCCGCGCCCAGCACCAGGATCCCGACGACGTAGGCCAGAGAGTGCCCGAGGCCGAGCACCGCGATCCGGGCCGCGCCGTCGGTCAGCACCGCCCCCACGGCCATCACGACCACGCCCGCTGTCGCCGACACCAGCGACACGACGCCCGGCGTGCGGCTGTCGCCGATCGCGTAGTAGCCCCGGGCCAGCAGCAGGAAGCCGCAGTACGGCAGCAGGCCGACGGCCAGGCCCGCCACCGCCGCCGCCAGCAGCTCGGATCCCCGCCCGCCCGACTCGCCGAACGGCACGATCCTCATGGCCGGGCCGGCGAGCGCCACCATTCCGGCCGTCACCGGCACGACCAGCAGCGCCATCCGCTCCAGCGCCCACCGCAGCGACCGGCCGACGCGGTCGAGCCCGTGGTCGCGGGCCTCGGTGACCATCTCCGGCAGGATCGCCGTGTGGATCGGCTGGGCGAGGATGGCGTAGGGGCCGAGGAAGATGACCCAGCCGACCTGGTAGGCCACCACGCCGCCCTCGACCGCGGAGCCGGCCACGATCGCCGCCCCCAGCAGCAGGCCGGCGCCGGTGTGGAGCACGACGCCCCAGCCCGAGTGGCGCAGCACCGCCGGGACCCGGTCGTCGCCCCGGGGGTTGCGGGGGCGGAGGCGGAACCCCGTCCGCTCGCACGCCAGCAGCAGGATCCCGACGAACGCCAGCACGCCCCCGGTCCCCGCGACGACCAGCAGCAGCCGCTCGCCGAGCGACAGGTCGAGGCCCGGGTCCGGCCCGGCCACGGCCCGGAACACGACGAGGCACGCCACCATCACCACGGTGTTGCCGATGGGCGCCGCCGCCGTGATCGCGAACCGCCGCTCGGCGTAGAGGACGGCGGTGGCGATCGTGCCGGCCGCGTAGAGCAGGATCTGGGGGACGAAGAAGACGAGCAGCCAGGCCACCAGGTCGCGGAGGTCCCCGGCCACGCCGGCCGGCACGCCGAGGGTGAGCAGCCGGGCCAGCAGCGGGGCGCCCAGCATCCCCGCCAGGGACACGACCCCGAGGGCGGCCAGGGCGACACCCAGGACCCCGCCGGCCACCTGCTCCGCGCCGCGGCGGTCGCCCCGGTCGAGCAGCTCCACGAACGTGGGCACCAGCACGGCCGACAGGGCGCCCGCCGCCAGCAGCTCGAACAGCACGTTCGACACCGAGTTCGAGGTCTGGAACGCGTTGGCCAGCCAGGTGGGGCCGAACACGGCCGCCACCACCAGCACCCGCACCATGCCGAGGGCGCGCGACACCGCGGTGATGGCGCCCATCCCCGCCGCCGCCCTCGTGGTGGCTCCCCCGCCCGGGCCGGGGGCCGCCGCTTCGGTCACCCCTTTGGTCACCCGTCGCCCGCCGCCGGGGGCACGAGCCGGCTGGCGCCGTCGCCCGTGCCGTAGTGGCCGATGATCGGGCTGCCCGGCGTGGCGTCGACGGTGGCGAGCACGGTGGCCGCCCGGCCGGACACCCGGTCGATGTCGTCGACGGTCGAGAGACGCTCGGCCAGCGTGTCGTCGTCGCGGATGATCCGCACGAGCACCGGCGGCGGGTCCTCCTCCGCCTGGTCGTCGGGGAGCTCCTCGGGCGCCACCGCCACCACCGGCGCCGGTCCCTCGACGGTCAGCTCGGTCAGCATCGGCTGGAGGACCTGCGAGGCCGGCACCTGGGCACCCGGCCCGTCGACCAGCACGATCCGCAGGCCCGAGGCCGGCAGCTCCACGACGTCACCCTCCGCGCCCTCGGGCAGGTCGTACTGGACGAAGCCGCCTTCCCGCAGGCCGGACAGCAGCGCCGGCTCGGCGGGGGCCGCCGCTTCACCCACCTGCACCTCGTCGGGCGCGTCGGCCGCGCCGAACAGCACGTCGGCCATCTGGCGGGCCAGGCTGCGCTCCAGCCGCTCGGCGTCGTCCGTCGACGCCTCCAGCGCGTTCGAGAGGTCCTCGACCTCTGCGTCGTCGTCCAGCGCCAGCCGGTCGGTCAGCCACCACGTGCCCACCAGGTCGGCGTCGGCCTGGGTCAGCGACGAGGTGACCGCCTCGACCCACTCCTCGTCGACGCCCCGGGTCGAGATGACCAGCACGGGGTCGCCCGCGAGCTGGCCCTGGTAGAGGCGCTCGCCGAGCTGGGCCTCGAGCTCGTCCGCCTCATCGCGGAAGGCGTCGAGCTGGCCCTGGAGGTCGCCGTTGCGTTGCCGGGCCCGGTCGAGGCTGGCCTCCAGCCCGGACAGCTGGTCCTTCAGCGCCTCCTCGAGCGCGTCGTCGAGGAACGTGGTGCCCAGGACGAGGCCGATGCCGAGGGCGAGCAGGACGGCGGTGAGCGAGACGATGTGGAAGCGGAAGTTGATCATCAACCAGACAGGAGTGAGCGCCAGAAGGCCCGGAGCACGAGCCGCACCGGCTCGGACAGCATCAGGGCCACGGCGAGCGTGAAGACGGCCGCCAGGATCATCCACAGGAGGTCGCCGGTGCGAACCGACGTGCGGTAGAGCCTGCTCACCCCCTTCGCGTCGACCAGCTTGGCGCCCACCTTCATCCGCACGAGGAACGTCGAGGCCATCCCGGCCCGGCCCTTGTCGAGGAACTCGACCATCGAGTTGTGGGTGCCGACGGCGACCATCAGCTCGGCGCCCTCCTGGTAGGACAGGAGCATCGCCACGTCCTCGCTGGTGCCCGGGGCCGAGAACACCGTGTAGTCGAGCCCCAGGTCGTCGAGGCGCTTGGCGCCCGGCGCCCGGCCGTCGGTGTAGCCGTGCACGATGAGCTGGGCGCCGCACCGCAGGGCCCGTTCCGACACCGAGTCGAAGTCGCCGATGATGATGTCGGGCACCGTGCCCAGCTCCAGCAGGGCGTCGGCGCCGCCGTCGACGCCGATCGTCACCGGCCGGACATCGCGCACGTAGCCGGACTGCTGGAGAAGGGACAGGTCCTCGCGGTAGTCGATGCCGCGCACCACGATCAGCACCTGGCGCCCGGCCATCGGAACCCGCAGCTCGGGGGCGTCGAGCTCGCCGGTGAGGAGCTCGATCTCCTGGTGGACGTACTCGATCGTGTTGACCGCGAACCGCTCCAGCTCGGCGCCCATGTTGGCCCGGGCGACGTCGATCGCGGCGTCCACGGTGTCGACCGTCTGGCGGGTGCCGGTGGCGACGACCTCGGTGCCGACCAGCAGCCTGTCGCCGTCCACGGTCACCGGGGCGCCCTCGTGGAGCGCCTCCATCACCTCGGGTCCCACGTCGTCGAGCAGCGGGATGCCCGCCTGGCACAGCAGCAGCGGGCCGACGTTGGGGTAGCGGCCCGAGATCGACGGCGCGGCGTTGACGACGGCCACCGGGCCGGCGTCGACGAGCGTCTCGGCCGCCACCCGGTCGAGGTCCTCGTGGTGGATTACCGCCACGTCGCCGTGCTGGAGGCGCTTGACCAGACGCTTCGTGCGGCGGTCGATGCGGGCCACGCCGGTGACCGGGCCGGCGTTCGTCGCCTGGCGGCGCCGGCGGGAGGGGCGGCCGATGCGGCGCAGCGGCCGCCCCTCGCCGGCCGAGGCCAGCGGCTCGGGCAGCGTCGGGCGCCCCTCGTCGCGCGAGTCGCCGGTGGGGCGGTCGTCGAGGGGCGCGGCCACTACGCACGCCCCCGGTCGCCGGCAGCGGTGGCCAGCAGGTCGGCGGCGTGGGTGCGAGCGGCGTCGCTGTCGGGCTGGCCCGACAGCATCCGGGACAGCTCGACGACCCGCTCGTCGTCGTCGAGCAGGGCGGCGCGGGACACGGTGGCGTCGTCGTCGCTCTCCTTCGCCACCCGGACCTGCGCGTCCGCGTACGCCGCCACCTGGGGCAGGTGGGTGACGACGAGCACCTGGTGGCGGTCGGCCAGCGTGGCCAGCGACCGCCCGACGGCGAGCGCGGCGCTGCCGCCGATGCCGGCGTCGACCTCGTCGAACACCAGGGTGGGCGGCGCACCGGTCAGCACGAGGCGCAACGCGAGCATGGTGCGGGCCAGCTCGCCACCCGAGGCCACCTTGGCCAGCGGCAGCGGCGGCGTGCCCGGGTTCGCGGCCAGCAGGATGGCGACGTCGTCGCCGGGGTCGTCGCCCGACACCTCGACGGCGACCCGGGCCTTGGGCATGGCCAGCTCGGCCAGGTTGGACCGGATCCGCTCGGCCAGTCCAGGCGCCGCGGCCCGCCGGGCCTCGGCCACGACCGCGGCGGCGGCCGACTCGACCTTGCGGGCCTCGATGAGCGCGGCGTCGAGCTCGGCGGCCCGGCGGTCGTGGTCCTCCAACTCGGCCAGGCGGTCACGAAGCCGGTCGCCCTCGGCGAGGACATCGGCCAGCGTGTCACCGTACTTGCGCCGCAGGTCCCGCAGCAGCTGGCGGCGCTCCCGGATCCGCTCGAGCCGTTCGGGGTCCTCGTCGATCGTCTCGCCCGCGGCCCGCAGCTCGGCCGCCACGTCGGTCAGCTCTGCGGCGACCGCCCGCAGCCGGCCCTCGGCGTCCCGGAACGGCCCCCGGCCGGACACCGCCGCGACGGCGGCGCCCACGGCGTCCGCCGCGGAGGCGACCCCGTCGCCCACGGCGTCGCCGTCGGCGCTGAGCGCGGCCAGCGCCACGGCCGCCGCCTCCCGGTGGGCAGCGGCGTCGGCCAGCGCGTCCTCCTCGGCCTCGAGCCGCTCGTCCTCGTCGGGCCCCTCCAGCGCGGCGGCGTCCAGCTCGTCGACCTGGTAGCGCACGAGGTCGAGCTCGCGGGCCCGTGCCCGCTCGTCGCCGCCCAGCGCGGTGAGCTTGTCGACGATCAGCTGGGCGTCGTAGCGGGCGGCCCGCAGGGGCCCGAGGTCGACGCCGCCGAAGCGGTCGAGCGACTCCCGCTGGGCCGCCGGGTGGAGCAGCGACTGGTGGGCGTGCTGGCCGTGGAGGTCGACGAGCGCCTCTCCCAGCGCGGCGAGCTCGCCGGCGGTCGCGAGGCGGCCGTCGATGTAGGCCCGGCTGCGCCCGGAGCGGGGCACGGCCCGGGCCACCACGACCTCGGTCGACTCGTCGACGTCGTCCTCGGCCGGGCGCACGAAGCGGCCCTCGACCCACGCCTCCTCGGCCCCGGTCCGCACCAGCACCGGGTCGGCTCGGCCGCCGACCAGCAGCTCGATGGCGTCGACGACCATCGTCTTGCCCGCGCCGGTCTCGCCGGTCACGGCGGTCATGCCCGGGCCGAGGACGAGGCGTAGCTCGGCGATCACGCCGAGGTCGCGCACGGCCAGCTCCACCAGCGACGCCGTCACCGGTCGCTCAACCCGAACTTGGCCTTCAGGATGCGCAGGAAGTCCCGCGGACCGAAGGTGACGAACCTGGCGGACAGCGACGCGGCCGTGCAGGTCACCGCGTCACCCCGGCGGAGCGTGGCGAGGTTGTTGCCGTCGACCGACAGCGTGGCCGAGCGGTCGCCGAGCACCTCGATGCGGACGCGGGCCTCGGGCGCCAGCACCAGCGAGCGGTCGAACAGCATGTGGGGCGAGACAGGGGTCATCAGGAGGCAACGATGGGTGGGCTCGACGATCGGTCCCCGCGCCGAGAACGCGTACGCCGTCGACCCCGTCGGGGTGGCGACGATCAAGCCGTCCGCAGCGTAGGGGGTGAACGTCTCCCCGTCGATGCTGACCCCCAGCCGCACCGTGTGGCCCATCGGCGTCTTCTCGAGCACCGCCTCGTTGAGCGCCACGAACGACCGGCCGTCGCTGCTGCGGCCCATCGTGGCCGGCTGGGACACCCCTGGCTCGCCGTAGCTGGCCTTGGGGGCGTCGACCATGACCTGGAGCAGCATGCGCTCCTCGATCTCGTAGGACCCGGCCAGGAACCGCTTGAGCGCCATCCGCACGCCGGCGGGCTCGATCTCGGTGAGGTAGCCCAGCTGGCCGACGTTGACGCCCACCACCGGCACGCTCTCCTGGGCCACCAGGTCGACGGTTCGGAGCATCGTGCCGTCGCCGCCGATGCTGACGGCGAGGTCGAGGCCCCGGGCGAACGTCTCCTCCGGGCAGCCGTCGGACTCGAGGCCGGCGATGCCGGCGTCCCGCAGCGGCAGCCGCACCTCGTGGCCCCGCTCGGCCAGCCACGCTGCGGCGTCCCGTGCCAGCTCGGCCGCCTGCGGGCGCTCGTGGTGGAGGATCATGCCGATGACGGCCATGGCCTGTACCTGCCCGCTACGGCCGGAGGCGACCCGCGGCGTCGTCGACGGCGGCGTCGAGGTCGACGGGGCCGGGCGGGGTCGCCGGCGCGGTTCGGGCGTGGAGGAGGAACTCGACGTTTCCCTCCGCACCGGTGATCGGGGACACCATCACCCCCATGATGGCGGCTCGGTGCCCCCCGAGCGCGTCACTTACCTCCTCCAGCGCCCGGCGCCACACCGCCGGGTCGCGGATCACGCCCCGACCGCGTGAGGCCTCCTGGCGCCCGGCCTCGAACTGCGGCTTCACCAGCAGCACCAGATCGGCGCCCGGGCCGGCGAGGTCGACCAGGTTGGCGGCCACCGTGCGCAGCGAGATGAAGGACAGGTCGGCGACCACGAGGTCGAACGCGTCGCCGAGGTCGCCGGCGCCGAGATCCCGCACGTTGACCCGCTCGCGGACCTCGACGCGGGGGTCGGCCCGCAGCCGCTCGTGAAGCTGGCCGTGACCCACGTCGACCGCCACGACTCGGGCCGCTCCCCGCTGTCGTAGGCAGTCGGTGAACCCGCCGGTGGAAGCGCCGGCGTCGAGCGCCCGCCGGCCGGCGGGATCGATCCCGAAGCGGTCGAGCGCGCCGGCCAGCTTCTCCCCGCCCCGGGACACGTAGGGCGGCGGGTCGCCGGCCAGCTCGACCGGCTCGTGCGGGGCGACCAGCCGGGCGGCCTTGAGCGCGGGCGCGCCGCCCACGGTCACCCGGCCCTCGTCGATCGCGGCCCGGGCCTGCTGGCGGCTGGCGGCCAGCCCGCGCCGGATCAGCTCGGCGTCGAGGCGCCGGCGGACGGGCGGCGTCGGGGCTCCCCGGGCTCAGCCGGCGGAGGAGCCGCCGGCCTTGCGCGCCGCCGACTTCTTCGCTGTCGACTTCTTGGCCGTGGTCTTCTTGGCCGGGGCCTTCTTGGCGGTCGACTTCTTCGCCGGGGACTTCTTCGCCGTGGTCTTCCTGGCGGTCGCCGTGGTGATGGACTTGTTGCCCGGCGACTTCGTCGCCGGAGCCTTGGCGGCGCCCTTCCGGGCAGCCGACGTCCGGGCCGCGGTCTTCTTGGCGGTCGACTTCTTGGCCGGAGCCTTCCTGGCGGTGGCCTTCGTGGCCGCCGCACCCGACGCCGTGGTCGCCGCGCCCGGGCCGAACCGCTCGGGGACCACCTGGCGCACGGCGGTGGTCACCGCGTCGGACACGCGCTGCACCATCCGCTCGACGTCGTCGCGGGTGGCGAGGTTGAGGTGCTCCAACGAGCGGTCGATCTCGGAGCGAATCGTCTCCAGGAACCGCTCGCTGTTGCGCCGGCTGCGCTCGACGAGCTCGTCGATCGTCGACTGCGCCTGCTCGGCCTGCACCTCCCCCGCCCTGACGAGGTCGCGGATCAGCTCCTCGGCGCGGGCCTGGGTCATGGCACTGAAGGTCATCCCGGCGTCGAGCAGCCGCCTCAGCAGATCGTTGTCGGCCATGGCTGCGGAGGTTACGACCGCTCACGGGGGCTGGCAACGCGCTCGTCGCGCGCTGGCTACGTTCTGGCGGTGCTCCCGCTGTACGACGAGAACCCGGTCAGCCGGCCGCCGGTGGTCACGTGGCTCATCGTCGGGCTGTGCGTCGCCGCGTTCCTGGTCTGGCAACCGTCCCCGTTCTCCGACACGGTGGAGGACACCGAGTTCAACCTCCGGTGGGCGGCGATCCCGTGCGAGGTGGCCGAGGGCCGCCCCCTGTCCGTGTCCGAGGTGGTCGCCACCTACCAGGCCGGCGACGAGGATGCCTGCGGCATCGGCGCGCCGCGGCCGTCCTTCGACCCCGACAAGCTCGTCTATCCGTCGATGCTGATCGCCGCGTTCCTGCACGCCGGCCTGTTCCACCTGCTCGGGAACCTGCTGTTCCTGTGGGTGTTCGGCAACAACGTCGAGGACCGGCTGGGCCACGTGCTGTTCGCGCTCTTCTACCTGGCGGGCGCGGTGGTGGCGACGCTCGCCCACGTGCTGGTCAACCCGTCGTCGACCGTGCCGCTCGTCGGCGCGTCGGGCGCCATCGCCGCGGTCATGGGTGCGTACCTGATCTGGTTCCCCCATGCCCGGGTCCGCACGCTGATCTTCATCGTGCCGGTGACGCTGCGCGCGGTGTGGGTCCTCGGGTTCTGGTTCGTGTTCCAGTTCTTCACCGACCCGAACTCCGGTGTGGCCTGGATGGCGCACGTCGGCGGGTTCGTGTTCGGGATGATCGTGGCGCTGGCCGTGCGCGCCTTCGGCGGCGCTGCGCCGACGCCCGCGCCGCCCGGGCAGGGCTACGGCGGCTGGCGGCCCCCGCCCCGCCGGCCCTACGGGCGCTACTGACCGCGCGCGACCAGCGCGGCCAGGCTGTCAGCCACCTCGTCCGGCTCGGGCGCGACCGGCAGGTCGTCGGGATGGGTCACGCCGGTGAGCACCAGGGCGAAGCGGTAGCCGAGCTGGCGGGCCAGCGCGCCGTCCGTGTCGGGGCGGTCGCCCACCACCGTGCCCTCCGGGCCGCCCACGGCCCGCACGAGGTCCGCCATCGGCGGGTGGGGCTTGCCGGCCACGACCGGCGTGACCCCGGACGCGTAGGCGACCGAGGCCAGCAGCGCCCCCGCCCCGGGGACCGGGCCGTCGGGCGTGGGGAACGTGGCGTCGTCGTTGGTGCCGAGCAGGCGTGCTCCCCGGCGCACCGCCCCGGCCGCGACCCGCATCATGTCGTAGTCGAAGGCCTGCGTGAGCCCGACCGCCACGACGTCGACGTCGCCGTTGCCGTCCGCCCCGGCCGCGACCGGCTCGGCGCCCCGCGCCGTCACGGCCTCGACGATGCCCGGCCCACCGACGATCAGCACCCGTTCCTCCGGCTCGACCAGGCGGGCTGCGGCCATCGACGACGTGAGGACGTCGCCCTCGGCCGGGATCCCCATGGCCGCCAACTTGGCCTCGTGCTCGGCCACCAGCGGCCCGGAGAAGTTGGTGGCGAACACCACGCGCTCGCCGCGGTCCCGCAGCGCGGCGACCGCGCCGGCGGCGCCCGGGATGGGCTCGTCGGCCAGCCACACCACTCCGTCGAGGTCGAGGACCCAGGTCACGGCTGCGCATGCTGCCATCCCGGAGGCGAGTGTCGACAGCCCGCGACCGTCTGCCAGGATGGGCGCGTGGCTCACTTCCAGCCCTTCCCCGGCATCCGCTACGACCGCAGCCAGGTCGACCTGGGGGCGGTGATCAGCCCGCCCTACGACGTCATCGACGCCAGCCAGCGCGCCGAGCTGGCCGCCCGCGACCCCCACAACGCCGTGCGCATCGACCTTCCGGCCGACGAGGACGGCCGCGATCGTTACGAGGTCGCGCGCGCGCTGCTCGCCTCCTGGCTGGCCGACGGCACCCTCGTCGTCGACGACCGCCCCAGCTTCACCGTCTACCGTATGGCCTACCGCGACGACGCCGGCGTCGCTCGCCACACCACCGGCGTGATCGGCGCCCTCGAGCTCACCCCGCCCGGAACCGACATCCTTCCCCACGAGCGCACCACCCCGAAGGCGAAGAGCGACCGCCTCGACCTGCTGCGGTCGGCCCGTGCGAACACGTCCGCCATCTGGGGCCTGTCGCTGGCCAAGGGGCTCACGGACCTCCTGCCCACCGGCGCCGAACCCACCGCCAGCGTCGAGGACGGCGAGGGCACCACCCACACCGTGTGGGTCGTCGACGACCCGGCCACCTGCGCGGCGATCGCCGACGCGGTGGCCGCCCAGCCGGTCGTCATCGCCGACGGCCACCACCGCTACGAGACGTCGCTGGCCTACCGGGGCGAGCGGGAGGCCGCCGACGGAACGGCCGGCGCCGCGGGCGCCACCCTCGCCTACCTGGTCGAGCTGGTCGAGGACGAGCTGACCGTGCGGGCCATCCACCGGCTGATCACCGGCCTGCCCGACGGCTTCGACCTCGTCGCCGCCCTGGACCCGTGGTTCGAGCCGGTGGGCGCGCCGCCCGCCGGGGTCCCCCTGACCACCGCCATGGACGAGGCCGGCGCCCTGTGCGTCGTCGGTCCCGCCGGCGGGGCGCTGCTGCGGCCCCGCAGCGAGGCGCTGGCCGACGCCCGCGACCTCGACTCGGCCCGCCTCGACGTGGGCCTGGCCTCGCTGCCGCCCCACGAGGTGCGCTTCCAGCACGGGGTCGACAACGTGCGGGCGGCGGTGGCGTCCGGCGACGCCCAGTACGGTGTGCTGCTGCGCCCGGCCACCGTGGCCCAGATCGAGGCCACCGCCCACGGCGGCGAGCGCATGCCACCCAAGACCACGTTCTTCCACCCGAAGCTGAAGTCCGGGCTCGTCTTCCGGAGCCTGGACTGATGGACACGGCCGAGGCGCTCGACTTCCTGCGCGCTAACCACCGGGCCGTGATGGCCACCACCAAGGCCGACGGGTCGACGCAGATGTCGCCGGTCACCGTCGGCGTCGACCGGGACGGCCGGGTCGTGGTGTCGACCCGCGAGACGGCGTACAAGGTCCGCCATCTCCGGGCCCTGCCCTACGCGGCCATCTGCGCGTTCACCGACGGCTTCTTCGGGCCCTGGGTCCAGGTCGAGGGACCGGTCGAGATCGTGTCGCTTCCCGAGGCGATGGAGCCGCTGGTCGAGTACTACCGCGAGATCTCGGGCGAGCACCCCGACTGGGACGACTACCGGGACGCGATGGAGCGGGACAAGCGGGTGATCCTGCGGATGACCGTGGAGCGGGCCGGCCCGAACGTGTCGGGCTGACCTGCCCGGTCTCCGGTCAGGCGAGGGACGGGGCGACCTCGGCGGCGATCAGCCGCAGGTGATCGAGGTCCGCCAGGTCCAGCACCTGGAGGTAGACGGTCTCGGCCCCGGCGTCCGCGAAGCCGCGCAGGCGCTCGACCACCTCGTCGACCGTGCCGCCGGCGCCGTTGGCCCGCAGCTGCTCGGGCGACTGCCCGGCGGCGGTGGCCCGGCGCGTGAACTCGTCCTCGTCCGACCCGACCGCGGCGGTGAGCGCGGTCGAGAACCGCATCGTGGCCGGGTCCCGGTCGACGGCCTCGCACGCCGCCCGCACGGCCTCCACCTGGCTGTCGAAGGCGGACAGCGGGGAGAACGGCACGTTGAACTCGTCGGCGTAGCGGGCGGCCAGGCGGGGCGTGCGGGTCCGGCCCCACCCGCCCACGATCACCGGCGGCCGGGGTGACTGCGCGGGCTTGGGCAGGGCCGGCGAATCGGTCAGCTGGTAGTGGGTGCCGTGCCAGCTGAACCGCTCGCCGGCGGGCGTGGTCCAGAGCCCGGTGATGATCGCCAGCTGCTCGTCCAGCCTCTCGAACCGCTCCCGCAGGGGTGGGAACGGGATGCCGTGGGCGGCGTGCTCCTGATCGAACCAGCCGGTGCCGATGCCCAGCTCGACACGCCCGCCGGACATCACGTCGACCTGGGCCACGGCGATCGCGAGCGGCCCGGGCAGCCGGAAGGTCGCGGCCGTCATGAGCGTCCCTAGCCGGATGCGGCGGGTCTCCCGGGCCAGGCCGGCCAGCGTGATCCAGGCGTCGGTGGGTCCCGGCTCGCCGCTCTCCCCCATCGCCATGTAGTGATCCGACCGGAAGAACGCGTCGAAGCCCAACCGCTCGGTCTCGCGGGCGACGGCCAGCAGGTCGTCGTAGGTCGCCCCCTGCTGGGGCTCGGTGAAGATGCGCAGCGCGGTCACCCGGCGAAGCTAACGGGATCTGGCGTCCGTCACGGCGCCGTGCCCCGACGGACGCCAGTTGTCAGTTGACGTCCCAGGTCGCGCCCGAGCGGAGCAGCGCCGCGAGCTCACCCGGGCCGCGCTCGGCCTGGGCCGCCGCGATCTGGGAGCTGACGCCCTCGCCGTAGTCGGGGCGCACGACGTCGCGGAACACACCGATCGGCGTGGGCTCCTGCGGGCCGCGGGCCAGGCGGGACAGCATGAACGCCACGCTCGGGTCATCGCGGGTCTCGTCGTGGACCAGCAGCGCGGCCTCGCCGACGTCGGCGACGTCCACGATGTGGGCGCCCCGCTGCGAGTCGATGACAACGCCCTTGCCGCCGTCCGCACCGAAGCGGATCGGCTCGGCGTGGCGCAGCGGGATCAGCATGTCGTCTCGGTTGACCTTGGCCGTGATCGTCTCGAACGCGCCGTCGTTGAAGACGTTGCAGTTCTGGTAGATCTCGACGAGCGAGGCTCCCCGGTGCTCGAAGGCCCGCTGGATGACCTCCATCATGTGGCGGCGGTCCATGTCGTGGGTGCGGGCCACGAACGTGGCCTCGGCCCCGATGGCCACGCTCACCGGGTTGAACGGCGTGTCCAGGCTGCCGAACGGGGTGGACTTCGTGACCTTGCCCACCTCGCTGGTCGGCGAGTACTGCCCCTTGGTCAGGCCGTAGATCTGGTTGTTGAACAGCAGGATCGTGATGTTGACGTTCCGCCGCAGCGCGTGGATCAGGTGGTTGCCGCCGATCGACAGCGCGTCGCCGTCGCCCGACACCACGAACACGTGCAGGTCCGGCCGGGCCAGGGCCAGGCCGGTGGCGATGGCCGGCGCCCGCCCGTGGATGGTGTGCATCCCGTAGGTGTTCATGTAGTACGGGAAGCGGGCCGCGCAGCCGATGCCGGACACGAAGACCACGTCCTCGCGGCGGATGCCGAGGTCGGGCATGAGCAGCTGGACCGCGGCCAGGATCGAGTAGTCGCCGCAGCCGGGGCACCAGCGGACCTCCTGGTCGCTGGACCAGTCCTTCTTGCTCGTAACGGGAGTGGCGATGTCAGTCATGGTCGTGTCTCTTGTGCTTGCGAGTGAGCGAGCGCCAGCGAGCGAGCGGCCAACAACGGCCTGCGTGGCCGGGG
>DASRJM010000272.1:0-6029 GCA_035649475.1 Acidimicrobiales bacterium
ACCTTCTTCGACGCCGCCCAAGCCGAGCTGGACGCGCGGGCCCGGATCGAGTTCGCCCGCGGCGCCCGCATCCGGCCCGCGGGGCTGGGCGACGCCGGGCCCCTCGTGGGCGCGGCCGCCGTCGGCCGGCGGGGCCTCGGGCTCGGCCTCGGCTCGGGGACCTGATGGACGCGGTGCCGCCGCGCTGGGCGTGGCGTGCGATGGCCGCCGTGGCCCGGCATCCGTCGGTGTGGACCACCGCCCTCCGCCAGGCGTTCGTGTTGGCCGCCCCCGGATGGTGGCACCGCAGGCCGTTCCTGCCGCTGCCGGCACCCGAGTACCTACGGTTCCGCCTCCAGACCGCCTACGGCGGAGAGGGGGACAGGGACCCCGATCCCGACGACCTCCTGACCTACCTCCGCTGGTGCCGGGACCAACGGTCATCGCAGAAGTGGCGACGGAAGGGGTCGCGCCACCAGTAGTTTGTCCGCCACATGGCTGAGCGTCGGCGAGCGAAGCAGGGGCACACGGGCCCACCCGCCGCAGGGCGGTGGCCGGCCCTCGCCGCGCCGGAGGCGAGTCGATGACCAGGGCGCTCGTCCTCAACGCCACGTTCGAGCCGCTGTGCATCGTCAGCGATCGCCGGGCGGTCGTGCTCGTGCTCGGCGAGACCGCCGAGATGCTGCACGCCAGCGACGCAGTCATGCACTCGCCCCGGTTCGCGGTCGCAGTGCCGTCCGTGGTGCGCCTGCGGCGGTTCGTGCGGGTGCCGTACCGCTGGAACACGCCGCTGAATCGCCGCTCGGTGTTCGCCCGCGACGACCATCGCTGCCAGTACTGCGGCGGGCCCGCCGAGAGCATCGACCACGTCGTGCCGCGCAGCCGCGGTGGCGACCACATCTGGGAGAACGTCGTCGCCGCCTGCCGGCCCTGCAACGTGCGCAAGCGCGACCGCATGCTGCACGAGACGTCGATGCGGCTGCTGCGAGTGCCGAGCATTCCGCGGGGCTCGAGCTGGCTCACGTTCGCGCTCGGCGTGGTTCCCGACACGTGGACGCCCTACCTCCTCAACGCTGCTGCCTAGTGCGCCCACTAGTGCGCCCACTAGTGCCCGCTGGGGCACTCGGACGGTGACGGGGCCGCCGTCGGGTTGGGAGCTGCGCCGGCTTACCGGCCGGGCCGCCGACCTCCACGCCGAGCCGCTCCCGGAGGCGCCCGGCCGGGCGGTGTGGGTGCTGGATGCGACGGCGCCCGCGCTGGTCCTGGGCTCCACGCAGTCCGAGGAGCTCGTCGACGGCGAGGCGGCGGCCGCAGCCGGCATCGACGTGGCCCGCCGCCGGTCGGGTGGCGGTGCGGTGCTGGTGCTCCCGGGCGAGATGGCCTGGGTCGACGTGATCCTGCCCGCCGGCGACCCGTTGTGGGACGACGACATCGCGCGCGCCGCCCACTGGTTGGGCCGGGCCTGGCAGTCGGCCCTGGCGGAGCTCGGCGTCGGGTCGACCGAGGTCCACGAGGGCGCGCTGGCGTGCGGCCCGCTGGGCCGCCTCGTGTGCTTCGCAGCCGTCGGGGCCGGCGAGGTGACCGTCGCCGGCGGCGACGGGCCCCGCAAGGTGGTGGGCGTCAGCCAGCGCCGTACGCGGGTCGCAGCCCGCTTCCAGTGCGCGGCATACCGCCGATGGGACCCAAACCCGCTGGCCCGGTTGCTGCGCCTGGACCCCGAGGGCCGCAGGGCCATAGCCGGTGCTGCGATCGGCACCGACCGGGAGCCCGCCGCCCTGGTCGACGCGTTCCTGCGCCGGCTCCCGGCATAGCCCCACGCGCCGTCGGCGTTCGGCCGCCAGGGCCCTCGGGACGCCGGAAGGAGGGCCGCGCCTTGTCTTGTGGGGTCTAGTGGGGTAATTTCCCACGAAGTGGAGAGCCCTGGTGGACCGGGACCGCAAGTCGAGGCCGCAGCCGCGGCTCCCGCGCGCCCCGAAGGCGCCCGCTGGTTCATGGGCTCCTACGAGCACTCGGTCGACGACAAGAACCGGCTGGTGCTCCCGGCGACATACCGCGGCCGGCTCGCCGACGGCGCCTACCTCGGACCGCTCGACGCCTTTCTCGGGCTGTGGCCGGCCGAGGGCTTCGGGGCCGTCATCCAGCGCTGGGAGGACGGCATCGGGCTGGGCATCGTCTCCGAGGAGGCGTACGACGCCTTCTCCGCCGCGACGTACGAGGTCCAGCCCGACGCCCAGGGCCGCATCGTCGTTCCCCGCTCGCTGCGGAGCTTCGCCGACCTGGCCGGGCCCGTCATGGTCGTCGGCGCCCGCCAGCGGATCGCGGTGTGGGCGCGTGACCGTTGGGACCGGCGCATGGACTCCATCCCCGAAGGGCCCGACACGGCACTTCGCCAGGCGGCGCGGGACCTCAGGCTGTGAACCGGCTCCCGCTCATCGCGGCCTGCGGCGGAGTCGAGCTTTTCCCCGGTGCCGTCCCGCGCGCCGATCGGCCCCCGGCCGGCGCGGTGGAAGGCCCCTTCTCCGCTTGCTTCCCATCGAGCCCGTCCCGGGGAGACATCCCGGCGAGCGCCGTCGAACGGGGATGCCGGTGAGCGGGGCGGCACCCCAGGGCGACGGGTTCGTCCACCGTCCCGTCCTGGTGGACTTGGTGGTCGAGCTGTTCGCCCCGGTCCCCCCCGGGGTCGTGGTCGACGCCACCGTGGGCGGCGGGGGCCACGCCGAGGCGTTGCTCGACGCCCATCCCCACCTGTCGCTCGTCGGGCTCGACCAGGACCCCGACGCGATCGACGCCGCCACCGAGCGCCTGCAGCGCTTCGGCGCTCGGGCGACGCTGCGCCACCGCCGGTTCGACCAACTGCGGGCGGTGCTGGGCGAGCTCGGCCACCCCGCCGCCAGCGGCGCACTGTTCGACCTCGGCGTCAGCTCCCCGCAGTTCGACCGGCCCGAGCGGGGCTTCAGCTACCGGGCGGCCGGCCCGCTCGACATGCGCATGGATCCCGGGCGGCCCGTGAGCGCCGCCGACCTGGTCAACGGCGCCCCCGAAAGGGAACTGGCCCGGCTGCTGCACGCATACGGCGACGAGCGCTACGCACGCCGGATCTCTGCCGCCATCGTGGCGGCGCGCCCGATCACGTCCACCGCGCAGCTGGCCGAGGTCGTGCGCGACGCCGTGCCCGCACCGGCACGCCGCCGAGGCGGGCACCCGGCACGGCGCACGTTCCAGGCCATCCGGATCGCGGTCAACGACGAGCTGGCCATCCTTCCCGCCAGCCTCGACGACGCCATCGACCTGTTGGTCCCCGGCGGCCGCTGCGTGGCGCTGGCGTACCACTCGGGCGAGGACCGCATCGTCAAGGACCGGTTCCGGCTGGCGGCCGCCGGCGGCTGGACCGGGCCGTCCCATCTGCCCACGCCCCCCGACGTCCGGCCGGCGGTGACGCTGCTGCGTCGGGGCGCCTGGCGGCCGGGCGCCGACGAGGTCGCCGCCAACCCTCGGGCCGAGGCCGCCCGCCTGCGCGCGGTCGAGAAGCTCGCGCTCCCGGAGGTGGCGTGATGGCCATCGCCCGCGTCGCCCCGCTCCCCGGCGCCCGGCCCGCCCGGGACCGAGACCGCCACGACCGGCACCTCCGGGTCGTCCCGCCCAACCGCCGGGCCCGTTCGGCACTCCGGCTCAGCCCCCGCGCCGGCGTGCTGCTCACCATCTTGCTGTTCGTCGCGCTGTTCGGGGTGGCCGTGAGCCACGCCCTGCTCATCGAGGGCCAGGCCAGGGTCGACGACCTGGATCAGCAGGTGGCCGCCGAGCAGGCGCGCTACGAGGAGCTGCGGCGGGAGGTCGCCGAGCTGGAGGCTCCCCAGCGGATCCTGGGCGAGGCCACCCGCAAACTGGGCATGGTGCCGGCCGGGGACCCCGTGTGGCTCTCGCCCGACGAGCCGGCGCCCACCGACGAGCTGCCCGACGATCCTCCGCCCGAGTCGCCCGACACGAGCGCCGCCCGTGTCAAGCGCTACCTGGAGCCGACGGGTTGAGCCCCAGTGGTACCCGCACGCGTTCCGGTCGTCGTCCAGCGGCACGTGACCGCACTGCGACCACCAGGTCGCGGTCGCGGACCCCTCCTCCGGGTCGGACCAGGCGAGCCAGCCGCGGGCCTCGCCTGCTCCGGCCCGGCGATCCTCGCTATCGCTCCCTGAGCCTCCTGGTCGCGCTCGGGCTCCTGTTCGGGGTCGTGGTGCTGCGCCTCGCCTACGTCCAGACCGTCGGGGCCCACCAGTACGTCGCGTACGGCGAGGAGCAACGCATCGAGCCCATCTCGCTGCCGGCGGCCAGGGGAACGATCTTCGATCGCAACGGCAAGGACCTGGCGCTGTCGACGCCGGCGAAGAGCGTGGGGGCCGATCCCAGCGTGATCCGCGACCGGGCGGCCGCGGCCCGGAGCCTGGCGCGGGTGCTGAGGATCCCGGGGCACGAGGTGGCGAGCAAGCTCGCCACCGACACCCACTTCGTCTACCTGGCTCGCCAGGTCGAGGACGACGTGGCCGAGCGCGTCGAGAAGCTGGACATCCCCGGCGTGCTCATCTTCGACGAATCGGCCCGGCTGTTGCCGGCCGGCGACATGGCTCGCTCGTTGATCGGCAGCGTCGACCTCGACAACGTCGGGGTGGCCGGGCTCGAGCTGCGCTACGACGACCAGCTCGCCGGCGACCCCGGCGAGTACATGGTCGAGCGGGACCTCGAGGGCCGGACCATCCCCGGTGGGCGCCACCTGATCGACCCCGCCGAGCCCGGGGACGACATCGTCCTCACGATCGACCGCAGCCTCCAGTACGCCACCGAAGGGATCCTCGCCGAGCAGGTCCGGACCACCGGCGCCAAGGCGGGCTGGGCCGCCGTGATGGATCCCCGCAGCGGCGAGGTGATGGCTCTGGCGAACGTCGAGACCGACCCGAAGACGCATGTGGTCAGCAATACGGGCAACAACCTGGCCGTGACGCAGAACTTCGAGCCGGGCTCGGTCAACAAGGTGATCACCATGGCGGGGGCGCTGGAGGACGGGCTGGTGGCCTCCGATACAGAGCTCCAAGTGCCCGACACCCTGCACGTCGCCGACCACGTGTACACCGACGCCCACTCGCTCCCGCCACGGATGACCGCGAGCCAGATCCTGTCCCGGTCCTCCAACATCGGGACGATCGAGATCGCCCAGCGACTGGGGATGCCCCGGCTGGACGAGTACCTTCGTCGCTTCGGGTTCGGCCAGCCGACCGCCCTCGGCTTGCCGCACGAGGAACCGGGGATCCTGCTCGATCCCGACAACTGGTCCGGAACGTCGATCGGGTCGATCCCGATCGGCCAGGGGATCTCGGTCACCGCCATGCAGATGCTCCTCGCCTACAACACGATCGCCAACGACGGGGTCTACGTGCCCCCCAAGTTGCTGCGGGCCACGTTCGATGCCGAGGGCGAGCGCCACCCTGCCGTGCCCGCGGAGGGGAGGCGGGTGGTGTCACCCACCACGGCGGCGCAGGTGCGGGACATGCTGGCCCAGGCGGTCACCTCCGGGACCGGCCAGGCCGCGGCCATCGACGGCTACCACGCAGCGGGCAAGACGGGTACGGCGCGCAAGCCCCAGCCGGGCGGCGGCTACCGGGATGCCCAGGGCAACTACCACTACGTCGCCAGCTTCGCGGGGTTCATCCCCGCCGACGATCCTCAGGTGTCGATCATCATCGTCATCGACGAGCCGACCACGTCGGCGTACGCCAGCGACGTCGCCGCGCCCGCCTTCGCCAGCATCGGCCGCCAGGCGCTTCGGACCATGCGGATCGCGCCGCCCGCGGCCGCCGGGGCGATCGGCACGCTGCCGCCGCTGGAGGAGCCGAAGGTGCGGGCCCAGCCCGCCCTGCCGCCAACCACCACGATGACCGCGACCACCACGACGACCGTCCCGGGCGCGATCCCGGCGACGACCACCACAGCGCCCGTTGCCGCCCGCGACGGCTAGGCGGCTAGGCACTACCCCGTGTTGCTCGGGCAATTGATCGCCGCCTACCCCG
>DASRJM010000273.1:0-8832 GCA_035649475.1 Acidimicrobiales bacterium
GTCCTCGGGGAGGGTGGGGGCGCTCATCGGATCCCGGTGGCGATCGGGCCGGGCGTGGGGGCAGGGCCGGGGGGGACGGGCGGGTCCGGGACGGGCGGCGTGGGCGGCATCGGCGCCGGCGGGTCCGGCAGGGGACGCTCGGGCCCCGGGTCGGGGGGCGGGATCGGCGTGGCCCGCGGCACCACGCCGGGGGCGGAGCGCAGGGTGACGAGCATCGGTCGCCCTCTACCCGCTGGCACGCTCCGCAATCGTCGATTCAGGCTCGGCGTGCGGACGAGGGTACGTCCGGATCAGCGGGCGATGAGGACGAGGGCCACCGCGTCAGCCAGCACCACGGACAGGGCCAGCAGAGCCGCGGCCCGCCGGCGCAGGACGGCCACCTCGCCGCCCGCCCGCAGCGCCGCCACGCGCACGACGCACGCCGCGACCCCCGGCACGACCACCGCCGCACCGAGGACCGCGGCCAGCCGCACCGACACCGGGTCGTCGCCCACCCGAGTGACCAGCGTGGCCAGCGCGGCGGCCGCCAGCGCGGTGCGGACCCAGGCGAGGCCCGTGCGCTCGGCCGCCAGGCCGGGCGTCGCGTCCTCGTCGTCGGGGTCGTCGGGCTCGGGCCGGGGATCGCCTCGCTCGCTCACCCGGCCACCAGCACCACGCCCACCACCGCCGCCACCACCGCCACCCCGGTCGCCAGCAGCGGGGCCAGGTAGGGGTGGGGGAGGGGCCGGCCCGTCCGCATGGCGTCCTGGACCCCCCGCCAGCGGGCGTAGGCCCCCACGGTCAGCACGAAGCTCAGCGCCACCGCCGCGATCGCCAGCCCGGTGCGCACGGCCGACGACGAGAACGACTCGCCCAGCGAGTGAAGGGCGACGCCGCCGGCGAGCAGCGCCAGCGCGGTCCGGACCCAGGCCAGGAACGTGCGCTCGTTGGCCAGCGTGAAGCGGTAGTCGGGCTCGCGGGCGGCGTGGCCGTCGCTCGGCACGTGCTCAGCCTGGCAGGCGCTCCGACGCCGGGGTGGGATGCAGCGGAGGCGGGGCGAAGAAGCTGCCGCTGTGGGTCCGGCGGCCCAACTGGTCGAGGACGGCCAGCAGGAACACAGCGAACGCAAGCCCGTAGGCGGCTCCGCCGACGCCGTACACGGCGTAGCCGAGCAGCGCCACCACCCACGGGACGAGCAGCCCGATGTGCACGCTGTAGAGGGCGATGCGCCGCCGGATCCAGTACGAGTCGAACAGCTGGCAGACCACGACCACGACCACGACCACGAGGGCCAGCGAGTCCGACCGGAGGGCGAGCACCAGCAGCACCAGCGGTATCGACCCGAGCACGATGCCGACATGGGGGAACACGGCCATCACCGCGGCGGTCAGGCCCAGCGCGGCGGGTGCCGGCACGTCCAGCAGCCGGGCCGCGCCCGCCACGGCCAGCCCCACGATCACCGCCTCGGTCACGATCAGCCAGATCGCTCGGCGCGCCCGCTGGATGGCGTTGGTGACGAGCTCGGTCACCTCCTCCTGCTGGGCGGGGTCCGGCAGCTGCTCCACGGCCGACCGGGCCACCCGCGGGCCGTAGGACATGAGGAACAGCGTGAGGATGCCGCCCAGGAAGTAGGTGGGGGCGGTGCCGGCCGTCGAGGCCAGCACGTCGTCGCCGCCGGTCACCCGCTCGTCGAGGGCGTCGACGAAGCTGTCCACCCGGCGGGTCAGCTCCACGTCGCGGGCCGCCTGGCCGATGCTGTCGTCGCGCTCCTCCAACTCGACGGCGGCGTCCTGGGCCGCCTCGCCCAGCCGGTCGACGCCCCGGCTGAGGTCGTCGGCCGCCACGTAGATCACGCCCCAGGTCGCCGCGGCCACGACCAGCAGGGCGATGATGACCGAGGCGATGCGGGGCAGGCGCCGGTCGAGCACGTCGACGATCGGGTCGATGAGGATGGCAACCACGGCCGATGCCGCGGCCCACGACAGCGGGCGGTGGGCGGCCACGAAGATGCGCTCGGCGAGGATGGCGAGCACCGCGATCGTGACCGCCATCACGGCCGTACGGCTCGACAGCCGCACGGGGAGGTGCAGCGGCTCCCGCTGGTCGACGGCCACACGCGTACGGTACCGGGCGCGCCGGTAGGGCGTACCGTACGACCCGTGGCCGGCGACGAGCGCCCCGATGCGGTTCCCGACACGCCGAAGTCGCCCGACCCGCCGCTCGTCGTCGACATCGACACGTGGTCGTTCTTCATGCTGGCCGCCGCCGCGCTGGTGGCGATGGCGGTGTTCGCGGTGGGCTCGGTCGCCGACGACGTGCTCACCGGCATCGGCGTCGGCGCGGTCGTCGGCATCGCCCTGTCGCCGGTGGTGAGCGCGGTGCAGCGCCGCTGGGACACCACTCGGGGCAGCGCGGTCGTTCTGGTCGGGACCGGCCTGGCGCTGGCGATCGCCGCCGTCGTGCTGCTGGTGGCTCCGGCCGCGGTCCGCCAAGCCCAGGACTTCAGCGACGAGCTGCCCCAGACCGTGCGGGACTTCTACACCTGGCCGATCGTCGGTCCCCGCCTGGAGGAGGCCGACGCCGCCGGCCGGGTCGAGGAGTGGATCGAGGACGCCCCCGCCAACGTCGACGACGCCACGCTGGCCGATCTCGGCGAGCGGCTGCTGGGCGGGGTGGTCAGCGCGGTGGTCGTGCTGGTCACCGCCCTCGGGGTGATGGTGGACGGCGAGATCGTCGTGCGACGGTTCCGGTCGCTCGTGCCCGCCCGCCGGCGGGAGCACACCGACCGGCTCGCGCGGATCATCTACGAGACGTTCGGCAGCTACTTCGCCGGCTCGCTGTTCGTGGCGGTGCTCGCGGGGCTCGTGACGCTGTCCGTGGGTCTTGTGCTCGGCATCCCGCTGGCGCCCGTGGCCGGGCTGTGGACGAGCATCACCAATCTCATCCCGCAGATCGGCGGGTTCCTGGGCGGCGGGTTCTTCGTGCTGCTGGCGCTGACCCAGGGTCCGGTGGAGGCCGTGATCGCGCTGGCGTTCGTGCTCGCCTACCAGAACCTGGAGAACCACGTGATCCAACCGGCGATCGTGGGCCGGGCGGTCAACCTGTCGCCGCCGGCCACGATGCTGGCGGCCCTCGTGGGCGGCGCGGCGGCCGGCGTGCCGGGCGCCCTGGTCGCGACGCCGCTCCTCGGCGCGGTCAAGGCCATCTACCTCGACGCCCGGGGCCAGATGCCGGAGCCGGAGCCGGCGGTCGTTCGCAAGCGCCTGTCGAGGTTCCTGCGCCGGCACACAGAGGAGGAGGAGGAGGAGGAGCGACCCGGCGGCGACGGCGGCGAGCCGGAGCCACCGTCCGGTGAGGACCGTGCCCTGCCCGCAGGCGTCGCCCCGGGCGACGGCATCGACGGCGAGGGCGCGGACGGCGAGGGCGCCGACCGCGAGGGCGCCGGTCGCGAGGGAACGCCCTGACCGTCAGACCCGTCCGCTACAGCGGCAGATCGACTGTGGCGGTCCGGGTGGAGCCCGTGGTCCTTGTAGGCGGCGATGGTCCGCTGGGCGATGCGCGCGTTGGCCGGCTTGATCACCTCGTCGACGAAGGCCCGTACCCGGAGGCGCATGTCCTCGAGCTCGGGGGTGAGGGTGAAGTCGATCGACACGATGGGATCAGCCTTTCGAGATGACGAGGTGGGCACGGGCGAACAGCCCGAGGGTCGTGGCGTGCAGCAGGTCGCCGATCGCCGTCGGGGCCTTGCCGGCGCAGGCCCGGGCGTGCGTGCCCTCCAGCACGATGCCGAGCTTGAAGCAGGCCATGGCCGTGTACCACGCGACCGCGGACGTGTCGCGGTCGGAGCGCTCGGCGTACCGGGCCACGACGTCCTCGGGCGCGGGCAGGCCGGGGACCCCGCTGCCGACGCCGCCGAAGGCGGTCGTGTCTCCGCCGGGGCCGATCGGCCAGGTGCCCAGCATGTTGCCGAGGTCGAGCAGCGGGTCGCCGATCGTGCACATCTCCCAGTCGACGACGGCGGCGACCTGGGGCCGGTCGTTGGCGATCATGACGTTCGACAGGTGGAAGTCGCCGTGCATGATGCCGGGGCGCCAGTCGGCGGGCCGGTTGGCGTCGAGCCACGACCCGACCTCGTCGAGGTGGGGGATCTCGGGTCCGGGGTAGCCCTCCAGCTCGGCGTAGGACTCGAGCTCGCCCATCCACCGCGGGACCTGGCGCTCCAGGAAGTTGTCGGGCTTGCCGAAGTCGGCCAGGCCCACCGCAACGTGGTCGACGGCGCCGAGGGCAGCGATGGCGTCGGCCATGTGCAGGCCGATCTGCCGGCCCGCGTCGGGGACGTCGGCCAGCTGCGGCGGCAGCCCGGACGCGGGGTTGAACCCCTCGACCGGCGCCATCAGGTAGAAGACCGCGTCGCCGGCCACGCCCTCCTCGGGCTCGCCCGGCCCGGCCACGAAGCCGGGGTGGGGCACGTCGCTGCCGGCGAGCGCCTGCAGGACCCGGGCCTCGCGCCGCATGACGTTGTTGCTGAGCCGCCGCAGGTGCCGCGGCCCCCGCCGCAGGACGTAGGTGTGGCCGCCGCGGTCGAACCGCAGCAGCAGGTTCTGGGTGCCGCCGGCCAGCACCTCGGCACCGGTGATCTCGCCGGGCGGGAGGCCCCGGCCATCCATCCAGCGGCCGAGGGCGGCCAGGTCGACGAGGTCGGCGCCGACCTCCTGATCCGTTTCGGTCATGCCGAGGATCCTGCGCCGCGGGGGCGCGAGGCGGCCAGCCGGCGGGTCTCGTCCGACAGCGGCGCGGTGAGCACGCCGGCCACGAGGTCGACGAGGTGGGCCGTGAACAGCCGGTCGTCGGTGTGGGGCGCCCCTTGGGCCCGCCGACCCAGCTCGACCGTCGCGAAGCGGATCGCCGTGAACCGGCGGTGGAGCCGGGTGGCGTCGTCCTCCAACAGGCTGCCGACGAGGGTGCGCCAGCGGTAGATGCTGGAGCGGGGGTCGTCGCGATCGGCGGGGTTGATCACCGGCCGGGGCCGGTTCATCAGGTCGGCGAGGATGCGCAGGTAGTGGGGCCCGCCGTCGGGGTCGTCGAGCTTGGACGCAAGCGGCCGGACGAGCGCGCCGGCCAGCGCCCGCACGTTCGCCTGCCCGTCGGCCTCGTAGGCGTCGAGCATCGCGTGGCGGCGGGCCTCGACCTCGCGGCCGTGCTTGACCATCACCGCCCGCAGCAGGCCGTCGCGGTCGCGGAAGTGGTACTGGAGGGCAGAGCCGTTGCGCGCCCCGGCCGCCCGGTTGATCTCCCGGAGGCTGATGCCGTCGATGCCGTGGGTCGCGAACAGCTGCTCGGCCGCGCTGATCAGGCGATCGGCGGTCGGCGTCGCGGCGGTCCCCTCATGCATTCGCATTAGAGGCTAGACCGGCCGCATTCTCGGGGGCGAAGTAGCGGCCGGGCGTCGTGCCCATCTGTCGCACGAACATGGCGCCGAACGCGCTCGGGGTGCTGTAGCCGACCGCGGCGGCCACCTGGCTGACGGACTCGCCCGCGGCCAGCAGCCGCAGCGCGGCGACCAGCCGGGCGCGCTGGCGCCACTCGCCGACGCTCATCCCGGTCTCCGCCCGGAACCGTCGCTCGACCGTGCGGCGACCCGCCCCGGCGACGCGGGCCAGGCGGTCGACGGGGTCCCCGCTGCCCGGATCGGACGCCAGCGCGTCGGCGACCGCCGCGGCCTGCGGGTCGCGGGGCCACGGCAGCTGGAGCGGCGCGGCGGGCAGGGTCTCCAGCTGGTCGAGCACGACCCCGACCAGCCGGGCGTCGGCCGGCCTGTCGGCCCACAGCGGGGCGCGGCGGACCGCGTGGTCGACCAGCTCCCGCAGGAGCGGCGGGACGTTGACCGCCCGGCAGCCGGTGGCGAGGCCCGCCGGCACGTCCACGGTCGAGGCCAGGTACAGCGCCCGGACCCGGACCCGGTCCGTCATCACCAGCCGGTGAGGGACCCCGTCGGCCACCCACACCGCCCGCTGGGGCGGGACCACCCAGGTGCCGGCGCCGGCCTCGACCGTGAGCACGCCGGTCGTGGCCAGCAGCAGCTGGTGCCAGCCCGGCGGCTGGGGGAGTGCGACGGTGCCCGGCGGGTGGGTCACCGCGTACCCGCGGGCCAGGGGCTCGCCCTCCTGTCGCATCCGCGACATCTTCCGCCGCACCGGCGGCGGTGCGCCAGTCGGGCGGGTCCGTACAGTTCGCCCCATGACCGTTCCGTCGGGGCACCTCGCCCACTTCGCCATCAACGCCGACGACATGACCGCGGCCCGCCGGTTCTACGGAGCCGTGTTCGGCTGGACGTTCGAGGCGTGGGGGCCGCCCGAGTTCTTCCACATCCACACGGCCGACGGCACTCCGCCGGCCAACGCGGCCGCCCTTCAGGCCCGCCGCGACCTCGCCCCCGGCCGGCCCACCACCGGCTTCGAGTGCACGGTCGCCGTCGACGACGTCGACGCGGTCACCGCCGCGGTCCGGGCCAACGGGGGCGAGGTGCTGATGGAGAAGACGACGCTCTCGGGCATCGGTGACCTGGTGTGGTTCGCCGACCCGTCCGGCAACGTGGTCGGTGCCATGCGCTACGACGCGACGGCCGACTGAGGTTGCGCCGACAGGCGCGGCCGTGGCCCGAGCGGCCCGCTGCGAAGCAGCAAGAGCGGGAAGCACAGACCACAGTGGCCGGAATGACGTGACCGATCGGCTCACCTTCCAACGAGGGGGCACCCGGTAGGGTCCGGGGTCATGCTGCGACGCCGGCGACCGCCGCCGGACCCCCTGGCCCACGTCGACCCCGCCGCCGTGTCGCCCCGCTTCGCGCCGTCGGTGGCCGACGCCCTCGACGCCCGCCGGCGGTTCGCGGCGCTGCTCGCCGGCGTGCGGGAGGGACCGGTGCGGGACCAGCTGGTCTCGGCCGGCGAGCGGCTCGACGCCGGCGTGCTGGCGGTGTGGGACACGGCCGCGCGGGCCGGAGAGATCGAACGCACGCTGGCGACGCTCGACCCGGACCGGGTTGTCGACGACTACAAGCGGGCGCGGCGGACCGAGGGCGACGACGAGCTTGAGGCGGTCCTGGCCCAGCGGTTCGCCTCGGTCCAGCGGCTGCTCAACGCCCTCGACGACACCGACGAGCGCCTGGCCCTGCTCGACGCCCGACTCGGCGCGGCAGTGGCCAGCGCGGCCGAGGTGGCGCTGGGCACGACCGGCGCCGGTGCCCTGGACGCGGAGCTGGACGGCGTGGTGGGCGAGCTGGAGTCGCTCCGGGCCGCCCTCCACGAGCTCGGCTAGCGGCGCCTCAGTCGAACTCGAACAGGTCGTCGAGGAACGACCGCTTCTTCTTCCGGCGCTTGTCGTAGCGCTCGTCGTACCGGTGGTCCCGGCCGTCGTAGCGGCGGTCGCGGTCGTCGTAGCGGCGGTCGCGGTCGTCGTAGCGCTCGCGCTCGTAGCGGCGCTCGTCCTCGTAGCGAGGCTGCGGCGCGTCGTCGCGGCGCTCGCGGCCTCCCGTCGTCGCCATGGCCGCGGACGCCCGCTCGATGACCTTGTCGAGCTCGCCGCGATCGAGCCACACACCGCGGCACTGCGGGCAGAAGTCGATCTCCACGCCCTCGCGGGACGAGATCGAGAGGGCGACGTCGCACACCGGGCACTTCATGGCGTCTGACCCTACCGTCGTCTCCTGTGGGAGCGTTGAGGACGTGTTCCTGTTCGGACGGCCCCCCGAGGCTCGCCTGGCCCAGATCCTGGCGGAGGTGGCCGGCGCGCCGCTGACCTATCCCGAGGTGGGGGCGACCGCCGACGCCGACCGCCTGCCGGCCGGCTACCACCACGCGCGCGTCACCCGCACGCTGGGGGAGGGCGACGCCGTGTTCGCGGCCGCGGCCGAGGGCCTGCAGGCCTTTGTACTGCACCGGGGCCAGGGGTTCCGGGTGCTGCCCGACGACGCGGCCGTGGCCGAGGGCACCGAGGTCCTGGTGGACGTCCCGCTGGCGCCCGCCGTCCACGTGATCGCGACCTGCCGGGTGGTGTGGGCGGTCGACGGGCCGGACCGGGTCGGGTTCGGGTACGGCACGCTGCCCGTCCACCCGGCCAGCGGCGAGGAGGCGTTCGTCGTCGAGCGCGACGCCGGCGGGACCGTGCGGGCGGACGTGTACGCCTTCTCCCGGCCGCGCCACCCGCTCGTGCGCCTGGGCGGACCGGTGGCGCGCCGCCAGCAGGCCCGCGCCACCGAGGGTTACGTTGCGGCGCTCGCGCGGCACGTCCGGTCCCGTACGGCCGGGGGCTGAGGGCCCCGCGAGCTCCCAGCGCGGTCGGGCGGGCACGCGGTGCGACAGCGGGCGCACCGCCGCCGGGTGCGTCGTATGGTCGGCAACGGAATGCGCACTCGCTCTGGGGGCAGGGTGACGGCAGACCAAGCCGTCGCTTACCGCGTATCCGCCCATCACCTGCACGAGCGCCTGCCTGCCGGCGGGCTGCTCGACGCCGCGGCGGTGGTCGGCGTCCAGGACGCGCCCCCGGGCACGGCCGCCCTGTCGCTGGCGGCCCGCGTGGCCAAGCTCAGGCCGCGCGACGTCGACGACGCCCTCCACGACGACCGGTCGCTGCTGCGCATCGTCGGGCTGCGAGGCATGCCGCACGTGGTGCCCCGCAGCGACGCCGGCGTGTTCGGGCCCGGCGCGCTGGGGGCGGACGAGGCGTCCCTGCGCGAGCAGCTGGGCCCCGCGTGGGCCGCCATCGAGGCCCCCGGCTGGGCCGCCCGGGAGGCGCTGGGGGCGGTGATCGGCGTGCTCGCCGCCGTGCTGGCCGACGCCGAGCCCCGCACCAAGGGCG
>DASRJM010000274.1:0-3209 GCA_035649475.1 Acidimicrobiales bacterium
GAGCGAGCACACGCCGGCCAGCCCCAGCGTGGTGAACGCCTCGTCCAGCGCCGCCGTCGCCCCCTCGGTCGCGTGGCCCCGCCCCCACGCCGACGGCGCGAACCGCCACCCGACCTCGACCGTACGGGAACCGCCACACCTCGGCCTGGACGGACAGGGCCGCCAGTTCGTCGAGGTCGCCAGGCGTGACGCGCCGCAGCGATAGCCGGTCGGTCTCCACGTCGCCCAGTGGCGCCGCGATCGCCGGGGCGACGGAGGGGTCGGCCATGCCCGCCATCGTGCCAGCCGGGACGCGGCACCGGCGTCACGGTCGATGGCGCGGGATGTGACGACGAGAGCCTTCCGAAATCTGGTGCCCGCCGACCAGGGGCAGCGCCAGCCGGACGCGGGCGCCGCCCACGGAGCTGCGGTCGACCGCCAGGGTCCCGCCCGCCGACTCGGCGGCCCGGCGGGCGATGTCGAGGCCCAGCCCGGTGGACCCCGCTCCCGTCTCGCCCCGGCCCACGGCCTCGTCGGGGGCGTCGATGCCGGGCCCGGCGTCCTCGACGTCGAGCGTGGTCCACCCGTTCCCACACCGCAGCCGCAGCGCGTACGGCCTGCCCTCGGGGGTGTGGGCGAACACGTTGCCGACCAGGGCGTCGAGGGCGGCGGCCGCCGCCTCGCCCGAGAGCGAAACGACGCACGGCCCGCGGACGCCATCGGCGTCGAGCTCCCAGGCCCGGCCGTCGTCCTCGGCGAGGGCGCTCCAGAACCGGGCCCGCTCCTGCGCCACCTCGGCCAGGTCGCACGTGGCGGCCACCGCGCCGGCGTGCAGCGGCCGGCGGGCGCTGCGGATCAGCTCGGAGATCGCGGCCTCCAGCCGCTCGACGTCCGCGACCAGGGCGTCGTCGCCAGCTGCCTCGGCGTCGAGGCGCAGCGCGGTGAGCGGGGTCCGCAGGCGGTGGGACAGGTCGGCCACCCGCTCCCGCTCGGCGGCCCGCAGCTCGTCGATGCGGTCGGCCAGCATGTTGAGCGCCAGCGCCGCGTCGGCCAGCTCCGGCGTCGGGCCGGGGACGGCCCGGGCGTCGCCCTGCCCCGAGGCCAGCGCCCGGGCGGTCCCGGACAGCTCGGTGGCGTCCCGGGTCACCGACCGGGCCAGCCGGTCGGCGACGACGACGGCCGCCGCGATCAGCACCACCGCCACGCCGGCCAGCGCCAGCCAGGCGGTGGTCACGCCGTCGTCGAGCAGCGCCTCGGGCACGAGGGCCCGCACCACCGCGGTCCCGTTGGTCCCGGTCACCACCGGTGTGTACAGCTCCAGGTCGCCACCCTCGGACAGGCTGAACGCCTGACCCTGCTCCCGGGCGAGGCGCACGGCGGGCTCGTCGGCGCCCTCGGGGTCGCCCACCACGGTGCCGTCGGCCAGCCACACGGCCATCCGGCCGTCGGCGCCCGTCCCGGTGGTGTCGATGGCGGTCATCACCATCTCGGGCGTGACGCCGGGGACCGACAGGGTCGGCGACAGCGAGGCGACGTCCCGTTCGGCGGCGGCGGTGGCCCGGTCCCGCGCCACCGAGCGGATCAGCGCCCCCAGCGGGATGGCGAAGGCCACGACCACGAGGGTCGTGGTGGCCACCACCACGAGGACGATCCGGCGCCGCACCGCGGCCTAGCCGTCGCCGGCGGGCGTCGCAGGGGCGGCGAGGCGCACCCCCACGCCGCGGACCGTGTGCAGGTAGCGGGGCTCCGTGCCGGTCTCGCCGAGCTTGCGCCGGAGCCACGACAAGTGGACGTCGACGGTCTTGTCGGTCCCGCCGTAGGGCTGCTGCCACACCTCGGCCAGCAGCTCGCGGCGGGTGACGACCTCGGGGCTGCGCCGCGCCAGGTGGGCGAGGAGGTCGAACTCCAGGCGTGTCAGGTCGAGCTCGCGGCCGTCGAGCGTCGCCTGCCGCAGCGCCGGGGCGACCACCAGGTCGCCGACCACCAGCTCCCCGGCGCCGTCCTCCCCGCCCGCGGCGTCGGACCGGCGCAGGACCGCCCGGATGCGGGCCTCCAGGTGGGCGGCCGAGTAGGGCTTGACCACGTAGTCGTCGGCGCCGCCGTCGAGCAGGCGCACGATCTCTGTCTCGTCGTCGCGAGCCGTGGCCACGATGACCGGGACAGCGGAGACGCCCCGCAGCATGCGCAGCACGTCGGCGCCGTCGATGTCGGGCAGCCCGAGGTCGAGCACGACCACGTCGGGGCGCCAATCGACCGAGGCGGTCAGGGCCGCGGCGCCGGTCGCCTCGGTCCGCACGACGTGCCCCGCGGCCACGAGCCCGCGAGCGACCGACTCGCGGATGGGGAGGTCGTCCTCGATCACCAGCACGGCGGCCACGGGCACCACCGTAGGTCGGCCCCCTCGACCACCCGGAGTCCTTAGGACATCCTTAGGACTCCCTTTCGGACGCCGTGACCTGCGAACGCGAGGATGAGCCGGTGCGGCGGATACTCACCCTCGGAGTCGCGTGGGCGGTGGCCGCCGTGGTCGCGGCCGTGGTCGCCTGGCAGGGCGTCGGCCTGGTCGGCGACCAGGTCACCGACCAGCGGCCGGCGACGCTGAGCGCGGCCGACGTGGAGGCCGAGCTGGCCGGCACCGCCACGCCGACCGGCGCCCGGGGGACGGCCACCACCACGTCCGGCCCGACGACCACCAGCCCCGCGCCGCCGCCCACGACCGCACCCGCCGCCCCGGTGGTCACGACCGTGCTCCGGTCGTACCCCGTGACAGGGGGGACGGCGGTGCTGTCGTTCGGCCCGGATGGCGTGGTCGGGCTGACCGCCACGCCGTGGACCGGCTACACGGTGCGGTCCAACCCCCACGACGGCGGGGGCTGGCGCGTCGAGTTCGAGGGACCCGCCGGGCGCAGCCGCATCGACGGCTGGTGGGACGGCGGCCCGCAGGAGCGCGTCGAGGACGCCACCGGCACCCGCAGCGGGGACGACGACGCCGACGACCACGGCGGCGGGGACGATTAGCCATCCTTTAGGGGACGGACGACGCGGCCTTAGCGGCGGCTCCCGCACGGTGGTGCCACCAAGCGGGAAGCAACCCAGAGAGGACATCCGCCATGCAGCTCTCCCCCACCAAGATCCGGGTCGGCCTGGCCAGCGGCCTGGTCGCCGGCGCTCTCGGGCTCGCCGTGTTCACGGGCCTCGGTCCGGCCCCGGCGCTGTCGAGCGTGGCCGAG
>DASRJM010000275.1:0-3250 GCA_035649475.1 Acidimicrobiales bacterium
CGACCACCGCCACCAACCCGACCGTGGCCAAGCCGCCGGCGACCAGCGACCCGGCCCCGACCCCGACCACCGCCACCAGCCCGACCGTGGCCAAGCCGCCGGCGACCAGCGAGCCCGCGCTGGCCCCGACCGCCACCGTGCCGGCGACCAGCGAGCTCCCCGCCGCCAGCGCCACGGCGACCGCCGCACCAGCGAGCAGCGAGCCAGCGCACGCCGGCCACGGCGCCGGGGGTCCGGCCGGGAGCCTGGTCGTTCCCGTGGCCGTTCCCGGGGGCAACGGGCACGACGGGACTACCGAGTCCCTGCCGGCGGTCGACGAGCCCGTGGTCCTCGTGCCGCCGGGGGACGGGACGCCCGGGCGGCGGCGGTCGCGGCCGACGCGGGACGGGGTCATCGTGCCCTTGCGGGTGCCGCTCGGAACTCGGCTGAAGGCCGGAGTCGGGCTGTTCGCGCTGGTGGTCGTGATCGGGACGGCGGCGGCCGTCATCGTGGCCGGGATGGCCGTGGCCGGGGCGCAGGCTCTAGGCCGGCTCTAGGGCTCGTCCTCCGGGACCTTGCCGTAGAGCCCGCGGTACCAGAGGTCGCTCAGCGTGGCGACCAGGGCGTCCGGGCCCCGATCATCCCCGCCGGGCTGGCCGAGGACCAGGTGGGTGAAGGCGGACCATTCGGTCATCGCCGCCAGCGAGTGGGCGACCATGGCCGGGTCGAAGGGGCGAGTGGCGCCGCCGCGTTGCTGGGACTCGAACCCCTCCGACAGCCGCAGCACCATGTCGCGGCGCAGCTCGAGCCACAGCTCCTGCACCCTCGGCGACACCAGCATGCCCTCCAGCAGCGTTCGCCACAGGCCGACGTGGCGGCGGTAGAACGCCACGAACCGCCCGATGCCGCCCTCGATCGCCGCCCGGGGCTCGTCCGTGAGCGGGACCATGACCTCGGCGGCGAACTCGTCGACGATCACGGCCTCCATGGCCTGGCAGAACGCGTCCTCCTTGTTGCGGAAATAGAGGTAGAACGTTCCGTGTGCCGTGCTCGCCCGGTCGGTGATCGCCCCGACGGTGGCACCCTGGTAGCCACGCTCCTCGAACACGTCCACCGCCGCCGCCAGCAGCTGGCGCCGGGTGGCCGCAGCTTGCTCGTGGCGTGCGGAGCGGGTCGATTCGTCGACCGTCAAGCCTCGTCTCCCCTGGTGGGCGGTCGGTGACGCGCAAGCTAGCCGACGACGTGGCGCGCCGCCGCGCTGCGGCCGTGGCCGGGCACACCGGCGACATCGCCGCGGCCCGGGACTTCCTGACCGACGACGTGCCGGCCGTGCGCGCCACCGCGCTGGGGGCGCTGGCGCGGGCCGGGGGCCTGACCGACGACGACCTCGCCGCCGGCCTCGCCGATCCGGCCGCCGAGGTCCGGGCCCGGGCGGCCGAGCTCGCAGCCCCACGGCCCGGCGACGGGGCGCCGAGGCTGGCGCCCACCCTGCGGGACGAGGACCCCGCCGTGGTGGAGGCGGCAGCGTGGGCGTGCGGCGAGCGCCAGCCGCCCGAGCCCGGGGTGGTCGACGCCCTGGTGCCCGTCGCCACCGGTCACGAGGACCCGCTGTGCCGGGAGGCCGCCGTCGCGGCCCTGGGGGCCATCGGCGACCCGGCGGGCCTGCCCGCGATCCTGGTCGCCACGAGCGACCGCCCCGCCGTCCGCCGCCGGGCGGTCCTGGCCCTGGCGCCGTTCGCAGGCCCCGAGGTCGACGCCGCGATCGAGCGGGCGCGGGCGGACCGGGACTGGCAGGTCCGCCAGGCCGCGGAAGACGTCGGCGGCCGGGAAGACGACCACGGCTGACGAGCGCCCCCTCGGCGGCGGGGCGGCGGGCGGGTGGCGGCTAGCGTCACGCCGTGCCCGAGCCCCGACCCGTGCCCGTGATAATCGACGCCGCCCGCCGGGCCGTGGTCGGGGAGCGGCGGCAGCTGACGCTGGGCGAGCTGGCCGCGCTGGCCGCCCTGCCGGACGAGGACGTGCCCGCCCTGGCCGACGCCGCGCACGCCGTGCGGGTGGCCTGGTGCGGGGACACCGTGGAGGTCGAGGGGATCCTGTCGGCCAAGACCGGCGGGTGTCCCGAGGACTGTCACTTCTGCTCCCAGTCGGCCAAGTTCGACACCCCCGTGAAGGCCTTGCCGCTGCTCCGGGACGACGAGGTGCTGGCCGCGGCGCGGGAGACCGCAGAGGTCGGGGCCAGCGAGTTCTGCCTGGTGTACGCCGTCCGCGGCCCCGACGAGCGGCTCATGCGGCACCTCGAGCACGTCGTCGGGCTGGTCGGCCGCGAGACCGGGCTCAACGTGGCCGTCAGCGCCGGCATCCTCACCCCCGAGCAGGCGGGGCGGCTGGCCGGCGCGGGCGCCCACCGGTACAACCACAACCTGGAGACCGCGCGGTCGTTCTTCCCCCGCATCGTCACCACCCACACCTGGGACGAACGCTTCGCCACCTGCCGCCTCGTGCGGGACAACGGGATGGAGCTGTGCTGCGGCGTCCTGCTCGGCATGGGCGAGTCCCCCGCCCAGCGCATCGAGCTGCTCGGGGAGCTGCGGGAGGTCGGCCCCGCCGAGGTGCCCGTCAACTTCCTCGACCCCCGGCCCGGGACCCCGCTCGCGGACCGGCCGATCATGGCGGCGCTGGAGGCCATCCGCTGGATCGCCCTGTTCCGCCTGGCGCTGCCCGACGTGATCCTGCGCTACGCCGGCGGGCGGGAGGTCACGCTGGGGGAGCTGCAGGAGATGGGCATGACGTCCGGCATCAACGCCCTCATCACCGGCAACTACCTGACCACGCTCGGCCGCTCGCCCCAGCAGGACATCGTCATGCTCAAGGGACTCAAGATGCCGATCGGGTCGCTGTCCAAGGTCATCTGATGTTCTGCACCGGCTGCGGCAGGCGCACCGGCGAGTGCGGCGGCTGCGGCCGGGACGCCGACCCGTGGCACTACTGCCCGGACTGCGGGAGGTGGCTGGCCACCCAGGTCACGCCGACCGGCTGGACCGCCCGCTGCCGGGGTTGCGGGCTGACGCACGAGGTGCGGCATTGACGATTTGGCGGCGCATACGCCGAGATGGCGACGTATGCGCCGCCAAATCGACCTAGACCTACCGGCCCGACTGGAACGCCACCCGCAGGGCCGCGGGGTCTTCGATGCAGCGGCCGGCGCCGAGGACGACCGACTCCAGCGCGTTCTCGACCAGGTGGACGTCGATCTCGGTCTCGTGGGAGATGC
>DASRJM010000276.1:0-3348 GCA_035649475.1 Acidimicrobiales bacterium
GGCGCTGCGGGCGGTGATCCCGGCGATGGTCGGCCAGTTCATCAGCCTGTTCAAGGACACCTCGCTGCTGCAGATCATCGGCTTCGTCGAGCTGCTGGAGGTGGCCGAGAACACGTCGAGCCAGCCCGAGTTCCTCGGCCAGGGCCTGCACACCGTGACGTTCGCCTTCGTGGCGCTCATCTACTGGGCGGGCTGCTACACCATGTCGCGCGAGAGCCGGCGCCTCGAGGGCCGGCTGGGGATCGGAGACCGCCGATGACCGACGCCACCGCCACAGACGCCCCGGCCGACGGTCCGAACGGCGACGGGCCCGCGCCCGACGCGATGATCGACTGCCGGGCCGTCGAGAAATGGTTCGGCGACTTCCAGGCCCTGCGGGGCGTCGACCTGTCCGTCGCCCGCCAGGAGGTGGTCGTGGTCATCGGCCCCTCCGGCTCGGGCAAGTCGACGCTGATCCGATGCATCAACCGGCTGGAGTCACACGACCGGGGCACGATCGTGGTCGACGGCATCGAGATGACCGACGACCTGCGCAACATCCAGGGCATCCGCCGCGAGGTCGGCATGGTGTTCCAGCAGTTCAACCTGTTCCCCCACCTGTCCGTGCGGGAGAACATCACGCTCGGGCCCCGCCAGGTCCGGCGCATGAACCGCTCCGACGCCAACGCGCTCGCCACGCAGATGCTCGAGCGGGTCAAGATCCCCGAGCAGGCCGACAAGTACCCGGGCCAGCTGTCGGGCGGCCAGCAGCAGCGGGTGGCGATCGCCCGGGCCCTGGCCATGCAGCCCAGGATCATGCTGTTCGACGAGCCGACCTCGGCGCTCGACCCGGAGATGATCGCCGAGGTCCTCGACGTCATGAAGGAGCTGGCCCGGTCGGGCATGACCATGATCGTGATCACCCACGAGATGGGCTTCGCGCGGGAGGTCGCCGACCGGGTGGTGTTCATGTCCGACGGCCAGGTCGTCGAGGTCGGCACGCCCGAGCACTTCTTCGAGGACCCGACCGAGGACCGCACGAAGGCGTTCCTCCGCCAGATCCTGTAGAGCGTCCTCGCGCGCGGCCGATCGTTAGGTTGTGGGCCATGTCGCTCGCGCCCGCCACCGCCGGCGACGCGGTGGGCGGTCCCCTGGCCAAGCCCCGGCTGCGGGGGATGCTGCACCTGGTCGCCTTCCCCGTGTCGCTGGTGCTGGGCGGTGTCCTGGTGGGGATCGCCGAGGACGAGGCCGAGCGCTGGGGCTGCGTGGTGTTCGCCGTGGCCAGCGGCGTGCTCTTCGGCGTCAGCGCGCTGTACCACCGGGGCACGTGGGGCGCCCGGCGGCTGGCGCTACTGCGCCGGCTGGACCACTCGAACATCTTCCTGATGATCGCCGGCACCTACACGCCGGTGTGCCTGGCGCTGCTGGACGGCACCGCCCGGGACGTCGTGCTGGCGGTCGTCTGGGTCGGTGCCCTGGCGGGCGTCGTGTTCCGGGTGGCGTGGCTGTCGGCGCCGGCGTGGCTGTACACACCGTTCTACGTGGCGCTGGGCTGGGTGGCGGTGGGGGTGCTGCCGGCGCTGGCCCGGGAGGGCGGGCCGGCCATCGTGGGGCTGATCCTCGCCGGCGGGCTGGCCTACAGCGTCGGCGGGGTCGTGTACGCCCTGCGCCGGCCGAACCCCGTGCCGCTGGTGTTCGGCTACCACGAGGTGTTCCACGCCTGCACGCTGGTCGGCTACGCCTGCCACTGGGTCGCCGTGGCCCTGGCCGTCCGGTGACGGCCCCGGCCCCGCCGCCCGCCGTCTACGGCCTCGACATCGAGACCGACACCTCGGTGTCCGGCCTCGACCCGGCGGTCTCCCCGGTGGTGACCGTCGCGCTGGCCACGGCCGAGGGCGAGGAGATCTTCGCCGGCCCCGAGCCGGCGCTGCTGGAGGCCCTGGACGACCGCCTGCGCTCGCTGACCCCGGGCATCCTGGCGACCTGGAACGGCGCGGCGTTCGATCTGCCGTTCCTCGCCGACCGCTCCGCCGCCTGCGGCGTCCGGCTCGGTCTCCGCTTGGTCCCCGACCCCACGGTGGTCCTCCGCCACGACCCACTGTCGGGTCACGCGGGGGCGTACCGGGCGGCGTGGCACGCCCACCGGCACGTGGACGGCTACCGGATGTACCGCGGCGACGTGGGCAGGATCCTGGGCATCTCGTGCTCGCTGAAGGCGATCGCCCGGGTCGTGGGACTGACCCCGGTGGAGGTCGACCGCGAGCGCATCCACGAGCTGGGCACCGCCGAGCTCGACGCCTACGTGGCCAGCGACGCCCGCCTCACCCGGATGCTCGTCGAGCGCCGTCGGGCCGGCCTGGCGCTATTCGTGGATTCCCACATCCTCTCGTGACTGTCACACCCCCTGGGTAACGTTTCGGTCCACGGGGCTCGTGGTCCCCCCGCCGGCGAGGCCTCCGGCACGTGACCGCCGACAGAGACCGTTGACCCGACGCGCCCGGAGGCTGACATGCCCCCCACAATCCCCTCACCCACCGCGCCCATCCACCGCTCGACCACTGCCCGGGGCCGTCTGGCCCCGGTGCCGAGCGCCCCCCGGGTCGTGCCCGTGTCGACGCGAGCCGGCACCACACCCGAGCCCCCGTACGTGCCCGTCCGGGCGGGCAACGCAGCCGAGCCGCCGGGCCCGGCGGACCCGCCCGGCCCTTTCCCGACCCCGCCGTCCGACCATGCGGGGCCGCCCCCGAGCGGCAGCGCCGAGTTGATGGCACTCGCCCGCGGGGTCGACGCAGACCTCACCGAGGCGGGTGTCCACGGCGCCATCCTCCGGGTCAGCACCGACCCTTCCGAGCGCCTGTCGGCGTTCGCCCTCGACGGCGCCCACCCGCTCCGGCTGCTGCTCCGGTTCATCGCCCCGCCGTGGTGGACGGCACTCGGCGTGTCGAGCACCGGCCGGGCCCACCCGCTCGACGCCGACGGCCGGCCCCGCCCAGGCCCGGACTCACCCCGCGTCCGTGTCACCGTGCTGATCGGCGGCGACGGGGCGGCCGCCGGCCTGCTCCGCCACGGCGACGACGTCACCCCGATGCCCGATCCGCCCGAGGGCGTGGTGGCCGACGCCTGCCGCCGCGCCTTCGGGATACCCACGATGCCGCCGCCGGCGAGCTCCGCCGAGCTGTGGACGCTGGCCTGGCTCGACCGCATCGTCGAGGCCGCCGTCCGCTCGGACGGTCGCGGCCGACTCGCCGAGTGGCCGGCGGTCGCCGCCCTCCACCCGGCCGTGGGACCGTCCCGCCACGTCCCCGACCCGCCGGCCCTCGCCGCCGCGGCCGCCGGCCTGACCGAGGCGTGGCCGTGGTCCCGCCTGCG